>NZ_WVUH01000112.1 GCF_017614955.1 Micromonospora echinofusca
ACCCCGCACATGGCCGCGATGACCCACGACGCGCTGGACGCGATGGCCGTCGCCGTGGCGCGCGGCGTGCTCGCACACCTGCCCGCCCCGGAAGGAACCGCACCGTGACCCTGCCCGTTCCCGCGCCCACACTCACGTACTTCGGCGTCGACACCCTCGTCGACGCCGACACCCGGGAACTCCAGGCCGCCGTACGCGGATTCGTCGACCGCCGGATCCGCCCGCACGTCGCCACCTGGTACGAACAGGGCCACCTGCCGGTCCGGGACCTGGCCCGCGAACTGGGCGAACTCGGCGTCCTCGGCATGCACCTGGACGGGTACGGCTGCGCCGGCACCTCCGCCGTCGCGTACGGCCTGGCCTGCTTCGAACTGGAGGCGGGCGACTCCGGGCTGCGCTCCCTGGTGTCGGTGCAGGGATCGCTCGCCATGTACGCCATCTGGCGGTTCGGGTCCGAGGAGCAGAAACAACGGTGGCTGCCCCGGATGGCCGCGGGCGAGGCGATCGGCTGCTTCGGGCTGACCGAACCGGACTTCGGCTCCGATCCGTCCGGCATGCGGACCCGGGCCCGCCGCGACGGCAGCGACTGGGTGCTCAACGGCACCAAGATGTGGATCACCAACGGTTCCGTCGCGGACGTCGCCGTGGTGTGGGCCCGCACCGACGAGGGCATCCGTGGCTTTCTCGTACCCGCCGGCACCCCGGGCTTCAGCGCCCCGGAGATCACCCGGAAGCTCTCCCTGCGGGCCTCGGTCACCTCGGAACTCGTCCTCGACGACGTCCGGCTGCCCGCCGACGCGATGCTGCCGGAGGCCGCCGGCCTGTCCGGGCCACTGTCCTGTCTCAACGAGGCCCGCTTCGGCATCGTCTTCGGCGCGCTCGGCGCCGCCCACGACTGCCTGGAGACCACGGTCGCCTACGCCCGCAGCCGGCAGATCTTCGACCGGCCCCTCGCCGCGTACCAGGCCACCCAGCTCAAGCTGGCCGACCTGGGGCTGGAACTGGGCAAGGGGATGCTGCTGGCGTTGCAGATCGGCGCGCTCAAGGACGCCGGCACCCTCGACCACCGGCAGATCAGCCTGGGCAAGCTCAACAGCGTACGGGAGGCCATCGCCATCGCCCGCGAGTGCCGGACCATCCTCGGCGCGGCCGGGATCACCCTCGACTACCCGGTGCTGCGGCACGCCGCCAACCTCGAGTCGGTGCTCACCTACGAGGGCACCTCCGAGGTGCACCAGCTGATCATCGGTCAGGTGCTGACCGGGCACGCCGCCTTCCGCTGACCAGGACGGCGGGGGAGACGCACCGCCCACCGCCTTCCGTGCCCGCGAGAGGATCGACCACGATGGTGACCGGGCCTGACGGAGAACGGTGTACGGCGTACGCCACCGGTGACGTACAGTCTGGTGGCACCGGGCGCCCGGCAGGAGGGACGAGTCACTTCGGGCCTGCCGGCACGAGAGGAGTGGTGGAGATGGCCACGCAGGCCGACGCCGCCGCGCGGTCCCGCACACCCCTGAGCCGGCAGCGGGTGCTGGACACCGCTGTCGCCCTGGCCGACGAAGGCGGCGTCGACGCGCTCAGCATGCGCCGAATCGCGCAGGCGCTCGGCGTCGTGCCCATGGCGTTGTACAAGCACGTGGCCAACAAGGACGAGCTGCTGGACGGCATGATCGATGTCGTGGTCGGCGAGGTCGACCCGCCGGCAGGCGGGACCGACTGGAAGACCGCCGTCCGCCAGCGGATCCTGTCGGCCCGCCGCATGTTGCTGCGCCACCCGTGGGCGGCCGGGGTCATCGAGTCGCGGACCAAGGCGCGGACCACTCCCACTCCGGCCGTGCTGGCGTACCTGGATTCGATGATCGGGGTCTTCCGGGCCGGTGGCTTCTCGATCGACCTGGTCCATCACGCGCTGCACGTCATGGGCAGTCGTCTGCTGGGCTTCTCGCAGGAGCTGTTCGAGGACCGGCCCGGCGGCGAGCCGGATCCGGACGCGCCGGCACCCGAGGAGATGGCCGCGCGCTACCCCCACATCACCGAACTGGCCATGGCGGTCGCCCATGACCGGGACTCCGTCGTCGGCTCGGGTTGCGACGACCAGTTCGAGTTCGAGTTCGCGCTGGACCTGACGTTGGACGGCCTCGACCGACTCCGGGCCCGGAGCTGACCCGCCGGTAAGGGTCACGGCGACATCTGACTGATCTCCCACCTCCGCACGTCCACCTCACCCATTGACAGGTGTACGGCGTACACCTACCGTGCTCAGTGAAGGTGTACGCCGTACACCTCTGTCCCGCCGCACACCGGCCAGGGCCGTACCCGGCGTGGAAGACGTCAGCTCCCGAGGCGATGGAGGAGAACCATGAAGGCGATCGTTCAGGACTGCTTCGGCCCGCCGGACGTCCTGCGCCTGACCCACACCGACCGTCCCGAGGTCGGCGCCAACCAGGTGCTGGTGCGGGTGCGCGCCGCCGCACTCAACCCGTACGACTGGCACATGATGCGCGGCGATCCGTTCGTCGCGCGACTGACCCCCGGCGTCGGACTCACCCGGCCGAAGTCCCGGGTGGCCGGAATCGACGCGGCCGGACACGTCGCCGCGGTCGGCGCCGACGTGCACGGACTCCAGCCCGGCGACGAGGTGCTCGGCTTCTGCCCGGGCTCCTTCGCCGAGTACGCCTGCACCACCGCCGACCTGCTGGTACCCAAGCCCGCCAGCCTGACCTTCACGCAGGCCGCAGCCGTACCGATGGCGGCGGTGACCGCCCTGCGCGGCATCCGGACCGTGGGCCGGACCCGGGCGGGACAGCGGGTGCTGGTCAACGGCGCCGGCGGTGGCGTGGGCACGTTCGCCGTGCAGACCGCCGCAGCCCTCGGCGCGGAGGTCACCGGGGTGTGCAGCACCCGCAACGTCGAGCTGGTGCACTCGCTGGGCGCCGCGCACGTCGTCGACTACACCCGGGAGGACTTCACCGACGGCCGCGTGCACTACGACGTGATCCTGGACAACGTGGGCAACCACCCGCTGAGCCGGCTACGCCGGGCGCTCACCCCGACGGGGACCCTCGTGGCCAACGGCGGCGGCGCACCCGGCCAGGTGTTCGGGCCCATCGGCGCCATGCTGCGACTCACCGCCGTCAACGCGTTCGCCCGGCAGCACCTCCGGGTCATCCTCCCGGCGGCCCCGGCCGGGCCGACCCGCGAGGACCTCCTCGCCGTCACCGCCCTCATCGAGGCCGGCACACTCACCCCGGTCGTCGACCGGACCTACCCCCTGGCCGACGCGGCCGACGCCATGCGCCACGTGGAGCAGGGACACGCCCGGGGCAAGGCCGTCCTCACCGTGTCCTGACCACGCCGACCGGTCACCGCCCGAGCGGCAGACGTACGGCTGCGCCGGATCCGCCTACTGCGACAACGGCGGTGGACCCGCAGCAGGTCGCGGACGTCTTCCCGGGACGCTGGACCGGCCGTAGCATCATCGGACTCCACACGTGACGACCGGAGGCCGGATGTGCCGCGCTGGAGCGGATTCTTCGCCAATCTGACGGGCGCGTTGCGCGACCTGCTGATCCAGATGTTCGCGACGTTCCTGACCGCAGCCGGGGCAGCGGCGATCCTGCGCGACCCGGCCGACGGGCTCCTGCCGTCGCTGCTGCTCCTGGCCGGCGGGCTGGCCCTGACGGCGGTGCCGGTCACCCTGGCCGTGCGCGGTACCTACGTCATGGGGGTGCGCGGCTTCGGCTCAATCGACCTGGAGGTGAGCACGGTGTCGGTGCCGTACTTCGTCCTCGACCTCGGCTGGGTCGTCTTCGGTGCGAGTTGGCTGCACGCCTCGCTCACCGACCCTTCCGCGCCACCGGACCCGTACGTCGACCTCGGCGGACCGGCGACGATCCTGACGATCGAGGCGGTCCTGCTCGGCCTGCGGATACGGAGCCGGCTCCGCGACCGGTGAACGGACCCGACGTCGGCAGGGGACGAGACGTCCGGAATCGCGGGTGTGGTGGCTCCGGAGGCCCTGCCGCACCCACGCTCCTTGATCCATGGCAGTCACTGTCGTAGCCTGATGCGCGCTAGACTTTGCGTATCCAGGCGAGGACAGCCCGTTGACCAGCCGAGGTGCGGTCAGCGCCGCGAACGACGCACTGCCACACCATGCCGCATAGGCTCCAGTGCCGTCGCGGCCGCATCAGACGACACCCGACTGGAGGAGTCCTGTTGAACCGTCAGAGCGACCGCCCACCCGCCGTGATCGTCATGAGCGACCTGGCGGCCCTGGCCCGCCAGCACCGCCTGATCACCGACATCGCCGAACGCGGGTTGGTGCCACTGGTCATCGTCGGACCCTCGACCGACCTGGCGAGACTGACCGGACACATCGAGGACGGCGCACATCCGCTGTCCCGGATCGAAGCGGTCCGCCAGCTCCCCGACGCCGCGATCGACACCGTGCTGGCCGGGGTGCAGGACTGGATCACGAACTTCGACGTGCGTGGTGTGATCTGCAGCGGCGAGGTCTTCGTCGATGCGTGCGCGGTCCTTGCCGAGGCGCTGGCCCTGCCGAGCCCCGGGACCTGGGCGGCGCGGGTGTGCCGTGACAAGGTCATGCAGCGCGTCGTCCTGCGTGCCCACGGACCGTCGTGGCGGGCCTTCGCTCCCCACGAGCGCGACGCCGTGACGTCCGACGTGTACCCGTGCGTCGTCAAACCGGCGGGGCGGATGTTCAGCTCGGGTGTCGTCCGGGTCTCGAACGACGCGGAACTGCGCGCCGCGCTGACCGAGTACGGGCCGGACGAGGCGATTCTGGTGGAGGAACTCGTCACCGGGCCGGAGTTCTCGGTCGAGGCACTGGTCCACCGTGGCGAGCTGCTGTGGAGCGGCGTCACCGCCAAGATCACCAACGAGGACAGCAGCCCGTTCTTCACCGAGATCGGCCACACCAGTCCCGCCAAGCTGCCACTCGCCCAGGCGGACGCCCTCATCGCGGCGAACGCGGCGGTGCTGAAGGCGCTGAGATTCGACAGCGGCATCACCCACGCGGAGTTCCGGCTCCGCGACGGGCAGCCGGTGCTCATGGAGGTGGCCGCCCGCCTCCCCGGCGATGCGATCATGGTGCTGTGGCATCTCGCCACCGGCCGCCCCCTCGAACCGGCCATGGTCGACCTCGCCCTCGGCGTGCGACCGGAGTACCCGGCACCGACGCGGCGAGCCGTGCAACGCTTCGTGGAACACCGTCCGGGCCGGCTGACGGACGTTCGGTATGCCGGCCAGACGGTCTCCTGGATCGCTGAGGACGGGTACTGGCCGACCGTGACGCCCTCCGAGGCGGAGGAACCCGCCCGGTGCGTGTCGGTCATGGTCGGACTCCGCCGGGGCGCCATCCTCGGGGCATTGAACGAGTCGAACGGACGCTCGGCGTCGGTGGTCGTCGACCTGCCGTGGGACGCGGACCCGGACCACGACGTACGCGCCTACGTGGATCAGGTCGAGCTGGTGATCGACGCGGAAACCGACCTTCCCGCACCGGTCGACACCCGTTAGACAGCAGCCGGTTCAGACGGACCCGAGCACCCGGCAACCCGCGCCGTAGCGGGCGGATTCCGCCCGCTACCGTCCACGCCAGGTGGCGATGCACACCTCGTTACCCTCGGCGTCGGCCAGGACCCACCACATCGGCGCGTGCGCATCGGAGACCAGCCGGCCGCCTGCGGCCAGGGCGGCGGCTATGCGGGCCTGCGCCTGATCATGCGGGACGGCGACATCGAGATGCATCCGGTTACGGTGCGGACGCACGGTGTCCATCTGCTGCAACCCGAACCCCGGCCCCCGGCGCGACGGGTCGGACAGGTAGTCCTCGCCGATCTGGCGGTAACCCAGCACCGCACGCCAGAACGGCAGCACCTCCGGTCCCACGAGTGCGTCGAGGGTGACGTTGACGAGCTGCACAGCAGCCGGGTCGGCCGAGATGCCCAGATCCCTGGCGGCGGCAGAAATCCGTCGGGCCAGCGCTATGTCGCGCAGCCCGAGAGACACGGTGACGCCAGCCTCGCGTAGGTCGATGGTGAGATACCGCTGCTCGGTCTCGTCGGCCAGCCGGCCGATTGCATCGACGAGCGCAAGGCCGCTGGCGAGTGAACCGGTCGTGAAGCAGGCCGAGACCAGATGGTAGACGCAGCGCCAGTCCTCGACACCGTCGGCCTCGTGGAACTGTGCTGCCGTGATCTGGCCAGTCATACCAGCGAACATAGACCGGGCACCACCATCGCGGCCACCGGCGACGCCTGCAGGTGGCACGAGTCGACGTCCGTGCGCTACCCGCTGACGAGCTGTTCCCGAAGGATGTCCGCGTGCCCACAGTGCTGGGCGAGCTCACGCAGCACGTGCAGATACACCCACCGCAGCGGCACCGGACCCCGTCGGTGCCCGTGCAGGACATCCTCCAGACCCAGGGACGCCGTCGCACGACGCGATGCCTCGCAGGCCACGCGGTGTGCGTGCTGGACGGTGGCGATCGTGTCGCCGTCGTCGAGGACGAACGACTCGTCCGCCGTGGCGGGGATACCGATCTCAGCGCGCGACCGGCACGTGACGGCTTCGTCGAACCAGACCCTCTCGACGAAGGTCGCGTGCTTCACAAGACCCAGCAGCGTGGTCCGGGAAGTCACCAACGACCGGCGTACCTGTTCCTCGGTCAGCCCGTCCAGGCAACCATTGAGGGCGTTGCGGTGCTCGTCGAGGAAGGCCTCGAACTGGGCCTGGGCCGGCTGTGCGACGACCTGGTCGGAGAAGGTGGGCGGGTAGGAAGGCATGCGCGAAGCATCCCAGACCGGTGCCGGGCGCGACGATCACCGGCACGGTGCGGCAACCGGTGGGTGGCATGCCCATCTGCTCATGAAGCGGTCGACGACGGAGACGTCGCCGGCTTGGCCTTCTGCGGATGGATCGTCTCGTGGCGGGCCAGCATGGCGACGAACTCGCTGATCTTCCGCTCACGGGTCTGCGCCCGTTTGACGGCGTTGAGGCGGTGGATGAGAGCGAACCGGTTGGTCTTGGTGAGTACGTCGAACATGGCCTGGGCGGCGGGGTCGGCGGCGATCGCGGCGAGGAGGTCGGCCGGCACCTCGGCCTCCGACGGCGGGGCGTACGCCGCCGCCCACCGCCCGTCCGCCTTCGCGGCCTCCACTGCGGCGCGGCCCGCAGGCAGCATCCGCCCCTGCGCCTCCAACCGGGCCACGTGGCCGACGTTGCGTTGGGACCAGGAGCTACGGGGCGTGCGAGGGGTGAATCGGATCGAGGAGGTCTCCTGGTCCCGTTTCCGGGCCTGCCCGTCGATCCAGCCGAAACACAGGGCCTCGTCGACCGCCTGCTGCCAGGTCAGCGTCGTGACCGTGCCGCCCTTCCTGGTCAGGGCGAGCCAGACGCCGGGCGACGTGGCGTGGTTGTCCGACAACCACGCGCGCAGCGCGTCCGCGTCCGCGACGATCAACTCATCCAGCTCGGCGCGCACCATGACGGCAGACTAGCCGAGCGTCAGTTGCCCGGAGCGAGCTGTGGCTGCCCGTCGAATCGACGTGACCGACCCTGCCCGGAACCAGACAGCGTCACGGTGCCGGCCCGTTCCGTTACCGGGCCGGCACCGGGTCTCCCGCGATCGGGCCGGGAACAGGCCACGACGGCCACGCGTACGGTCTGCGGGTCCGGCTAGACCGAGGCGAGGATCCGCGCCAGTTCGGCAGGCCGCGTCATCATCGGCCAGTGCCCGGAGTCGATGTCGGCAAACTCGACGTGCGTGGCCCGGGTCAGCTCCGGTACCTCTCCTGCGGCGATCCACTCCTGCGCCTCGGCAGGCGTGTACTCCGGGCACACCATGACGACCGGAACGTCGAACCGGCGCTCGTCGGTCAGCCGTACGACGCCCCTGGCCACCCCTTCGGGCACCGGGATCGCCGCCGCCGCGAAAACCTGCCGGGCCTGCTCGTCCAGATCGGCCGCGTCCGCCCCGTCGAACGGCCGCCAGCCGGGGAACGGCATGACCCCGTCGTTGATCTCGAAGAAGTCGGCGTACGGTTGCCCGTCGCCAGAGGGGATCCCACCGATCAGTACGACCGTGGCCACGCGCTCGGGCCGCGCGTCGGCCGCCATCCAGGCCAGGGTGCAGGCTGCGGAGTGCCCGACCAGCACCGACCTGCCGGGATCCGCGTCCACGGCGGCAAGGACCGCGGTCAGCTGGTCGGCCAGCGTCGCCGAGTTGTTCCCGTCGCCCTGCCCCGGCAGGGTCACCGGTACCGCCCGGCGGCCCCGCTCGCCCAGTTCGTTCACGACGTCGGCCCACACCGACCCGTCGAGCCACAGGCCACCCAGGAGCACGATCTGTTCAGCAGTCATGGGAGCAACGTAGCGGCGGTTCCGGACGTTCTACTTCCGGTACTCTCTCCGCTGTGCGAAACGGTCCGAGCCCCACCGCCCGGGCCCTCCGCACCCTGGAGATCCTCCAGGCCCGTCCCGGTGCGACCGCCGACCAGCTCGCCTCCCTCCTGGGCGTGACGGAGCGGGCCGCCCGCCGATACGTCGAGATCCTCCGCGAAGCCGGCATCCCGGTCGAATCGGTCCGAGGGCCGTACGGCGGCTACCGGCTGGGCCACGGCACCCGGCTACCGCCGGTCGTCTTCACCCAGGAGCAGGCGCTCGGCCTGGTCATGGCCGTGCTCGACGGGCAGCCGGCCGCGATCGACGCCGACGACCTGATCGGCTCGGCGCTGGCCAAGGTCATCCGGGCTCTCCCCGACAGCGTCGGACGACAGGCGGCGGCGCTGCGGGCGTACGCCTCGGCCACCCCTGACCGCCATGCGGCCCGCGCTGACCCCGCCACCACGAGCGCGCTGGTCGCCGCCGTCGCCGATCGGCGACGGGTCGTGGTCACCTATCGAGGCGAGAGCGGCGAGGAGTGGGACGCCGAGGTCGACCCGTGGGCGGTCGTGGTGCGCTACGGGCGCTGGTACCTGCTGTGCCACTCGCACCGGTCGGACGCGGTCCGCACGTACCGGATCGACCGGGTCCGGGCCGTGCGGCAGCTGTCGCACGGCTTCGCACCGCCCGAGGACCTGGATCCGGTTGCCGCACTGGAGGAGAACCTCGGCGCAGGCTGGAAGTACCCGACCCGCGTGGTGTTCCACGCCCCGCAGCAGGAGGTGGCACCGTGGATCCGGCCGTCGATGGGCCGCCTCGAACCGGACGGCGACGACCGGTGCGTCCTGGTCGGCAGCACCCGGAACCCGGCGATGTACGCCCAGGAGTGGCTGGCCGCTGTCCCCTTCGACTTCTCGGTCGAGGAAGGCCCGGAGCTGCGTGCCGCCGTGGCCACGGTCGCGGCCCGGTTCCGCGCCGCACTCTCGCCTTCGTCGCCTGAGGCCAGGCCCGGCGGCTAGCACCGACCACAGACGAGCGGTGCTGTCGTACCCGGACGGCACGATGCTGGTCCGGTGACCGTGCCGGCCCATACCGTCCCCGCGTGACCCTATGTGGTGGCCGACTCGGGCTCCGGCCGGACCGGCACGACGATCTCGGCGCGTCGACCGAGCCGGGCGCCGATGCGTAGCTGCGCCGCTGCCGCTGCCAGGCCGACGACCAGGCAGCCGCACCAGAGCGGCGCCGCGCCCCAGGTGTAGATCGTCCATCCGCCGATCAGCGGCCCCAGCACCGACGACCCCGTCCAGGCGACCTGGTAGACACCCTGGTAGCGGCCGCGAAGGTGGGCGGGGGAGATGCGTGACACGAGGGCGATGCTGGTCGGCGTGTTGCCGATCTCGCCCAGGGTCCACACCACGATCGAGAGCGCGTAGATCCAGGCGGAGCTGCCGAACAGCAGCAGGGAGTAGCCGACCCCGATGACCGCCGACGAACCGGCGAGGACCCACGCGTCCCCGAAGCGCTGGAGGTAGCGGGTGAGCGGGAGTTGGACGACGACGATGACGATCCCGTTGAGCGCGGCCAGTCGTCCGAACTCGCCGGGCGAGAACCCGTCGTTGTCCATCGCGATCGGCAGGCCGCTCTCGGACTGCGCGAGGATCGTGAGTACCAGGAACTGTGCGGCGACGAGCGCCAGGAAGGTCCGGTCGCGCAGCACGGCGCCGATTCCGCGGCCTTCCGTGGCGTCGGTCGGTTCGGTGGACGGGCGTGGCCGGGCGACCCGGGTCGCGATGAGCAGGGCGCTGATCATGGTGGTGGCGCCGTCGAGCCAGAACAGGGCGGTGTAGCCGGTGATGGAGACGAGGCCGACCGAGAGCATCGCCACGGAGTAGCCGATGTTGATCGCCCAGAAGTTGAGCGAGTAGGCCCTGTTCCGGTCGGCCGGGGGGATCACCTCGGCGATGAGCGCGTTGAAGGCGGGCCGCGTCGCGTTGCTGACCACGCCGACGACGAAGGCGCCGAGCAGCAGGGCCCACGACGAGCGGGCGTAGGGGAGGGCGACGAGGCTCACTGCGGTGGCGGCCAGCGCACCGACCAGCGTCGGCTTGTGGCCGAGCCGGTCGGACAGGACGCCGCCGAGTGGCCCCGACGCGAGCGCCCCGACGCCGATTGCCGCTACGACGGTGCCGGCGAGGGCCGCGCTGCGGTGCAGTTCGTCGGTGACGTAGAACGCGAGCAGTGGCACCACGAAGCTGGCGGCGCGGTTGGTCAGTTGCGCGATCCAGAGCCACCAGAAGCCGCCGGGGAGTCCGCCGAAGGCCGCCGCAGCCGATGACCGCACCCCGGCCAGTGCCCTGAATCGCATGCGTGTCCTTCCGTCGTAACGCTCCTGAGCGCCGCCCACACTCCGCACCTCATGGTCCCGGCGGTGCGGATGTCGGCGTCGACATAGTCGTGAGCGGATACTACGAGACCGGTGCGCCGATGGTGGCGCGCTCGACTCCGAGGGGCCTTTCACATGGTGGGTCGGCGTGCGCAGATGTCACGGCCGGTGATCCTGGGCGTTTGCTGTGTACCGAATACCCTGATCGGATGCAACGACCAGAATCCGACAGGTCATCGTTGGTGGGACGTTGGCCGGGAGTCGATCGTCGCGCTGTGAGCGTAGGGCCTTGCTCCGGCCGGGGCAACTGTCGGATCCGATCGGTAGCGTCCGGAAAATCGTGGGTCCGTGAGAGGGTCTCCGGTTGGTCGTTCACGCCCGTCGCCACTGTTCATGGCGGTGGTGGCGCGCGCTCCGGTGGCCTACGCCTGACCGGTGCCGTCGGTGCAGGACGATGCACCGGCAATTCCGATCATCCCCTTGAGGAGTCGTCGTTCATTTCGTGATTCACGACCGCGTTGCCGCGTCGGCCGGAGGGACCGGGTGCGGGCGAACGGGTGCGCCTCTGCGGCCGGTGGATCAGGTGCCAGTTCTCCGAACGGACATTCCGCCTGACCCCAGACAGGTCGTAAGGAGTCTGCCGATACTCGCAGGTGCCCCGGAATGCATCTCATTTTTCGGGCGGTCGCCACAGTCGAAAGGGTCACTCCGACTGCTGGTTGCAATCGATCAATGTCCATGGTCTTATTGGCGCGTCAGCCCTAACAGGATCTGAGCAGTACGGGGGCGAATATGCGCATGACGGAGATGGTCGACGGCCTGAGGGCGGGGAACACTGTCACGTGAACCAGTTGACGTACTCACCGCGCCTGGTCACGGCGCACCCGCCACTTGAAGTCTGCGGTCGGGTCCTGAAGGTGTACGGGATGTTCGCTGAGCCGGAGCGAAGCGCCATCTTCCCGGATCCGCAGTGGCTGCAACAACAGGCCGCCGCGGTGCTGAGCGAAGCGCCACAACCGGGCGACCATCCTGTCGGATTCCTGATCCTGCACTACGGAATGGACGGCAACTACCTACTGGTGAGCCAGTGGTACGACGCCAACATGCTCAAGCACTGGGTGCGCGGCTCGACGGTCGACGCCGGAGGGGACACGACGTTCACCCCCCTCGCCCAGCGTGACCTGATCGCCTGCGTCTGGGAGCTCGAGGTCATCAGGTTCGAGCGGGACGCCTGGGTCAACACCGTGCTGGCGCAGGGCCGGCTCGACCAGGCCTCACGCGACGCCTACCTGGCCACGACCTTCTCGGGGTGGGTGTGAGCCGCGACCTCCAGGTGCAGCCGATCGAGCCAGGCCACCTGGACGCGCTGCTGGCGCTGTGCCGCGAACATGCGGCGTACGAGAAGGCCGACTTCCAGGAGAACGGCCAGGTCGAGCGGTGGCGTTCGATGATGTTCTCGGAGCCGACGGTGCTGCACGGCTGGATCGCGACGGACAGCGGGGAGCCCTGCGGCTTCATGACCGTCACCATCGACCACGCCACCTGGAGCGCCCGGCGGTTCGCGTACATGGACTGTCTCTACCTCCGCGAGTCGCATCGCGGGTTGGGGCTCGGCCGGATGTTCCTCGACCGCCTGCGGGAGTTCTCCGTCGCCCGGCAGTGCGGCTGGGCCGAGTGGCAGACCCCTCCGGACAACGAGCTCGGCCTCGGCTTCTACCAGCGCATGGGCGCCAGTGCCAAAGCCAAGGTCCGCTTCCACTACGACGTCGAGGAGCGCAGGACACCGTGACGGAGAGTGCCACCTCGACGGCGTCCGCGACACCGTTGCCGCCATGGTCGCTCGACCCCGCCGACCGGGCCCTCCCGCCGCCCGCACTCGGTGACCTCGTCCGGGCGGCGGCGACCAACTGGCCGGACCGCCCGGCGGTACACGACGGGCGCGACGGACTCACCTTCGCCGAGCTGGAAGCGCAGGCCCGGGCCCTCGCCGCCGGGCTGGTCGAGCAGGGCGTCCGAGCCGGGGACCGGGTCGCGATCCTGGCCGAGAAGTGCGCGATCATGCCCGTGCTGGCCATCGGCATCTGGAAGTGCGGCGCCGTCTACGTCCCGCTCGACGCCGCGCAGCCGGCCCCCCGGCTGCGCAACCTGCTCGGCCGCCTGCGACCACGGGTCGTGATCGCGCTGGACGACCGGGAGCCGGCGGTCCCCGACGTCTGCTGGGTGGGCCGTTCGCAGCTCGACCCGATCCTGTCGGGGCCGGCCCCGGACCGGCCCACCGTGGCGCAGCAGCCCGAGGACGCGGCGTACATCATCTTCACGTCGGGCTCGACGGGAGAGCCGAAGGGCGTCGAGATCAGCGTCGCCAGTCTGGTCGCGTACTTCCGGAGCCACAACGAGGTGCTCAGGTTCACCCCGGACTCCCGGGTGTTCAGCCTGTCCCCGTTCCACTTCGACGTGTCGATCGAGGACACGCTGCTGCCCCTGTCGCTGGGCGCGTTCGTCTACCAGTTCCGTGGCCTGCACGCCGGCGCCGTCATGCGCGCGATCATCATGCGGGAGCGGATCACCCACCTGATCGCGGTGTCCACCCTCCTGACCATGATCACCGAAGGCGGCCGGCACGTCACGCGGGAGAAATTCCCCTGCCTGGAGATGGTGATGACCGGCGCGGAGGTCTGCGACCCCGGCGTGATCAACCTCTGGAAGGACAACCTCCCCGACGTGCGCGTGATCAACGTCTACGGGCCGACCGAGGCGACGATCGTCTGCACCGCCTACGAGATCGCACGGGCCGACCCGGAGCGGATCAGCTCGTACCCGATCGGCCGGCCACTGCGCGGCGTGCTGGCACGGATCGTGGACGACGGGACCGAGGTCCACGAACCCGCCCGGGTCGGCGAGTTGTGGATCGGCGGCGCGCAGGTGATGCGCGGCTACTTCGACCAACCGGAGGAGACCGCCCGCCGCGTGGTCGAGCTCGACGGCGTCCGCTACTACCGCACCGGCGACATGTGCAGCTACGACCACAACGGCGACATCGTGTTCCACGGCCGTAACGACGACGAGGTGAAACTGGCCGGGCGCCGGATCCACCTGGGTGAGATCCGACAGACCGTGCTGGGCTGCCCGGGCGTCGAACGGGCCGCCGTCGCGCTGGTCCCGCACCACGGGCACGACGTGATCGCCCTCGTGGTGATGGCACCGGACGTCGCGGTGGTCACCGACGTCGAGAAGCGGCTGGTGGACCTGCTGCCCGAGTACATGCGCCCGACTCTCGTCGCCTGGTCACCCGAACTCACGGTCTCCTCGACCGGCAAGACGGACGAGAACCGGCTGATGCGCCGCCTCGCCGAGGCAGCCCAGGATTCGCCCGCCACCCACTTCGTGTTCTCCCCGGGCGGAGATGTCGGGCCCGTCGACGGGTACGGCAATGTCTGACCCGGACCTGCCGGCGATGAACGTCGAGTTCGGTCGCCTGGCCGCCGCCCGGAAGATCATGGCGGTGCCGGCGTCCACCGGCTCGCTCGAACAGGACCGGGCGAACGCCGAACGGTGGATCCGGCGCTTCGGCAGCACGGTCGACCCGGACGACGGCGCATCCGTCGTCCCGGGTGAGCACTCGCAGATCGTCCGGCCGGCACAGGAGGCCGCCGATGCCACCCACGTCCTCTACATCCACGGCGGCGGAATGGTCTACTACTCGCCGGCCATCTTCCAGCCCTTCCTGCGGTCGCTGGCGAACACCCTGCACTCCCCCGTGGAGGCGTTCGACTATCTGAAGGCGCCGGAACACACCGTCGAACAGTCGCTGGAGCAGTTGGGGCGACACGTTGCCGCACGATGCCGCTCGTTGGCGGGGCGGCAGCTCACCATCGCCGGTGACAGCGTCGGCGGGCTGTTCGCGCTCTACCTCGCCCTGCGGGTCCTGCCCGGGGTCTTCTCGCGCATCGTGCTCATCTACCCGGTCCTCGACCTGAGGACGGAACGCGCGTCCTACCGGACGTTCGGTGCGGGCCACTTCCTCGACAGCACCGCCATGCGACTGTTCACATCGATCCTGGCACCCTTCTTCGCGGAGCGCGCCTTCGACCCGTTCGCCCTGTCACCGGGCGAGCTGACCCGCATGCCGGCCTGCGCGATCGTGACGGCCGGCTGCGACGTCCTCCGGGACGAGGGAATCGCCTGGGTGCAGCACCTGGCCGAGCGGTCCGTCCCGGTACGGCATCAGCACTTCCCGGATCTCCCGCACGACTTCTGCCTGTACGCGGGCAAGCTCGCATCCGCGCGCAGCGCCGTGGACCAGATAGCCAGGACCGCGTTCCATCCCGGACAGACACCGGCCCCGGCGGCCGTCGGGCGGGTGGCCGAACCGGAATCCCCGGCCTCCGTGCCCGCCGACAGGGCCGGTACGTGAACCCCGTGCGGTACCGACGACCGGAAGGGCAGGGGTGACAGTCGTGGCCGGAGCTGAGGCGGTGGCACTGCCGCCGTGGTCGATCGATCCCGCCGACGGGGCCAACCCGCCCCCTGCGCTCGGTGACCTGTTCGTGGCCCCGGCCCGCAGGTGGCCGGACCGCAGGGCGATCAGCGACGGAGCGACCAGCTACACGTTCGCCCAGCTCGAACAGGGAGCCCAGGCGGTTGCGGCCTGGCTGACCGGCCAGGGGATCGGCGCGGGGGACCGGGTGGTGGTCCTGGCCGAGAAACGCGCGGTCATGCCCATCCTCGCCGTTGCCGTCTGGAAGTGCGGCGCCGTCTACGTCCCCCTCGACACCACCGAGCCGACGGACCGGCTGCGCGGACTGCTCACGCGACTGCGACCGGCGGTCGTGATCGCGGTGGACGACCGCGAGCCGGTGGCACCCGGCGACCGCTGGTTGGGCCCGGACCAACTGGCCGGGATCCTGTCCGGGCCGGTGACGCAGCACGTTACCGTGGCCCATCGACCGGAGGACGCCGCGTACATCATCTTCGCCTCGGGGGCGACCGGTCAGCCCCAGGGAGTGGAGAACAGCGTCGCCAGCCTCCTCGCCTACTTCGGCAACCACAACCAGGTACTCCGCTTCACCCCGCAGTCCCGGGTGCTGAGCCTGTCCCCCTTCAACGTCGACGTGTCGTTCGAGGACACGTTCCTTCCCCTGTCGCTGGGCGCCTTCGTCCACCAGTTCCGCAGCCTCCCCGCCGGTGCCGTCATGCGTGCCGTGCTCGGCCGCGAGCGGATCACGCATCTGATCGCGGTCTCGATGCTCCTGGCCATGGTCACCGGAGACGGGCGCCAGATCACCCCGGCCAAGCTGCCGAGCCTGGAGCTGGTGATGACCGGCGCCCAGGTCTGCGACCCCGCCGTGCTGAACATCTGGAAGCGGCAACTACCCCGGGCCCGGGTCGTGCACGCCTTCGGGCCACCCGAGGCCACGGTCTTCTGCCTGACCCACGAGATCGCGCAGGAGGACCCGGACCGCAGCACCGCGTACCCCGTCGGGCGACCGCTGCGGGGGATGACCGCGAAGATCATGCAGGACGGGGTGGAGGTCCACCAGCCCGACCTGCCCGGGGAACTCTGGGTCGGCGGCAACCAGATCATGCGCGGCTACTTCGACCAACCCGAGGAAACCGCCCGCCTGGTCGTCCAACGGGACGGCACACGCTACTTCCGCACCGGCGACGTGTGCAGCTACGCCCAGGACGGCACCATCGTGTTCCACGGACACGGCGACGACCAGATCACCTGGTTGGCGGGGCGGCGTACCCACCTGGGGGAGATCCGCCGGGTCGCCCTGGACTGTCCCGGCGTCGACGCGGCGGTCGCGGCCGTGGTCCGGCACCGGCAGCGTGACGTGACCGCTCTCGTCGTCACATCCGGGGACCGACGGGTGGTGGCCGACGTGCAGGCGCGCCTGCACGGTCTGCTGCCCGGGTACCTGCGTCCGACCCTGGTGGCCTGGTCGCCCGCCGCCCCGGCCACCTCGACCACGGAGGTCGACGGACGTCAGTTGATCGACCGGCTCACCACAGCAGCCGAACAGGCGGAATCCAACCACTTCGCACTGCTGACCGACGGTACCGCCGAGCCTATCGACAAGGTGGAGACATGTCTGTAGAGGTGAAAGACAAGGTCGCCGACTACCTGGGGGAGGCGCTGGGCAGGCCGATCGACCTCGCCCCACTACCCGGCGACACGACACTCAACAGTTTCGGCCTGGACTCCCTGTCGACCATCGGTGTCCTGGTCACACTCCTGGAGGACTGCGGCGTCGACCTGGGCGAGCACGCGGACTCCCTGGTCACCCCGAGCACCCTCGACGATCTGTACGCCATTGCCGGCCGGTTCATGAAGGTCGAAGAACCCACCTCGAACGGAAGTGACATGTCCCGGGAACTGCGCTCCCAGTTGGACTACTACCAGGAGAAACTCGCCTACGAGATCGACGCCGCGGATCTCAAGGCGGCACTCGACGAAGGCCAGGACCTGGTCGTCGTCGACGGCCGCAGCAGTGAGGCGTACGAGCTGGAGCACATTCCCGGCGCCGTCAGCATTCCGCACCGGTCCATCTCGCAGGAATCACTGGCCGGGCTGTCCAGGACACCGTTGTACGTGGCCTACTGCGACGGCATCGGCTGCAACGCCTCCACCAAGACGGCGATCAAACTGGCGAGCTCCGGTTTCCGCGTCAAGGAACTGATCGGCGGCCTGGACTGGTGGAAGCGGGACAACTATCCCACCGAAGGACGCGCAGCCCGATGCGATGCCCCTGTCCACGCCAACTGCGGGTGTGCCGGCTAGACGACAGCGGTTGAGCCGGCCCGAGCACAGAGGTGGTAGTCGACCTGTGAACACTCCGAACTCCGACCAGTCGCTGCTGGACGTCGCCGTGGTGGGCGGCAGCATCGCCGGCTGTGTCACCGCGATCCGCTTCAGCCAGATGGGTTACCGGGTCGGCATCTTCGACAAGAAGACGATGGGCGACCAGTCCTACAAGCAACTCTGCACCCACTTCATCCAGCCGCACGCGGTGCCGGTACTGGCCCAGATCGGACTGGCCCACCTCTACGAACCCGCCTACTCGGTGCCCACCAAGGCCGTCTTCGTCACCCCCGGGGGACTGGTCGAGGGGCCGGGAAACTACCTCCCCGGGCAGCAGGACCTGTTCGCACTCAACCTGGAACGGCGCATTCTCGACCCCGCCCTGCGCGCCGCCGCGCAGCAGCAGGGCGTCCGGTACCTGGACGCCACCACCGTGGAGAGCATCGAACAGGACGACTCGGGCTGGAGCCTGCACACCCGGGGCGAGACCGGATCCCACCGCTTCCGGGCCCGTCTGGTGGTGGCCGCGGACGGGCGCCGATCCCGGCTGGCCCGGGAACTCGGCAACCCGACCGAGGAGCACCCGAACGACCGCGCATCGCTGCGCGGCTACTTCACCGGAATCAAGACCCGCGAGGACGACCGCTCGGTCTTCATCATGAACGACCGGGACCTGGCCTGCGTCTACCCGCTCCCCGGGGGCAGGACCCAGCTCGTCCTCTTCGCCGAGAAGTCACGGGTCGAGAGTTGGCGCGGCCCCGACGGGCGGCTCCCGCAGTTCCTGACGTACTTCGACGACCTGCCGGACGCCCCGTCGATGTCCGATGCGGTACCCGAGACGACCCTGCTGGGGTACACCGACTACCCGAACCAGATCCGCCAACCGGTGTGGGGCTCGATCCCGTTCGTCGGGGACGCGGCCCTGTCCCTCGATCCGATGAGTGGCGTCGGCTGTGGATTCGCGTTGGTGTCGGCCGATCTGCTGGCCCGCTCGTTCGCGGACCGTTCGCTGACCGGGGACGACCTCAGGGCGGGACTGGACGAGTACCGGGCGCGGTTCGAGGCCGTTCTCCTCCCGCACGCCGAGGGCATCTGCCGGGACGCCCTCGTCGACAAGGACGAGGCGGCCCAACGGCGGACGTTCGAAACCATCAGCGGCAACCCGGAACTGAGCCAGAAGTACCTGGCCCTCACCGGCCGCATGCTGCTGCCCGACGAATTCAAACAGGACCTCATGCGTGCGATGATGAGTGCCGCTTTCCTCAAGCGCCGCCCGCGCAGTTCACCGACGAAACCGAGCTGACGTCATGGAGCGGTGGCGCGATGACGAACAGCGGCCGACGACGGGCAGCGACCCGAAGGTCGGCACCGGCAAAGGCACAGATGGGGAGGTCGAAGACTGATGCCGCGCGTGGCGTTCACGACGTTTGCGATTCTGAAGAAACCGTACGGAACTCCGGAGACCCAGGGGTACGACGACCTGACGCCGCCGGCATTCGAAGCAGCGGAAGGAAGCCCGGGATTCATCGCCCGGGCGAAAGAAGATCCCGGCCAGAGCCACATCACCAATTTCATGCGGGACTGGGGGGAGTGGGGAAGGTTCGACGTACCACGCTTCTACACCGGTGGCCGGACGGACGAGACCGACAGTCGCGCCGGCACCCTTTCACTCTGGACCGATCTCGATTCCGTCTTCTCCTATGCCTACACCGGCGTGCACCAGAGCATTCTGCGCCAGCGGCAAGAGTGGTTCCTCGAACCCGAGTGGCCCAACTACGCGATCTGGTGGGTCGCCGACGACACCATCCCCACCTGGTCGGACGCCTGCCACCGGCTGGAACACCTGCACGACCACGGCCCGACGCCAGTCTCGTTCAACTTCCGTGAACCCTTCGCCCCCGACGGCACGCCGACCCGGGTGCGGATCAGGAAACAACGACCGGCGGCGGTCGACTGACCACCGCTCCGTACCACCGGGTCGGGCGGGCGCAGCGCTGCCC
>NZ_WVUH01000113.1 GCF_017614955.1 Micromonospora echinofusca
CAGCCACGGGCACACTGCCGACGCGATCGAGAACCTCGAAGAACTTCGCCTTGAGTTCCACGGAAACGGACACGGTCCTCGCAACCCCCAGAAGATCCGGGTGTTGCGAGGACCACTAGACCCCAAGAGCGATAGGAAGGGGCCCTTCCTAACACCCGAGGCGGTCCGCATCCCGCGATGCGTCAGGGCGCCGGGGTGGGAGCGCTGCGGGTGTAACCGTTGAGCAGGGCGAAGTCCCGGCACTGACCGCCCCCGCCACCGGCACCGTCCAGCGCGGTACCCGCCCGGCGGCAGGTGGTCCGCAGACCGACCACCTCACCGTCGTCGACCACGATCGGGGACACCATGTGATAGTCCAGGTCCCGGAAGTTGCCCAGCGCCACGGTCAGCACGGTCGTACCGTCGACCACCAGTTCCAGCCGTCCCTCGTCGCCCTGCGGGTTCTGCAGGAAGATGTCGGTCAGTACGAAGGTCCGCCCGTCGGGCACCGTGTACTGGTCGGTGCGGGTGGCGCCACCTGCGGCGGTGACCGACAGCCGACGGCTGAACGGCTCCCCGCCGGGCGGGATGCCGGGCACCAGGCTGTCCGGGGCCGGCGAGGACGCCGACGGACGTGGCTTCACCGTGGCGCCCACCGCGTCGACCGCCTGCTGGGCCTTGTCGTCCGCCTGCTGCGCCCTGGTGTCGGCGTCGCTGGCCTGCTGCGCCACCGGGGCCACCTGCGCCTGGGCGGCCTCCTCGGCCAGGGACCTCACCTTCGGCTTCAACAGCGCGAACCACAGCCCGGCGCCGATCAGCGCCAACACCAGCAGGGCCGCCAGGACCCGGCCCAGCCCCTGCGGGAACACCGGCTCCTGCACGGTCGCCGCGTCCAGGGTGGTCGCGGGTCCTTCCTCGGCGGCCACGGCGACCCGGAAGGGCAGCGTCACCGGGTGACCCCGCCAGCGCAGGCCCCGGGTACGCACCCGGACCCGGACGAACGCGTTCCCGCCGGGGGCGACGGTGAGCTGCGCCGGACGGATGCTCACGCGCAGCCGGTTGTCCGGGTCGCTGCCGGCCAGGGTCAACCCCAACGGCTGGTTCCCCACGTTGGCCACGGACAGTTCGTGCCGTCCGCCCCACCGTCCCCGGGAGGTACGGGGCAGGATCTCCGGCGCGATCTCGGCGAACGGCAGGACCCGTACGGTGCCCTCGGGCACCACCTGGTCCTCCGGGTTCTCCCGTGGCGTGACCCGTACCGCGAACGGCCGCTCACCGGCGACCACCTGGGCGGTACGGGGTGGGTGGAAGTGCACCGTGACCGACTCGGTCGAGCCGGGGAAGACCGAGACGACGGGCGGCTGCACGCTCGCCCAGCCGGCCGGCTCACCGAGCACCTCGATCGCGTACGACTCGACGATCGGGCCGGCGTTGCGGATCTCCAGCCGGCAGCTCGCCTCGCCGCCCGGGCTGACCTCGACAAGGTCGGTGTCCAGGTTCGCGTCGGTGGTCATGGCGCGACTCTAGGGGCGGCCACGCCGTTTCCAGCCGCCATCGAGGAAGACCTTGGGGCAACTCCGGAGGGCCGTTAAGTCCACGTTGACTGCACGATTGGTGGTCAGGGCGATACTCGGCGCAACCCGTCGTCCGACCGCACCTGGGGGTGCTCATGCGGCGCGTACCCGTCCACCTGTCCTCCACCGACGTCATCTCCCGGGCCGGCGTGGTCAGCCAGCTACGGCCCCGCCCCGAGGTGCTCCTGCTCGACGAGAGCGAGGCCGACCAGGCCCAGGTGGCGATGATCGTCACCGACAGCATCGACGAACCGACCCTACGGGCCCTGCGTGCGCTACGCAGCCGGGCGACCGCCGCCCTGGTACTCGTGGTGACCCAGGTGGACGATGCCGGCCTGGTCGCCGCCGTCGAACACGGGGTCGCCGGGATCGTCCGCCGCGCGGAGGCCAGCGCGGACCGGCTGGTTGCGGTGATCCGCGCCGCCGCTGCCGGGGAGGGCGCCGTTCCGGCGGACCTGCTGGGCCGGTTGCTGCAACAGGTGGGGGCCCTGCAACGGGAGGTCCTCGGGCCGCGTGGGCTGACCTTCACCGGGCTGGCCGAGCGGGAGGTCGAGGTGCTCCGGCTGGTCGCCGACGGGTTCGACACGGCCGAGATCGCCACGAAGCTGTCCTACTCGCAGCGCACCATCAAGAACATCCTGCACGACGTGACCAGCCGGCTGCACCTGCGCAACCGCTGCCACGCCGTGGCGTACGCGCTGCGCAACGGCCTGATCTGACGGGTTGCGCAACGGGCCGATCCGACCCGCAGCGCACGGGCCGATCCGACCCGCAGCGCACCGCCGATCCGACCGGTGCTGCCCGTTCGGGAAGTACAGCCTGCCCACAGACCGGCACCGACTGGCGGTACCCGCCCCGGCCCGGGTGGCCACGGTGGTGACAGGCGTGACCACGGGAGGTGTCGTGCGCTGGGGCAGCAGTCGGTGGATCGTCATGGTGCTCGGGCTGGTGGCCGGGCCGGCGCTGGCCGCACCCGAGCCGCCCGGTCCGGTACCGCCGGTCGCGGCCCCGCCGGTCGTCGACCCCGGGGCCGGCTACCGGTTGGGTTACCGCAGCGACGAACGCAGCACCCTGCTGGCCAGTGCCGCCGCCACCGGGGTACCGGCACCGCTGCTCACCGCCGACGAGCGCGGCGACGCCGCCCGCGACGTCGACGCGCGCGGTGGCCGGCTGGTCTGGATCGGGCAGCGGGCCGACGCGGCGGGCGCCGACCTCGGCGGAGCGCTCTACCTGCGCCGACCCGGCGCCGACCCGCTGCGGCTGGTCGGTGGGCCCGGCAGCGTCGACCAGCCGGCGCTGTCCCCGGACGGCCGCCGGGTCGCGTTCACCAGCGACCGGGCCGGGAACGCCGACATCTGGCTCGTCGGCACCGACGGCTCCGGGCTGCGCCGGCTCACCGACCATCCGGCGGCGGACAGCTGGCCGACCTGGTCGCCCGACGGTACCCGGATCGCGTTCGGCAGCACCCGCGACGACCCGGCCGGCGACATCCACGTGGTACCCGCCACCGGCGGCACACCGGTGCGGGTCACCGACGGTCCGGCTGCCGACACCCAGCCCGCCTGGTCCCCCGACGGCCGGCGGCTCGCCTTCACCACCACCCGCTTCGCACCCGCCGCGACTCCGCCGGTGGCAGGCGCCCCGCCGGCCGGGAGCACGTCGGCGCCCCGGGCCGTGGCGACCGTGGCCGTCGGCGGTGGCCCGGTGACCCGTGTGGTGACCGGGCCGGGGGACGCCAGCGAGCCGGCCTGGTCGCCCGACGGCACCCGGATCGCCTTCACCACCACCGGCGACGACCCGGCCGGCGACATCCACGTCAGCGCGGCCGGCCGGGTGACCCCGGTCGCCACCGGACCGCTCGCCGAACACGGACCGGCCTGGTCCCCCGACGGTGACCTGCTCTGGACGGCCACCGAACGCGCCGCCTCGACCGACGTGTGGACCGCCCACGCCACCGGCGGGGACCGCCGCGACCACACCGCCCGGCCGGGAATGTCCGAAAGCGCGCCGGCCTTCAGCCCGGACGGCACCCGGTTGGCCTACAGTGCCGAGCAGCCGGGGACCGGTACCCGAATCGTCGTCGCCGACGCGACCGGTGCCGACCCGCAGACCCTCACCCCGGTGGGCACGGTGGCCGGTGACCGGGACACCGACCCTGCCTGGTCACCGGCCGGGGACGCGATCGCCTTCACCCGACACCCCGCCGACCCCGCCCGACCGTCCCGGATCCTGATCGTCACGGTCCCCGACGCCCGGCTGCTCAGCACGGTCGACATGCCCCCGTACCTGACCGGCCAGGACACCGAGCCGGCCTGGTCGCCGGACGGCCGACAACTCGCCTTCGCCCGCCGGGCGTCAGATCGGGAGAGCGACCTGACCGTGCCGAGGGTGGACCGGCCGGCGTACCCGGGCACCTCGTTCACCGTCGAGCAGTCGGTCCGTACGCCGCCGATCCCGCCCCGCCCGGACATCGTCTTCCTGGTCGACAACACCGCATCGATGGACCTGCCCGGCGAGGGCGGATCGAGCGTGATCGAGCAACTGAAGCTGCGGATCCCCGACGTGATCGCGGAGGTCCGCAAACAACGGTCCGAACCCCTGTTCGGTCTGGCCACCTTCGGCGGCACCCAGGACGGCACGTACGACCCCGGGCTGTACGACCCCCGGCTGCCACTGACCGACAGCGACGCCCGCATCGCCGCCGCCGTGGGCAGCCTGGCGGCCGACAGCCAGTACAGCCAGGAGAACTGGTTCTACGCGCTGCGGCAGCTCGCCCGCAACGACCGGATCGGCTTCCGGCCGAACAGCAGCCGGATCGTCGTGCTGATCAGCGACACCGACAGCGTCGACAAGACCCTCCCGCCGCCCGAGGAGGGAGAGATCAGCGAGGACTCCCTGCGGGACGCGCTGGTCGCCGCCGGCATCGCGTTGATCGGCGTCAAGATCACGGGTGCGGACTTCGAACGCGGTCTCGACTTCGACGGCGCAGCCGGCCGGTTGGCCGCAGCCACCGGCGGGGTCCTCACCCCCAACAGTGATCCCGGCGAGATGATCGACGCGATCATCGACGCCATCCGGCAGTTGAAGATCACCGTCCACCCGGAGGCGTCCTGCGAGGATCACCTCTCGGTCACCTTCCATCCCGATCCGGCCAGGGTGGACGCCGGCACCCCGGCCCGGTTCACCGAGACCGTCACGATCTCCCCCGACGCCGTCCCCGGCAGCGTGCTGCGCTGCACGCTGCGCTTCGACCTCGACCCGCCGGAGGTCGGCGCGGACACCACCCAGGAACTGGTCGTCCGGGTCGCCCAACCCGGCGGGCCGCTGGTCCGGGTCGACGACCTGCGGGTACCACCCGACGGGCCGGACGGGACCCGGGTGCGCTACCGGGCGATGGCGGTGGACGCCGACAACCGGCCCCTGCCGGTACGCTGCACACCCGCCCCCGGCTCGCTGTTCCCCATCGGACAGACCGTGGTCACCTGCACCGCCACCGACCGTGACGGGCGGACCGGCTCCGACACGGCGCTGATCGTGGTGGCCGATCCGCAGGCCACCGGCAGCCGGATCTGGCTGGCCCGCCTCGACCGCAGCACCACCGGCACGCTGACCGTCACCGACCAGCAGGACCTGAGCGCCCGGGTCGGTGCCGGCTGCCCGGTCCGCGCCACCGACCGGTCACCGGCCTGGTCCCCGGACGGATCGGCGCTCGCCTTCACCGACAGCAGCCAACCGGGGGACCTCTGCGTGGTGGCGCCCGACGGCGCCCGGCCCCGGCACCCGCTCGCCCCGGCCGACCGGGCCGGCCGGGCGGTGGCCGACCCCGCCTGGTCACCTGACGGCCGGCAGATCGCGGCGACCCTGCAACGCTCGGAGGAACCCCGGGACATAGTGCTGCTGCCGGCAGCCGGCGGTACCCCGGTCACCGTGGTCCGGGCCGTCGGCGCCGAACCGACCTTCCAGCGGCTACCCGTACCCGACCTGCGGTTGACCGTCTCGGTCGGCGGCCAGCCGGCCTACCTGGGCGGCGATCCGGTACCGGTCACCTTCACCGTCCGCAACGACACCCCGCTACCGGCGGAGAACGTCTGGCTGGAGATCACCGCGCCGGACCCGCTGCTCCCGGCGGCCAGCGCCGACCCGCGCTGCGGGCCCGGCCGCCGGCTCTGCCTGCTCGGCACGCTCGGCCCAGCCGGGCAGCAGGTCGTCACCATCGTCCTGCCCGCCCGGGCGGCGGTCACCGGGACGGTCAGCGGCCGGCTCGGCGCGACCGTCCGGCAGGTCCCGGCGACCCGGACCGCGCTGGCGCCGGTACGGGTCGTCGCCCCCACGGTCACCCTCGACCCGGCGACAGGCCCGCCCGGTTTCGTCACCACCGCCGTCGGCGTCGACTTTCCGCCCGGCGCGCAGGTCCGGCTGCGCTGGTCACCGGGGATCACCACCACCCCGGACACGGTGACCGTCGGCGCCGACGGCACCTTCCGTACCCCGATGCTGATCCTGCGCAAGGATACTCTCGGGCTGCGGGACCTGACCGTCACCCGGGTCTCCGGTGCCACCTTCGCACCGGTACGCGCCACCGCGCCGTTCCTGGTGGTGCCGCGCGGACTCGCCCCACCGGTGTTCGGCGGCCGGGGGTGAACCGGTGATCCACGAGATCGACGACGCGCTGCGCCGGCTGGTCCGCGACGATGCCCTCGCCGGGTCCGGGGTGGAGATCGTGCTGGAGGCCCCGACGAAGGAGTGGGCGGCCCGGCGCAACGCCCCCACCGTCGACATCTACCTGTACGACATCCGGGAGGACCTGCGCCGCCGGTCCCGGGGCCTGGTCAACGAGTACGACGAGCGGGGCAACGTGGCCCGCCGGGTCGCCCCGCCCCGCTACATCAAGCTGTCCTACCTGGTGACGGCGTGGACGCAGCGGCCGGAGGACGAGCACCGGCTGCTCTCCGCGCTGCTGCTGTGCTTCCTGCGCCTGGACGCCCTGCCCCCGGCGGTGCTGACCGGCTCGGTGGCCGCGCTCGGCATGCCGGTACCGCTGACCGTGGCACTGCCGCCGCCGGAGGACCGGGCGTTCGCCGACGTGTGGACCGCCCTCGGCGGCGAGCTGAAACCCTCCCTGGACCTGGTGGTCAGTACCCCGGTGGACAGTGGTCGGGTGGTCCCGGCCGGCCCGCCCGCGCAGGACGGCCTGGCCGTCGAGGTCGCCGACCGCACCGACGGCAGCGCGTCCGGGGACCGGGTCGGGCACCGCCGGGCCCGTGCCGGCGGTTGACCGTGGCCGACGGGGTACCGGTCCTGCTGCGCCGCCTGCAACAGGTGGAGCGGGCGGTACGTGCCGCCGTGGCGCAACGCCGGGAGAGCGACCCGCAGCCCGACGACCCGTTCCGGGGGTTGTACCTCTCCGACGAGGCGGTGGACGCGGCCCTGGCCGCCACCCGGGAGCCGTTCGCCCCCTGGCCCGGGTCCGCCGCCCCTTCCTTCTCCTCACCGGACCGGTTGGCGACGCTGACCCGGGCCGCCGGGCTGACCCCGCTGGACGAGGCGCTGCTGCTGGTGGCCCTCGCCCCCGACGTGGACAGCCGGTTCGAACAGTTCTACGGCTACCTCAACGACGACGTGACCCGCCGCCGCCCGTCGATCGGCCTGGCACTGCGGCTGTGCGGGCTGCCCGAGGCCGCCGCCCCGGCCCGGCTCCGGCTCGCCACCGGGGCGCCCCTGATCGACCTGGCGCTGCTGCGGGTCGACTCCCCCGACCGGCCGGTACTCAGCCGGGGACTGTGGGTACCCGACCGGGTCGGCGGTTGGCTCCTCGGCGCCGGGGCCCCCGAACCGTTGCTGGTCGGGCTCGCCGAGCCGGTCGAGGCGTACGGGCCGCCGCCGCCCGGTGCGGCGGCCCTCGGTCGTGCGCTGGAGCGGGCCGGCGCACGCCTGGCGTACCTGCGGGAGCAGCCCGGCGGCAGCGCCCCGGCCCTCGCCGCAGCCGCCCTGCACGACGCCGGATGGAATGCGCTCGCCGTCGACCTGCCCCGGCTGGCCGCCGACCCGCAGCCGGCGGAGTTGGCCACCGTCCTGGTCCGGGAGGCCGTGCTGACCGGCGCGGGGCTGGTCGTCGGGCCGGTGCACGGCGGCGAACCGTGGCCGGTCTGGTCCCGGCTGACCGGCGGTCGGGTACCGGTGCTCGCCTACGGGACGCAGCCCTGGGATCCGGCGTGGACGGCGGTGCCACCGGTTCAGGTGGACGTGGCACCGCTGAGCGGGGCGCAGCGGGCCGAGGTGTGGCGGGCGGCGCTGCCCGAGCGGCTCGCCGACGGACTCGACCCGGCCACCGCGACCGCGCAGTTCGTGCTCGGCGCACCGGCGATCCGCCGGGCCGCCACGGTCGCCGCCCAGCTCGCCGCCGCCGCCTGCGAGCCGGTCGACGCGACCCACCTGCGCGCCGGTGCGCGTACCCAGAACGCCGCCGGCCTGGAACGACTGGCCCGGCGGATCGTCCCCGAGGTCGGCTGGGACGACCTGGTGCTGCCCGCGCCGACGCTGTCGCTGCTGCACGAACTGGCCGGTCGGGCCCGGCACCGGGACCGGGTGCTGCGCGAGTGGCGGATGCGCCCCGGCGGCGGGCGCGGGCACGGGGTGACCGCGCTGTTCGCCGGGGACTCCGGCACCGGCAAGACGATGTCCGCCGAGGTGGTGGCGGGCAGCCTGGGGCTGGATCTCTACACGGTCAACCTGGCCACCGTGGTCGACAAGTACGTCGGGGAGACCGAGAAGAACCTGGAACGGATCTTCGGTGAGGCGGCCGGGGTCAACGGGGTGCTGCTCTTCGACGAGGCCGACGCGATCTTCGGCAAGCGCTCCGAGGTACGTGACGCGCACGACCGGTACGCCAACATCGAAAGCGCGTACCTGTTGCAACGGATGGAAACCTTCGACGGGCTGGCGGTGCTGGCCACGAACCTGCGGGCCAACCTGGACGAGGCGTTCACCCGACGGCTGGACGTGGTGGTCGACTTCCCGATCCCGGACGAGGCGGCCCGCCGGGCGCTGTGGGACCGCTGCCTCGGTGACCGGGTACCCCGCGCTCCGGACGTGGACCTGGACTTCCTGGCGGCGGCGTTCGAGCTGGCCGGCGGGCACATCCGTTCGGCGGCGGTGACCGCCGGTTACCTGGCCGCCGGGGCGGGCCGCCCGGTGGGCATGGCCGAGCTGATCGGCGCGGTCGGCCGGGAGTACCGCAAGCTCGGCCGGCTCACCCTGGCCAGCGAGTTCGGCTCCTGGCTGCCCCAGGCGCTCGGCTGACCGCCCGGCGCCGGCTCTTCGGGGCTGGCCGGCTGCCCCTCAGACCCGACTGCCCGTTGGGGCAACGACGACTGCCCCCTCGCTCGCGCCTCCTGTACTGCCCGAAGGGGGCGGTCCCGGGGCACGGTCGAGGGGCACCCGGCCACAGGGGGTAACCATGCGCGGACACCGTGAATTCGACTCCGAAGCGGCGGTACGCCCCGCCGGTGACCGGCCGTCCGGCCCCGAACACGACACCGACCATCTCACGTACGCCGCCGCCAGCGCCGGCCGGCCCGACGTACTCGGCGCGGCCGGGCTGCTCGGACTGCAACGCGCGGTCGGCAACCAGGCCGTCGGTGAACTGCTCGAACCGGAGCGCTCCCCGGTGCACGACGTGGTCAGCTCCGGTGGCGGGTCACCGCTGGCGCCCGAGGTGCGCACCGACATGGAGGCCCGCTTCGGCGGGCAGGACTTCGGCGACGTGCGGGTCCACACCGACGGCGCTGCCCACGAGTCGGCGAGGTCGGTCAACGCGCAGGCGTACACCGTCGGGTCGAACATCGTCTTCCAGCGCGACAGCTACGACCCGGCGTCGCCGGTCGGGCAGCACATGCTCGCCCACGAGCTGACCCACGTGGTGCAGCAGCGCAGCGGCCCGGTGGACGGTACCGACCACGGCGGCGGGGTGAAGGTCAGCGACCCGTCCGACCGGTTCGAACGGGAGGCGGTAGCCAACGCCGACCGGCTGATGTCCACCCCTTCCTCTGCCGCTTCCGCCCCCACTGCTCCGGTGCAGCGGGCCACCGAGCAGGACGGGCACGACCACCCGGCGGTGCAGCGGGCCGAGGAGATGTCCGAGGAGGACGAGTCGGCGCAGACGTACGTGCAGCGCCAGGAAGCACCTGAGGAGGAAGAGGAACCCGCCGAGTAGCGCACTGACCTGCTCCTACCTGCCCTGAGCTGCGCGTCCTGCGCGCTGGCGGCTCGTTGGGCCGAAGGTGGGCCGCCCCGACCGGGAGGTGTGAGGTGAAGGCACCGGCCGAGGACCGGGGCGTGGAGCGGGCCCCCGTCCGCTCCGCCCCGCGCCCGCCGGTGCAGGCCGCCGTCGATCCGGAGCCACCCACCGGGGTACGCCAGACTCCCGCGCGCCCGTTGAGCCCGGCGGTAGCGCAGCGGTTGCAGTCCGCCGCAGGCAACCGGGCGGTCGCCGCGCTGGTCGCCCAGCGCCGGGCCGCCACGGGACGACCGGCACCGGCCCGTCGGTCCGGCGGCGGTGCGGCCCGGGGTGCGGCGGGGAGCCGTTCCGTTCCGACACAGCGCGCGACAAGCGGACCGACCACCGGCGCCGCCACGGCGGGCACCGCCTCCGCCGGCCCGGTCCTGGCACCCGACCCGACTGTCGTGCAGCGGTTGGCGACCGATGCCGGGCCGGTGCACCGGCCCGGTCCGGAGGCTGATCCGAAGTTTGCCGCGCTGAGGTCCGACGTCCGGGCGAAGCAGACCGTGCTGGGGGCGCATCCGCCGGCCAGCGCGGAGGCGGCGAAGGCGCAGGGTGCGGCGAAGCCCCCGCAGGACGACAAGGAGGCCCAGGGCAAGGCGGCGAACGCGGAGAAGATGAACGCCGCCAAACCCGGCGAGTTCGACAAGGCCGCGTTCATCCGGGCGGTCAACGAGGCGATCGCCGCGCAGGCGCCGAAGAACCTCGACGAGGCCGACAAGTTCGGTGACTCGGGTAAGGCCGACGCAGTCAAGGGGCAGGTACAGGGGCAGGTCGGTCAGGGCAAGGAAGCTTCCGCCAAGGCGATCGAGACCACCACCAAGGCCCCACCGGACACGTCGAAGGCCGTCGACAAGCCGGTCACCCCACTGGTGCCGGACAAGCCACCCGGCACACCGGCTGCACCAGATCCGGCGAAGGCCGTACCGGACAAGGCACCCCCGGCCGCGACGGACCTGTCCGGCGGGCCGAAGCAGGTCGACCAGCAGATGGCCGAGGCGCAGGTCACCGAGGAGCAGCTCGCCAGGTCCAACGAGCCGGAGTTCACCGGGGCGTTGAAGGAGAAGGACGCCGCCGAGCAGCACGCGCAGACCGCGCCGGGGCAGGTACGCGCCGCCGAAGCGCAGACCCTGGCCGGGGCGAAGGCAGCCGCCGGGGCGGCCGGCGCGACGGCGATGACCGCCCTGGCCGGGGACCGTAAGCAGGCGGGTCAGACCGTCGGGTCGGGCAAGGAGGAGGCCAAGTCCGCCGACGAGACCAAACGGGCGCAGGTCACCGCCATCCTGCAGAAGGTCTTCGACGCCACGAAGAAAGACGTCGAGGAGATCCTGTCCGGGCTGGACAAGAAGGTCGACGACCAGTTCACCTCGGGTGAGAAGGCCGCGCGGGACGCGTTCACCGCCGACCACAAGCGCTGGATGGACGAGTACAAGGACAAGCGGTACTCCGGACTGACCGGCAAGGGCCGGTGGATCAAGGACAAGTTCGCCGGCCTGCCCGAGGAAGCCAACCAGATCTTCGTCGTCGCCCGTAAGGGCTACGTCGACCGGATGCAGCAGGTCATCTCCGGGGTCGCCGACACCATCGGCGCGGAACTCGGCCGGGCCAAGCAGCGCATCGCCACCGGCCGCACCGAGTTGCAGGCGGCGGTGAAGGGTCTCGCGCCCGAGCTGCAGGCCATCGGCAAGGAGGCGGCGGCCGAGTTCGCCGGGAAGTTCGACGAGCTGACCGAGCAGGTCAACAACAAGGGCACCGAACTGGTGCAGACCCTCGCGTCGAAGTACCACGAGGCCCTCAAGGCGGTCGACGAGGAGATCGCCGCCGAGAAGGAGAAGAACAAGGGCCTGGTCGCCAAGGCCGTCGACGCGGTCGCCGGGGTCATCAAGACCATCATGCAGCTCAAGGACATGCTGCTCGGGGTCCTGGCCAAGGCCGCGCAGGCGGTCATGGCGATCATCTCCGACCCGATCGGGTTCCTGGGCAACCTCGTCTCCGCGGTCGGTGCCGGGCTGCGGCAGTTCCTGGCCAACATCGGCGAGCATCTGAAGAAGGGCCTGGTCGGCTGGCTCACCGGCGCGATGGCCGGCGCCGGACTGGAACTGCCGGCAAAGTTCGACCTGCGCGGCATCGTCCTGATGATCGGCTCCCTGCTCGGGCTGACCTGGGCATCCATCCGGGGCCGAATCATCCAAAAGGGCGTACCCGAGCAGGCTATGGGCGCTGTCGAGCAGTCCGTACCCCTGGTGCAGAAGATCCAGGCCCAAGGGCTCGGCGGCCTGTGGGAGGAGATCCAGGCCAAGGTCGGCGACCTCAAAGCCACCCTGTTCGCCAAGATCAGCGAGTACCTGATCCCGACCGTGCTGATGGCCGGCATCACCTGGATCATCAGCCTGCTCAACCCCGCGAGCGCCTTCATCCGCGCCTGCAAAATGATCATCGACTTCGTCACGTTCATCGTGACCCAGGGCGCGCAGATCCTCGAATTCGTCAACTCCGTCCTCGACGCCATCATCGCGATTGCGGGCGGCGGCACGGGTGGCGTTCCCGCCCTCATCGAAAAGGCCCTCGCCCGGTCGGTACCGGTGCTGATAGGAGCACTCGCGGCGATCCTCGGCATCGGTGGCCTCGCCCAGAAGGTCCAGAAGTTCTTCAAGGCTCTCAGCAAGCCGGTCATGAAAGCCGTCGACTGGGTCGTCGGAAAGATCGTCGCCCTCGGCAGAAGGCTGTGGGCAAAGGTACGGAGCGAGTTCGCAGGATCTCGAAAGAGAGGTAGTGGCAACGCGCTCCGACCGTCGAACGACAAACAGCAAGCACTCAATTCCGCGCTTGCTGAATCCGACCGTCTACTGATAAGCGGCAGACCAAAGCGCGACATCGAGTCGGCGCTCCCTGCCATCCGCGATCGCCATGGCCTTCGCAGCCTAAGCCTTACCGTAACCGGCCACGGAAACGCAGCGAAGGGCCAGATAGAAGGGGCGATCAACCCTTCGGGAAAGACCCGGATCCGCCCATTGGATCCGGATGCCGACGAACGCATCGAACTGCGCCACGTCGAGGACAAGAAAGAGCAGCTTCTCATCCTGACCAACGCCTCGATTAAGGAAGCGCGCCGACGCAGCGATACGCAACCCGCGATCCCACTGCTCGCCACAGTGCGAGCGGTAGTCGACGGTGTCGAAACACACAAATTACGTGATCAGCAGGGCTTCAACGCCGCCTTCGCCGCACTCAAGCACCAAGAGGCGAATCTCGCCGACGTCGGGCGCAAATACGGATTCTGGCCACTCAGCAAGATTTCGTCACACCCCTCCCGATTCATCGCCAACAACGAAGTCAAACAGTCCCTCCGAGGCCGCGGCAAGATACGCGCCTTCTTCTACGGAGGATTCGACCCAAGCAAAATCCCCTCCTGGGAAGCGAAAGAAATGGCATCCCTCAGAGCCGAGGCAGCAGGGCCGCAATACCGGAACGAACCAAAAGTGAAGGAGTACATCGCCCAGGGCCGCCCATTGGGCACCTTGTACGTCTGCCACCACAAGAACCACGTTGTCGACGAGACCGAAGCGGACTACAAGCCCGAAAAAGACCACAAGGTCGCCGTATCAACCCACTGGAACACCGGCGATCGCGGCAGCGTCGGCAACAACACCGACCAGAACACCCGGAAGACCTGGTACAGCGAACTTTGCAACCTCCGGGTCATTTGCGGTGAGTGCAATGGGAAGAAGGGCGGCGAAAAGAGCTACACGGTCCGCGTCGGGCCCAACTTCAAAGGCCCCGGAGAGTAACACCAGGAGGAGTTTCTACATGAGCGACACAACAGCAAAGTACCACCTCTGGCACCCTCATTACGAGATTGTCGGCGGGAGTCAGATCACATGCACGGTAGATGTAGCACCAACAGACACCGACCTCCTGGACAAGGGGGACCCAGAGCTCGTATCGCACTTCGCCGAACAACTAGGACTGAGCGACACCAAAATAATCGACTACAAGCTACATGCCTTCAATACCCCGTACTACTCCTACGACATTGACAGTGCAAAACTTGAGTCGAGCATATCACCCGCATGGCGGCTTCTACTGCGACTTGATGTCCGGTGTTCTACACCGACGCCGATACCGATCCCGGAATTTCCCGGGCCGATACCAGCCTGGGGAATTGATCAAACATGGTGGGAACATCGCCGCCCGTGGGACTGGAACAAACACGAGACGATCGTCATCGGACTTGACGGCCCGGAACCCGAGTTGGACTTCCTCGCAGAACTAGGAAAGCCACTCCGCAGTGAAACAGTTATCTACCAACCGCCAACCCACCCGGTAGGCCAGATACGCATCTCACTCGGCGTTGTAGATCTACCGGACCAATTGGAAGACGTGTTTGAGGTTGTCTACGCCTGCCACCGACAAGCCTACGTGGTGCACTGTGAGGACTCCTACGGACTGTTCATGTCCTGATCCTGTCCGACCGGCAGACCAACGGCGATCCCTCGATTCACTGGCAGGTAAATCTGAACAGCTAGTCGCATTCGCCCTGAAATAGAAACAGAGGCTGCCTCCCAGCTCGATCGGGAACACCTTCGGCTCACATCCGCCTCACCTCTGCCGGTCTACGAGTTTGGGAAACTGGTAAGCGTACATCCGCAAATGGGAGTACAATTCCAATTTGCACGCCTACCCCTTTGGGTCAATCAACCAAGTTTCACCGGCGGCCACGTAGATTCCTTTGCCCTGGTGCCGGTAGATCAGGTGGCGGGACTCCAGCCAGACGAGGGCGAACTTGATCGTCGTCTCGCTGACGCCGTACGCCTGCTTCAGCTCAAGCAGCGTGGGCAGCTTGCTGTGCGGCTCGCGGACCCCCGACCTGATCGACGTCTCGATCTCGTGGGCGATCCTCGCGTAATCAGAGGTCACGGGCATGCTCAAGTCCTTCTCTTGCGTGGCATGTCCATCTGATCACGACCGCTTCACCAAACTCAAGACACTGTGGCACCCAAGTCCTTGACTTCTGCCTCTGTGAAACCTAAGTTTCAGGTCGCACCTCCTCTTGCGTGGCAGCCGGATGAAGGTTCACCCGCACGGGTAGGTGGCCGGTTTCACCGGTCACCTACACGGTTTCCGTGCAGGTCCGCGAACCTGCCCATCCGATCGTTTCCCAGACTCACGGGCGGAAGGCCGAAGAACCATGATCTATCGGAGCGGGCAACGCCCGGTCCACCGAGAATGACCAGTCGACGCGTACCCGGATCTGGCGTGACGCCCCGATCGACGGCGCCTAGCCGTTGTCGGCTACCACAGCCCCACTCCGGGACACGCGTAACGGCTACTCATCTCGGCCGTTAACGAGATTACGGCCACAGCAAGCACCTTCATCTTGTAGCCTCACCGATAGTGCATTGATATACGAGAGGTGGCCTTGATATATGAGTCGGACTGTGATCGACATCGACGATGAGATGCTGGTGCGGGCTCAACGCGCGCTACGCACCACCACCAAACGTGACACCGTGAACGCCGCCCTCGAACTCGCCGCCGCGATCGACGCCGAGCGGCGCGCTCAACTGCTGGGCTCCTTCCGGGATCTGCTCGGCCGCCTCGACCTCGACGTCATCGAGCAGGACGAGACCGACGACCACAAGGACCGAGCGGCGTGACGTACCTGGCCGACACCTCCTTGGTGATCCGCCTGCGGCAGGGCCGTGACATCGCGCCGCGATGGGTCGACGCGGTTCAGGCCGGGCTGGTGGGGGTGTGCCCGCCCGTCGAGGCCGAGCTCATGCGAGCCGTCGCCAGCAAGGCCGACCGCGATCAACTCCAGAGCACGCTACGCGCGCTGTTCGCCTGGCATCCCATGCCCGACAGCGCGTGGCGGTTCGTTGAACGAACCCAGCACGACCTGGTGAACCTGGGTAACCACAAGGGACCTTCGGTCGTCGACCTGCTGATCGCGGCAACCGCGCAGGCGTGGGGCCTGACCCTGCTGCACGTCGACGCGGACTTCGAGACCATCGCCACCGTGACGGACCTGCGCACACTCCGCGCCGACCAGACGGTGTAGCGAGGGGCCCGGTGGGTACGTTCACCGCAGCCGTACACCAGGAAGAAGACTGGTACGTCGCTCGATGCCTTGAGCTGGATGTGACGAGTCAGGGTGAATCGCCTGACGCCGCCCTGGCCAACCTGCGTAAAGCAGTCGAACTCTATCTGTGGGCGGTGCCTGAACGGGCAGTCAAGCTTTCCCGATCAAGCGTCCCGGTGGACGTTTGACCAGCAGCACGTACGCGGGACGCTGACCTCGATCCCTAGGGACGAGGAGGCGGGATGCCCAACTACCTGGCGCCGGGCGTGTACGTCGAGGAGGTGACCGGCTCCCGCCCGATCGAGGGGGTCGGTACGGCGGTCGCCGCGTTCGTCGGCTTCGCCGCGCAGGGGCCGTTCAACACCCCGACCCTGGTCACCAACTGGAGCCAGTACTCGCAGACCTTCGGCGAGTTCGCGCCGGACTGCTATTTGGGCCACGCCGTCTACGGGTACTTCATGCAGGGCGGTAATGCCGCGTACATCGTGCGGGTGGGCGGTGACCGGGCCGGCGGCAGCGGCGCCGAGGCGGTACCGGCCGGAGCCGAGCCGGCTGCGGTCCTCGGCACGTACCGGGTGGTGGCCCGCGCCCTGCCCGGAGGGTTGCCGGACGACCTGTCGGTGGAGGTGACCGACCCGCCGGAGGGCGCCGGTGAGGACCGGTTCACCCTCGTCGTCAAGCGGGGCGGCCAGGTGGCCGAGACGTTCGAGTCGGTGACCACCAAGCGCGGCAAGGACAACGTGGTGACCGTGGTCCGCGAGCGGTCCACGCTGATCACCATCGAGGAGGCGGCGCCGACCGGCCAGTTGGCCCGGCCGCAGGGCGGCGAGGTGGCACTGATCGGCCCGGGGCCGACGTCCGCCCCGGAGACCGTCTCGGCCGACGAGTACGTGGGCGACGCGGCGGAGCGTACCGGCTTCGGCGGCCTGGAGGCGGTCGACGAGGTGACCATGGTCGCGGTGCCCGACCTGATGGGGGCCTACCAGCGCGGCGCGATCGACCTGGAGTCGGTGAAGGCGGTGCAGTCGGCGGTGATCGCCCACTGTGAGCTGATGGGTGACCGGATGGCGATCCTCGACCCGCCGCCGGGGCTCTCCCCGCAGCAGGTCAAGGAGTGGCGTACCGACCAGGCCGGCCACGACTCGAAGTACGCGACGCTCTACTACCCGTGGATCAGGGTGTTCGACCCGTTGACCGGCACCAACCGGTACATGCCGCCGTCGGGTCACATCGCCGGGGTCTGGGCCCGCAACGACGCCACCCGGGGCGTACACAAGGCGCCGGCCAACGAGCCGATCCGGGGTGCGGTGGCCCTGGAGACCCAGCTCACCCGCGCCGAGCAGGAGCTGCTGAACCCGATCGGGGTCAACTGCATCCGCGCCTTCCCCAGTCGCGGCATCCTGGTCTGGGGCGCGCGGACCCTCTCCTCCGACCCGGCCTGGCGCTACCTGAACGTCCGGCGGCTGTTCAACTACCTGGAGGAGTCGATCCTCAACGGCACCCAGTGGGTGGTGTTCGAGCCCAACGACCACGCGCTGTGGGCGCGGATCCGGCGCACCATCAGCGCGTTCCTGGTCAACGAGTGGCGGCGCGGCGCGCTGTTCGGACTGACCCCGGACGAGGCGTTCTTCGTCAAGTGCGACCAGGAGACCAACCCGGCCGAGAGCATCGACGCCGGCCAGGTGGTCTGCCAGATCGGCGTCGCCCCGGTCAAGCCGGCCGAGTTCGTCATCTTCCAGCTGGCGCAGCTCTCCGGCGGCACCAGCCTGGTCAACGAGTAGTCACCGTAGCGTCAGGAGGCAGTCGTGCCGCTCCCCGATTTCGACTCCGCCGTCGGCCACTCGTTCGGCCTGGAGGTGGACAGCATCATCATCCGGCAGATCACCGAGGTCACCGGCCTGAAGATGGAACAGGACGTGATCGAGTACAAGTCGAACACCGCCGACGGCAAGTTCGTGGTCCGCAAGGCACCGGGCGCGCCGAAGGCCGGTGAGGTCACGCTGACCCGGGGTCTGACCGCCGACAACAGCTTCGAACGGTGGATCAAGGACTGCCGGTTCGGCAAGATGGGCGACGCGCGCAAGGGCGGCGCGATCATCGTCTTCGACTACGAGGGCTTTCCCATCAAGCGGTACAAGCTGACCAACGCGTGGGCGAAGAGCCTGGAGATCAGCTCGCTGAAGGCCGGCGACACCAGCGTACTCACCGAGAAGCTCGTGGTGACGTACGAGTCGATGGAGGTCGAGTAGTCCGATGCGTCGTACGTCGTCGCTCGTCCCGCCCCCCGGTGCGGTACCGGCCGCCGAGGCGCCCGTCGCCGCGCAGCGGGAGACGCTGCGCACCGAGTTCCCGTTCGAGTTGCCCCGGGGGTACGTGGACGCGGCCGGGACGGTGCACCGGGACGGGGTGATGCGGCTGGCCACCGCGCGGGACGAGCTGGTGCCGCTGCGCGACGACCGGGTCCGGGAGAACCCGCCGTACCTGACCGTGGTGCTGCTCAGCCGGGTGATCACCAGGATCGGCACGGTCGTCGACGTGCACCCCGGGATCGTCGAGGACCTGTTCGCCTCGGACCTGGCGTTCCTCCAGGACATGTACCGCCGGATCAACAGCGAGGGGCACACCCGGGCGGGTGTGGTCTGCCCGGAGTGCCGGCACGGCTTCGTCGTCGACCTCGCCGGTGGCCGCCTGGGGGAATCGTGACGTACGCGGCCGATCGCCTGTACACCGAGGTCGCGTACGTCGCCTACCACTTCCACTGGTCGTTGGCGGACATTCTCGACCTGGAGCACGGTGAGCGGCTGCGCTACGTGGCCGAGATCGCCGGCATCAACACCCGGATCAGTCAGGGGCGGTGACCGATGTGGTGGCCGTGGCGTCGACGGGAACGGACCGTACAACGGTCGGCCGTGGACGCCGCCCCAGCGGCCCACACCGACACGGCCGCCGCTGGTCCGGCTGACCGGGCCGCCCCGGGTCGCTCCGATGCGGGTATGCCGCCGGCCGGTCCGCCGGCCTGGGCGGTGCTGCCACCGATCCAACGTGTCGTGCCGGACGAGCCCCGACTGCTCCGGCCGGAGTCGTTCACCGCGTCGCTGGCCGCCTGGCGCGACCCGTCGTACCTCGCCCCGCTGGGGCACACCGTCGGCGACGCCGAGCCGGCCGGCACCCTGCACGGAGCCGCCGTGCCACTGGCCGACCCGCCGCCGAGCGCGGACAGCCCGCCGCTGCCGTTGGCGTCCCCGCCGCACCGGCCGGCGCCGGTACGGGTGCAGCGGCTCGCCGGGCCAGCCACACCGCTGCTCACCGCACCGGCACCGACGCCCACCCGGCACCTGCCGGCCATCGACCCCACCCCACCCACCACGCCACTCCCCGATGCGCCGACGGCGGCCGAGGTACCGCCGATCGAGGTACCGCCAACCGCGACAGAAAGTGTGGACGCACCGACCCTGGGTC
>NZ_WVUH01000114.1 GCF_017614955.1 Micromonospora echinofusca
CCTTCACCCCCGCCGCCTGGGCCGGCTTCCTGCACGCCACCCGGACCGGCCACCTCACCACCCGCTGAGCCGCACCGCACCGCACCGCACCGCGCACCGCAGCACCTCACCGCGCCGCACCCCGCTGCACCGCGCACCGCGCGCCGCGCCGCACCTTGCTGCACCGCGCACCGCGCCGCACCCGCGCACCGCACCCCGCTGCACCGCGCGCCGCGCTGCACCCGCGCGCCGCAATTTCGGGGAGGATGCTGTCGCACCCACCGATCCGGGCAGCATCTTCCCCGAAATTGTCGGCTACCGCCCGGCACAACGTCAGCGCCGCGATTGTCGACAGTGGATCACTCCTGATACGAAGGGCACTGATCCATGGTGTCGGAGCGATCGGGTGGGCACGTGCGGGAATTGACAATTCTGGCTTTCGCAGCGCTGGCTGCCTGGATCGTCTGGTGGCTACTCGGCCGGACGGCGACCCGGACGGCGACCCGGACGAGGCAGCCACCGGTCCGACCCAGGGCGACGACAGCCGGGCCACCGCCGAACGTGCAGCCGGGCGAGATCTGGTGGGCGTACGTCCCGTTCCGGGACACCAACGACGAGAAGCACCGGCCCTGCCTGGTGCTGACCGTGCAACCCGACTCGATCGGCGTCCTCAAGATCACCAGCCAGGACAAGAGTCACCGCCGTGACCACCTGCGGATTCCCACCCTCGACTGGGACCGTACCGCCGACCACGACAGTTTCCTCGACATCTCGGCGCCGATCCACCTCGGATGGCACGACCTGGACCACCGGGCCGGCACGATCGATGCCTTCGTCTGGCAGCAGGTCCGTCAACTCCACCCCACCGGCTCCAGCGGTCCCCCGCCGTACCCCGGGACCGGCCCGTCCGGCGGGTCACACCCCGGGAGCGGCCCCTCCGTCGACTGGTCCCGGACCCGCGCCCTGGCCCTCCGGGCCGCCGGTGCCGCCGTGGCCTTCCTCCTGGTGCTCTGCTGCGGGCTCGGCTGCCTGGACATCGTGCGGCAGGGTGGCCAGCCGGACGCCGCCAAACCGGAGGCCTGGCTGTACGAGCTGTCGGCCGTCGCGACCGAGGGCGGAGAGTCGGGCCAGCAGGTCGACAGCACGCTCGGTGACCGGCGGTACCCGGAGTCGACCGGGCTGTGGGTGGGGTGCGAGAGCAGCCCGGCCAGTGTGACGTACCAGCTCGACGGCGGGTACCGGCGCCTGACGGCGACAGCCGGGCTGGACGCGCACACCCCGCAGAACCTGACCGCCCGGATCGTGGTGAGCGCCGACGGGAAGTCCCGGGTCAGCGTGACCGTGTCCCGGAAGACCACCGCCAGGGTCGACGTGGACCTGACCGGCGTCCGGCTGCTCACCCTCTCCGCACAGCGCACCAGAGGCACCTGCGGGACGGCCTCCCGTCCGTACGGCGCGCTCGGTGACGCCGTGCTCCTCCGCTGAGCGGACCAGCTCGTACCCCGTTCACAGGAAGTCGGGCTGTCGTACGAGGTGGACAGCCCGACTTCCTGGAAATGGTGGGGCCCGGTCAGCCGCCGTACGGCCGGGTGATGACCTCCATGCCGTGCCCGGACGGGTCGAGGAAGTAGAAGCCCCGACCCCCGTCGTTGCGGTTGATCTGCCCGGCCCGGCTCAACTGCGGATCGGGGTAGTAGTCGACCCGGGACAGGGTGACCCGGTCGAGGATCCCGTCGAACTCCTCCTCGCTGACCAGGAACGCGTAGTGCTGGGGAACGATCTGATCCTCGGGCACCGTGGCGAAGTCGAGGGTGACCGCGTTGCTGGTGACCACGGGCAGGAACGGGCCGAAGGGTGCGCCGACCGACAACCCCAGGATGTAGGCGAGGAACTCGGCGGACTCCTGCCGGTCCCGGCTGGCGACGATGGTGTGGTTCAACTGAACTGGCACTGTGGAATGCCCTCCCAGGCATCTCACCGGCACCTCGTGCGCCGCACCCGGACGGTGACGACGTGTGATGCCGTACCCCGACCCTAGTCAGTCAGCGGTTTCGCCGCATCCCCGGCGGGACCCGGCAGGACCCGGCGACCCGGCGGAGCCGCCGGGCATCAGCGGCCCCGGCGGCGGCTGAGCAGCGCGGCGGCGGTGATGGTCACCGGCGCCAGCGCGAAACCGATGGTGACCGCGTCGACCGCCAGCCCCGCGACCGGCCCGACCGTCAGCCCGGCGGCCGTGTCCAGGAGCAGCCCGTCGAGCGCGGCGCCGACCGCGCTGCCCCCGGCGAAGGCGGTCGCCACCCAGGCGAACGACTCGGCGGCCGTACCGGCCGGGGCCACCCGGTCGACGGTCATGAACACCCCGGTCAGTACCGCCGGCAGGGCCAGCCCGCTGACCGCCACCAGCACGATCATGACCGCGGGTACCGGGGTGAGCAGCACCGGCAGGTAGCCGACGGCGAGCAGCCCGACCAGCATGGGCAGGCGACGCTGCGGATCACCGACCGGGCGCCGGGCGGAGACCAGCCCGCCGACCAGCGCACCGGTCGCCTGCGCGGCCAGCAGCCAGCCGGCCCAGGCCGGGGTCGCCTCGGCCTCGGCGTAGCCCGCGACCGCCACCGTGGTCGCGCCCACCCCCGCGCCGATCAGCGCCGTCGTGACGAGCAGCAGTCGCAGGTACGCCGACCGCAGCGGCCCGGCCCAGTGCCGGGGCGCCGGTTCGCCCCGCCATCGGCGTACCACGGGCGCGGCGGTGAACACGGCCGTGCCGACGATCTGCCCGACGGCGATGGTGACCAGTCCTCCGGCCGTGCCGGCCAGCCCGACCGCCGCCACGGTCACCACCGGCCCGGCAATGAAGATCAACTCCTGGACGGTGACGTCCAGGGTGTACGCGGTGTGCAGCAGGCGCTCGCCGACCAGATCTTTCCAGAGCACCCGTAGGCACGCCTCGAACGGCGGTGCGCCGAGCCCGGCGGCGACGGCGGCCGGCAGGGCGAGCAGCGGGCCGGGCCGGGCGGCGACCGCCAGGAACCCGACGGTGGAGAGCACCACCGCGCCCCACATGACCGGCGACTGCCGCCACCGGTCCGCCATCCGGGCCAGCAGTGGCTGGCCGACCGCCATCCCGGCGGTGTACGCCCCGACCAGCAGACCCGCCATCGAGATGGTCATCGACTCCCGGGCGGTCAGCAGCAGCGCCAGCGGAGCGGCGCCCAGCGGGATCCTTCCGATCAGACTGGCCACCAGGACCCAGGTGACCTGCGGTGCCCGGAGCACCGTGGAGACAGCCGGCGGGGACGCCGGTACGGCAGACATGACTCTTCGCTCCCTGCGCGAGTAAACGGGTAAGGACAGGTCGGATGGTCCACACGGGACCGGCCCGACCGGTCAGGGAGCGAAGTCGCTGCGCTCGTGGTCGTTGCCGTACAGGGGCAGGTCCGGCCGCACCCACTGTGCGTACGCGGCAGCCACCGCGTCCAGACGTCCCACGCCAGGCACTCTAGCCGTCTCCCTGCTGCCGTCCACCCCGTTTATCGCGCCGCGCGATACCTTTTGCGTTTCCCCTGGGCGCCGGTAGGACGTGGCAGCATGCCGGAAAAACGGCACCCCGACCTACCGGGAACGCGTCAGAGAATGCAACAACAACAGGCACTCCTTACCCGATCCGATTCATTATCCTATATTTTCGCAGCTCAGGGACAGCGCCTCGACGATCGGAGGCTCACCCGGCCAGCACCCCTAGTGACCCCTAGTCAATTCCCGACCCCCGACCACCATTGCGACGGGTTGAACTCGACACCGACGTCAGTACGATCAATGGCGGCCTATGAAATAGGCATTCACCATTTACCCGACCTGGAGGTCGAATGTCAGCAGTGTCAGCGAAGAAGCGTGCCGCCGGTTTCGCCCTGGCCCTGACCGGCGCCATGGCGGCGACGCTCGCGCCCGCCGGTGCGGCTTTCGCCGCACCGGAGATCGGTGCCCTCGGGTGCAGCTCCGGCTCCAGCATCTACGCCTGCTACACCGGCTACTCCGGCGCGGTCGACCCGGTCTCCATCCGCTGGTACGTCAACGACGTCCACTCGGCGCAGAACGACAACCTGCCGTCGATGAGCGTGTTCTGCACCCCGGGCACCACCGCCACCATCAAGGTCGTCGTCTCCGACGCGTCGGGCAGCGACACCGCTTCCACCAGCCACCTGTGCCGTACCCGTTGGTGGTGACCAGCCCCGTCAGCCGGTGACCGTCGCGCGGCTCGGGACCGCCGCGCCGGTCACCGGCTGACCACCGGGTCGTGGGTACCGCGCGGCACCTTCGGACCGCACCGGCGTACCCGGTCCGCCGCCATCCGACCACCCACCGCCAACCCGTACCGCTCCACCGCCACCAAGCCGTACGCCCCACACGTCGGCGTGAACCGGCACCGACCCGGCCAGTGCGGCGACAACCACCGCCGGTAACCCCGGATCGCCGCCGAACCCGCCCGGTCCACCACCGGCACCCGGGCCACCGACGCCACCGACGCCCCCAGCATCAACAACGTCGAGAACAGGCCGAAGTCGCAGCAGTCCGGGCCGTCGCAGTCGCAGCCGTCGCAGGAGTCGAAGTGGCGCTTCTTCTTCCGGCCCTTGTGGTGGTGCCGGTTGTGCTTGCAGTCACCGACACAGACATGGTCACGCCGGCGACCGTGACCGGATCTCACGTTGAACATGCGCGACATCATGCTCCAGCCGCGCCACCCCGCCGCAGCGGGCCGCTGAGTCGTCCCCGGGCGCCAGCACGGACCGGACGACCGGCTCAGCCGCCGTCCGTGACGCCCAGCCCGGCCCGGTACGCCTCCAGCCGGTCGGCCAGTTCCACCGGCCGACTGAGCATCACCAGATGCCCACCGGCCATCTCGTCCGGCGGTACACCCAACCGGTCCCGGACCACGCGCCGCATGAAGTCGGCCGGGAAGAACCGGTCGTCCCGGCAGAGCAGGAACCGGGTCGGCACCTCCGGCCAGGCCGGCAGCGGCCAGGGCCGCTCCATCGGGGTCATGGACTGACCCCGGTCGAGCCGACCGGCTTCGGCGGCCACCTCCGGTGGTACGTCGTGGAAGAACGTCTCCGCCAGGTCGGCGTCGGCGGCGACGCCACCCCGCGCGGCCTGCTCCCGCCGGGCCTGTTCGTAGCCGGTGTTGTCCCACCACCGTGCCGGCGGCTCGCCGGGCACCGGGATCATCGCGCTGAGCAGCACCAGCAACCGCACCGGCAACCGCTCGCAGACCAGCGGCGCGGTGAAGCCACCGAGCGAGTGCGCCACCACGATCAGGTCCCGCCGCTCGCCGACCGCCCGGACGACCGCGGCAGCGTACGCGTCGAGACCGGCCGAGTCGTCGTCGGCGGGCAGGTCGACCGCGACCACGTCCCGCCCCCGCGCGCACAACTCCGCCCGGAGGCGGTGCCAGGTCCAGGCGGCGCCCCCGGCACCGGGGATCAGCACGTAGGTCGCCATGCGCCCTCCTCACCCGCCCCGGCGGCGCCCACCGTCACCGGGTAGTTACCCCTACCATCAGGGTCCGACAGGACTCCCCCACCGCACCCGGGTGTCACCGGACCGACCGGCCGTCGGTCGTACCGGGTGGACAACGGAAACGGGAGGGAACGATGTGGACGGACAGACACAGGTCCAGGAGGTGTACGCCGCGTCGGCGGCCCGCCTGGTGGCCCAACTCTTCGCGGTGACCGGGGACTACGCCGAGGCGCAGGACGCGGTGCAGGAGGCGTTCGTCCGGGTACTCGCCCGGCCGGGCCGGCTGCGCCAGGTGGACAACCCCGAGGCGTGGCTGCGCACCATCGCGCTGAACGTGGCCCGCTCGCGGTACCGGCGCCGGGCGGTGTTCGACCGGCTGGTCCGCAGTGGGCGACTGGCCCCCACCGGCCAGGGCGTACCGGAACTCTCACCGGACCATGTCGCACTGGTGGCCGCGTTGCAACGGCTGCCCCGCGCGACCCGGGAGGCGGTGGTGCTGCACCATCTGGCCGACCTGCCGGTGGCCGGGGTCGCCCAGGCGCTGGGCTGCTCGGTCGAAGCGGTCAAGACCCGGCTGGTCCGGGGCCGGCGCGCACTGGCCGCCGACCTGACCGAGACGGAGAACATCGGCGGGGCCGCCGTCAGCGGCAGCAGGGACCGGGGGGTACGTCATGCCTGAACTCGACTTCCGTGGGCCCGACTTCCGTGGGCCCGACTTCCGTGGGCTCGACAGCGCCGCCCAGGCCGCGTTCCGGCCGCACTTCGCCGACGTGCTGCACCGGGCACGGCGGCGCCGTCGTACCCGGATCGTGGCGGCGGTGGTGACCGGCGCCGCGGTCCTGGCCGGCGGCGGGGTGGCGGTCGCGCAGCTACCCGCCCGGCATGCCCTGCCCCCGGCGGACAGTCCGACGCCCACGCCGGAGTTCCTGCCCGCCCCCGACCCGGCCGCCTCGGCCCGGGCGCAGGCTCCGGGGCGGCGGACCAGGTACGGTCCGACGCAGGCCGGCGACCTGGACCGGCTGTACGTCCGCTACGGCGACTGCCGGGACCGGGACTGCGCCCCCGGGGTCGCGGTCAGCGCCGACCGGGGCCGCACCTGGCAGAAGATCCCCCTGCCGGTACCGGTCAACTCGCTGGCGGCCCTGTACCCCACCGGCCCGCGGACCGTGGCCGTCCGGGTCCAGACCCAGTTGGCGGCGCCCGGCGGCACGATTACCGGTGAGAAGTTCTGGCTGACCAGCCTCGACGGGGGACTGACCTGGCGCCGGGCGGAGCTGCGGCAGGTGCCGGCGCTGCCGGCCGGGGCCCGGGTGCCGGACCGGATGCCCGGCCCGGACCGGGACCCGCTGATCACCGTGGACCCGTCCACCGGGGACGTGCTCCAGTTGGCCCACAGGTCCACCCTGCGGTCCGCCCGGTTCGTCGAGAGCATCCCCGTCGACGCGGGACTCTGGGTGAGCGGGTCCACCGGCGCGAGCACCGGACCGGACAGCCGGATCAGCTACACCGGCAGCGCGGTCGAGGTCAGCCGGGACGGTGGCCGGAGCTGGCAGCGGTACGTCTTCCCGGAGCAGATCGTGTCGAACGACGACTTCGGTGGCGTGGCGGTCGCCAGCCACAACGGGCAGACGGCGTACGCGGTGGGCCGGGTCGGCGCGACGTTGCGGATCTACCGCACCGTCGACGGCGGCCGGAGCTGGCAGCGGACCGCCGCCACCGCCCAGGTCGGCGAACGGCGCATCACGGCGGCGGTCCGCTCCGACGGGACGCTGGTCGTCCAGGCCGGACTGGACGCCGGGGAGAACCCGGTGATGTTCACCAGCACCGACCGGGGGAACAGCCTGCAACCGGTGCCCCTCGGACCGGGCGCCTCGGCGGTTCCCGTGCCGGGCGGGTACGCCCAGTCGGGCTGGCCGCAGAGCAGCGCGGTCTGGCTCTCCGTCGACGGCGACGACTGGTCCCACGTCGCCCCACCCGACTGATCCGCCGGTCGTGCGGGCCACCCCTCCCCCGTTGAATGCTGATCATGGCCGGCGGCGGTCAGGCCGCCAGGCCATGATCACCCCCGTTCGCGGGGGCGGGGTGGCCGGTCCTGTTGCGCAGCCGGCGCAGCATCCGGGCGTCGGCGAACCCGACCGCCCGCGCGGCGGCCTCCACCGTCGTACCGTGCCCGATCAGGTGCTCGGCCCGCTCCACCCGGAGCAACTGCTGGTAGCGCAGCGGGGTCAACCCGGTCGCCTGCCGGAACACCCGGGTCAGGGTCCGGACGCTGACCCCACCGGCGCCGGCCAGCTCGGTCAACGGCAACGGATCGACGAACCGCTCGTCGATCAGGTCCTGGATCCGGTGCACCGCGTCGCTGAGGTGGGACCGGTGCCGCAGCATCGCACTGGCCTGCGGCTCGTGGCCGTTACGGCGGGCGTAGACCACCAACGACCGGGCGATCCGGGCCGCCACGCGGGGGCCGTGCCGGGTCGCGACCAAGTGCAACGCGACGTCGATACCGCTGGCGATGCCGGCCGAGGTGACCACCCGGTCGTCGACCACGTACAGCACGTCCCGCACCACCGTGGCCCGGGGATGCCGTCGGGCCAGGTCGTCCTGCACGTCGTGGTGACTGGTGCACCGCCGACCGTCGAGCAGACCGGCCCGGCCCAGCGCGTACGCCCCGGCGCAGATGCTGGCCACCGTGCCGCCCGCCGCGTGGTGCGCGGCCAGCCGGGTCAGGTCCGGTGGGCGTACCGCCGCCCCGCCCGGGTGCGCCGCGACCCGCCAACCGGGGACCACCAGCAGGTCCGCCGGGGTCAGCTCCGGCCACCCCTGCTCGGCGTGCAGTGGTACGCCCTGCACGGTCGGCACCCGGGGCTGGTCGGCCACGTAGTGCAGCCGGTAGTCGTAGCCGAGGTCGGCCGCCGTGGAGAAGACCTGGGCCGGGCCGGCGAGGTCCAGCAGGTGCAGCTGCGGCACGAGCAGGAAGACGACCCGGGCCACGGCTCAGCCCCGGACCGTGGCGGCCGGTACGCCCGCGCCGACGGGGTCGGGCCGGGCCGCCCCGGAAACCGGGCCGGTCAGGTCGTCGACCGAGGCGATGGTGGCGAACCGCCCGGCGAGGGCGTACTCGGTGCGGGTGACCACCTGCTCGGTGGTGAGGGTACGCGGATCGGCCAGGATCTCCGCGACCCCGGCGGTCGGCGGCAGGTCCCGGTGCGGCAACGGGAAGGTCATCGTCGCGTCGGTCACGAAGGTGACCCGGAAACCCAGGTCGAACCCGAGCCGGGCGGTCGTCTCACAGCACTGCTCGGTCCGGATACCGCAGATCACCAGGTCGCGTACCCCGTGCCCGGTCAGGATCTGGTGCAGGCCGGTGGTGGTGAAGGCGTTGTGCGCGGTCTTGGTGAGCTGTGGTTCGCCGGCCTGCGGGGTCAACCCGTCCAGCAGCCGGACGTACCCGCCCGCCGGGTCGAACACGGTGCCGCTGCCCCACTCGGCGTGTAGGACCCAGACGACCAGGTCACCCCGTTCCCGGGCGGCGTCGACCAGCCGGTCGACCCGACCCACCAGGTCCGGGTTGGACCGGTACGGCCAGAGCGGTAGCTGCCGGAAGGACTCCTGGACGTCGACGACGACGAGTGCGGTACCTGCCATACCCCGATCCTGGCTCCCCGACGGGCGGTACGGCAGGCACCATCGCGCCCGGTAGCGGAACGATCCGGTCAACCTCCGGCACCCGCGCCGGTTCGGGTCAGCCGGCCGTTTCCGCCGCCGGGTCGGCGTCCGGTACCCCCCGGCGCTGCGCCTCCAGCCGGGCGGCCTCCTCCAGGGTGGGCGCGGTACCGCCCAGGTGCACGGGCTGCCACCAGGTGTCGTCGGGACCGGCCGGGGTGTCCGGGTACTCCCGCTGCGCCCGGTCCACCAGGGCGGTCAGCCGCTCCGTCAGGTCGGCGTTCATCGCGTTGGCGTCGGGATAGTCGGTCGCGTGCATCGGCTCGCCGACGATGATGGTGATCGGTACGTGCCGACGGGTCAGGGTGCGCGGGCGCCCCTTCGTCCAGAGCCGCTGCCCACCCCAGAGCGCGACCGGCAGCAGCGGCACCCGGGCCGCCTTGGCCATCCGGGTGGAGCCGCTCTTGAGTTCCTTGACGGTGAACGAGCGGCTGATCGTCGCCTCGGGGAAGACCCCCACCACCTCGCCGCCCCGCAGCGCGCGCAGCGCCGCACCGTAGGAGGCGGCCCCGGCGTCCCGGTCCACCGGGATGTGCCGCATCCCGCGCATCAACGGGCCGGCGATCCGGTTCTCGAAGACCGACTGCTTCGCCATGAACCGGACCAGCCGACCGGACTCCTGGGCCCCGAATCCACAGAAGATGAAGTCCAGGTAGCTGACGTGGTTGGCGGCCATCACCGCGCCCCCGCTGCGCGGTACGTGGTGGGCGCCCTCCACGGTGATCCGCAGGTCCAGCACCCGGAACATGGTCTTGGCGGCGGCGATCACGGGCGGGTACACGAGTTCCGGCATTCCGCGACATTACCCCGCCGGATCCGGCCGGATCTTTGCGGCTGCCGGGTGTCCCGGCGTTCCCCTACCGGTTCACCCCGCCCCGGCCAGAAAACGGATCACCAGCTCCGCCAGCGGCCCGGGACGTTCGACGACCATCGCGTGGCTCACGCCAGCCAGCGAGTGCACCCGCAGGCGGGGGTTCGTCGCGGAGACCTCGGCCAGGCGCCCGACCAGACCCTGCCGGTACGCCCCGTAGAGCCGGGCGAACGGACGCTGCTCGGGCAGATCCTCGGTGGCCAGTACGTGCAGCAACGGCACGGTCAGGTCCCGGTAGAGCGGCACCAGGTCGAGTTCCGCCATCAGCTCCCGGAGCCGGGCCAGCACCTCGGGACCGGGTCGCAGGCGTACCACGTCGCCGTCGACGACGAGATTGCGCTCGAAGGCGGCGAGCGCGACCGCCTCCGGCTGGCCGTGCCGGGCGGCCATCGCCAGGTGGGCGGCACGGAACTGGGCCACCTGTTCCCAGGTCAACGGCGCCGCGAGCGCCCCGGCCATCGAGGTGAAGACCGTCGCCAGTCGGGCCAGTTCCCCGCTCGCCTCCCCGGTGTCCAGGCCGACGAGCTGGTCGGGACGGACCGGGGTGGGGTTGCCGTCGAGATTGACCGCGCCGGGGCACTCCGGATGCCGGGCTGCCCACTGCGCGGCCACCATCCCGCCGAGGGACAGCCCGACCACCGCCGGTGCGTCGAGACCCAGTTCGGCGGTCACCGTGACAAGGTCGTCCTCGACCGCGTCCCAGCTCCACGGACCGTCCCCGGACCGGCCGTGGCCGCGCAGGTCGACGACGACCACCCGGTGGGTGGCGCGGAGCAGCTCACCGAAGGGGACGAGCCCGGCGAGGTTGCCACCGGCCCCGGGGAGCAGCAGCAGGGGTGGACCGTCACCGCCGAGGTCCCGCACGGCCAGGGGGACGCTCCCCGACCGGAGCACGGTGTCAGTCATGGTGCGACCGCCCGTCCCGCCGACCGGGTACCGCACCGGGGACGGTGGGGCCGACGTCGCGGGCCCGGAGCCGGTCCCGTACCGAGGCGGGGGTGACGCCCCCGTCCGGGTGCCGGGTGAGCTTGCCCCGGGTGACCAGGTCGTGCACGCCCTGGCGAGTGATACCGAGCATGGCACCGGCCACCGCGTACGAGACCGAGGTGGCGGTGGGGTGGCCGACCCGCCAGGCGAGCGCCTGCCCCAGGGGGGTGCGCCACCAGTCCGTGGGCGGGCTGAACGGCCCGTCGTCGGGATAGAGCGTGGCGACCAGCCGCATGATCACACCGAGTGCGGTGCTGTCGTCACCGGCGAGGATCCGGTGCGCCCACTCGCCGGCCCGGCTCCGGACGGCCGTCCGGAGGGCCGACACCTCGGTGTCGGATTCGAGCAGGATCTCCAACGGATCGAGCAGCCGGATGTCGAGCAGCCGGGTGAGGTGTGCGGAGAGTTCCGCCTCGTTGGGTGGCACGATCCACCCCCCCTTCCTTGACGACCATCGTCAAGCACTTGACGCTAGCTGTCAAGGAGGATGCCGGAGGGCTCAGTCAGCCGGCTGCCAGGGCCGCAACCAGGGGGTGGCCGGCCATCGCTCCGCTGCGGCCAGCAGCGGGTACGCCGTCGCGCCGTCCACCGCCTCCCGGACGATGTCCGCGTGCCCGGTGTGCCGCCCGACCTCCTCGATCAGATGCAGCAGCACCCAGCGCACCGACCACGCCTCGACGTCGGCGGGGAACCAGGGCACCGCACGCGGCACCGGCACCGGCTGCCCGAGGTCGGCGACCCCGGCGAGCACCGTCTCCGTCCGCCGCGCCACCTCGTCGTACCCGGCCAGCACCCCGGCGAGGGTCTCCTCCGGCGCCAGCCGGAACTGCGCCTCGTAGTCCCCCTCCGGGGTCATCGCACCGTGCTCGACGAGGTCGATCCACCACCGCTCCATCGACGCGACGTGCTTGATCAGGCCGCCCACGCTCAACGCGCTGACCGTGGGGGTCGCCCTCGCCTGCTCCTCGGTGAGCCCGTACGCGGTGACCCGGATCTGGTGACGCTGGTGGGCGAGATAGCCGAGCAGAGCGGACCGTTCGTCGTGGACCGGGGCAACGAGTGCGGGCACGGTGGCACCTTCCGGCGGTGGGATGGGAACGGCACCCATCCTCACCGCCGGGTACGACAGTTCCGGGGCGGCCGGGCCAGCTGACCCGGTCCGGCGGCCGGCAGTCCGGTGCAGGCGGCCGACGGCCCGGGTCAGGCGGCCGGCGGCCCGGGTCAGGCGGCCAGTCGGTCGATCTCCAGTCGGCCCCGGGCGAAGGCATCCACCCGACCCCACCGGCCCGGAATGTCCAGCACCTCGATCCGGCCCATCCCCACCGGCAGCACCGGCTCCACCGCCAGGTGCCCCTCGTGCGGCTCGATGCCCAGCATGGTGCGGATCAGCAGCATCGGCGCACCGGTCGACCAGGCCTGCGGGCTGCACGCCGTCGGGTACTCCACCGGGAACTTGGTCAGCTCCCGCCGGTACCCGCCGAACGCCTCCGGCAACCGGCCGTCGAAGTACACCGACGCGTCGATGATGCCCTGGGCGATCGTCGCGGCCTCCTCGGCGTACCCGTACCGGCGCAGCCCCCACGCGATGAACGAGTTGTCGAACGGCCAGATCGTGCCGTTGTGGTACCCGATCGGGTTGTACCGGACCTCGCCCTCCGCAAGGGTGCGCACCCCCCACCCGCTGAACAGTCGCGGCCCCACCAGGTGCTCGGCCAGCTTCGCCGCCCGCTCCTCGGTCACGATGCCGCTCCACAACAGGTGACCGATGTTGGACGACAGGACGTCCATCTGGCCGCCCTCCGGGTCCAGCCCGAGGGCGTAGAACTCGCCGTCGGCCACCCACCAGTCCCGGTTGAACCGCTCCTTCAGCTCGGCGGCCTCCCGCTCCAGCCGGTCGGCGAACGCCGGATCACCCCAGAACTCCCGGGCCAGCCGGGCCGCCCGGACCTTGGCGTCGTAGGCGTACCCCTGCACCTCACAGGTGGCCCGGGGAAATCCCGGCAGCCGGCCGTCGGAGTAGGAGATCGAGTCCCAGGAGTCCTTCCAGCACTGGTTCTCCAGACCGGTGTCGGTGTTGCGCCGCTCGTACCAGATGTAGCCGTTACCCACCAGGTCCGCGTAGTCGTCGATCCACTTAAGTGCCGCCCGGGTCTCCCGTTCCAACTCCATGACCAGCGCGCTGTCCCCGCTCCACCGCTCGTACTCGTCGAGCAGCACCACGAACAACGGCGTGGCGTCCACCGAGCCGTAGTACGGCGAATGTGGCTGCTCCTCGAAGGCGGCGCTCTCGCCGTACCGCATCTCGTGCAGGATCCGGCCCGGGTCCTCCTCCCGGAAGTCGTCGAACCGGGCGCCTTGGAGGGCGGCCAGGATCCGCAGCGTCGTCCGGGACAGCGACGGGGTGAACGGCAGGGTCTGGAGGCAGGTCAGGATGCTGTCCCGACCGAACATGGTCATGAACCACGGCAGACCGGCGGCCGGCAGTGTCTGCCCGGCCAGCGAGACCGGCGAGAAGCGCAACGCGGCCAGGTCCACCAGGCTCCGCTTGTACGTCCGGGCCAGCGGCTCGCACTCGCAGTTCACCTTCGGCGCCGCCGCGATCCACTCCTCCAGGTCGTGTTGCAGGGCGAGCCGCTCGTGGCCGTGGGCCTGGAGCCCGATGCGCAGGTCCCGACCACCCGGACCGACCGCCGCCGTGTGTACGTCGACGTCGACCTGCCACTGCTCGTTCGGCTCCAGCCGGATCGAGTACGCGAAGCCGTTCCGGTCGTACCGTGGCCCGCCGGTGGCCGCGATCGTCGTCTCCCGGCAGAAGTTGCCCCGCCGGTAGCCCAGCCGCAGCCGGTCGGACTCGACCTCGGTGTAGATCTCGCCCTTCTTGTTCAGGATCTCGTCCTTGACCTCGAAGAGGTCGGCGAAGTCGGAGCCGGCGTCCATCCGGACCTCCAGGTCGACCGGCACCTCGTCGTGGTTGAGGATGGTCAACCGTTCCCGGAAGCTGCTACCCACCGCCCGCTCCCGGATGATCGACAACTTCGCGTCGACGTAGTGCGTGGCCATCCCCGGTACCAGGAAGAAACGCGCCTCGTAGTACTGGAGGTCGTCGTAGGAGAGCGGGGTCAGCCGCTCGCCGTTGACCGTCAGTACCCACTTGGACAGAAACCGGGTGTCGATCGAGAAGAGCCCGGCCGGCTCGATCGGCGTCGCCTCGATGTCGCCGGTCTTCTCGGAGACCACAAACGTGTTCCCGTCCAGGATGCGGACCAGATTCTCCCCCATCAGCACGCCTCCTTGACGAAGTCCCGGCGCGGCCCACGCGCGTGCGGCGTACCGGGAAGGATCCGCTCGATCTGGAGCACCAGCAGGGCGTTACCGGTGACCGTCAGGTCCCCCCGGAGCAGGGCGGCGATCACGTGCTCCCGCCCGACGGCGATCTCGTCGAACAGCTCCGGACTGGTGCTGATCACCGTGTCGGCCTCGTGGTCGACCCGGCTCACCTTGAGCGTGCCGTGGTCGACGACGACCAGCCAGTGGTCGGTGTGCGCGTCCTCGCGGAAGTCGAAACGCACGGTCCCCGCAGCCTTCTCCAGCCGGGGTTCGTACCCCCGCCGGTCCAGCTCGTCGAAGAACCGTGTGGTGGCCTCCCCCATCAGGCGTCCCCCTCCGTACGGTGTCACCGGACGTCACCGCAGGGTCCCCACCCGCAGGCAGCCCAACCTCACCCCGATCGGGTGAGCCCGAGATGCAAGGAAGGGCCCCTTCCTATCGTTTCCGGTATAGGAAGGGGCCCTTGTTAACGCCTGGGAACCGTGGGCAGCCAGGTCAGTTGTTCGGATCGTCGGCGCTGATGTCGGCCAGTACCGACTGCGGTTCCCGCTCGACGGCGAGGTCGCCGATGGAGACCAGACCGATCAGCCGGCCGTCCTCGAGCACGGGCAGCCGGCGTACCCCGTAGGTGCGCATCAGGTCGGCGGCGGCCACCGCGTCGTCGTACTGGCTGACCGTCACCACGTCCGAGGTGGTGATCTGCCGCAGCGGCGTGCTGGCCGGGTCCATCTGCTCGGCGACCGCGCGTACGGTGATGTCCCGGTCCGTCACGATCCCCACGACGTCGTCCCCGTCGGTGACGATGACGTCACCGATCGCACTGTCCCGCATCTCCTGCGCCGCCGCGGTGAGCGTGTCGTTGGCGTCCATGGTCACCAGCCGGGTCGTCATGAACTCTCCGACGGTCGTCATGCTGCTCCCCTCTCGTGTCGGCACCCGCGGTCTACCCGACCGGCCGGAGAGGTAACGGCGCCGCCGCTGACGGCACGCGGGACGCGGGTGGTGCAGGCGAGGCACCCGGCACGCCGGTGGTGCAGGCGGGCACCCGCGCCGCCGCCCACCGCGCCCCGGCCGGCAACGTCGGGGTCAGCCGCGCGGCGGTATCCCGTACACCCGCTCGACGTGCAGCCGCAGCACGATCCGGCGGTCGGCGACCATCGCCCGCCGGTAGTCGTCCCAGTCGGGGTGTTCGCCCTGCACCGCGCGGTACAGCTCGACAAGCTCCGCGACCGTCGGGTCGGCCGGGTCGGCGGCCACCGGGGTCAGCTCGGCCCGCGCCTCGGCCACCGCGTACGCCCAGCCGTCGGCCGTACCCACGTGGAAGCTGGCCCGGGGATCACGCCGCAGGTTGGCGGTCTTGGCCCGGCCGTCGGTGATCGAGACCCGGATCAGGTTCCGGTCCCGGTCGAAGGCGTAGTTCACGTTGGAGAGCTGCGGTCGGCCGTCCCGCTTGATGGTGGCGAGCACACCCAGTCGCCCGTCGGCGATCAGGTCGGTCAGCCGTCGGGTCGTGGCGTCGTCGGCCATGGGAGCCTCCTGTCTGTCCCGGCTTCCGGGCTGCTGCCGGCGTCCCCCGCCAGCCCCGGCTCCGGTTCACCGTCGGTCCGGCTACGGTTCACCGTCGGTCCGGCTCCGGGTCACGGCCGGTCCGGCGGGTCAGCCGCCGGACCGGGCCCGGAGATGCTCAGCGTGACCCGGCGGCCACCAGCTCGGCAAGCTGTACCGCGTTCAGCGCGGCGCCCTTGCGCAGGTTGTCGTTGGAGCAGAACAGGGCGAGGCCGTGCTCGACGGTCTCGTCCCGGCGGATCCGCCCGACGTACGTCGGGTCCTGGCCGGCCGCCTGCAACGGGGTGGGTACGTCCGACAGCGCCACGCCCGGCGCCCCGTCGAGCAGTTCCCGGGCCCGCTGCGGGCTGATCGGATTGGCGAACCCCGCGTTGATCTGGAGCGAGTGGCCGGTGAAGACCGGGACCCGGACACAGGTACCGGAGACCTTCAGCCCGGGGATCTCCAGGATCTTGCGGCTCTCGTTGCGCAGCTTCTGCTCCTCGTCGGTCTCGGCGGAGCCGTCGTCGACGATCGAACCGGCGAGCGGGAGCACGTTGAAGGCGATCGGCCGGGCGAACGAGCCGGGCGCGGGGAACTCCACCGCAGCACCGTCGTAGGCCAGCCCGGCGGCCTGCTCGGCGACCTTGCGGACCTGCTCGTCCAGCTCGGCCACGCCGGCCAGGCCGGCGCCGGAGACCGCCTGGTACGTCGAGACGACCAAGCTGACCAGCCCGGCCTCGGCGTGCAACGGGCGCAGTACCGGCATCGCGGCCATCGTCGTGCAGTTCGGGTTGGCGATGATGCCCTTGGGGCGTACGGCGGCGGCATGCGGGTTGACCTCGGCCACCACCAGCGGCACCTCGGGGTCCATCCGGTAGGCCGAGGAGTTGTCGATCACGACGGCCCCGGCGGCGGCGACCTTCGGCGCCAGCGCCAGGGAGGTGCCCTTACCGGCGGAGAAGAGCACGATGTCGAGCCCGGTGTAGTCCGCCGTCGCGGCGTCCTCCACGGTGATCTCCCCGCCCTGCCAGGGCAGGGTCTGTCCGGCCGACCGGGCGGACGCGAAGAAACGCACCTGCTCCGCCGGGAACTGCCGCTGCGTCAGTACCTGCCGCATCACGCCGCCGACCTGGCCGGTGGCTCCCACAATGCCGATCCTCATGACCGCGAGGCTACCCAGGTCGGCGGGGTGACGGGCACCCGTATCCCATCGCCCGGACCGGGAGAGGCCCGAGTGTGACCCGGGCCATGCCCCGGTCCGACCGGCGTACCGGAGACAGGTGTTAGGAAGGGCCCCTTCCTATACCGAAAGCGTTAACAGGGGGCCCTTCCTTACACCTTTCCTACAGCAGGTCGCCGAGGCCGCTGGCGGTCAGCTCGTCGCGGATCACCGCCGCGTCCCCCTCGACCACCAGGGTCAGCCCGTCCGCCCGCAGGTGGTTCTGCGCGGCGGCGGACACCTCCGCCACCGAGGCGTCCAGCAGGTGCCGGCGCAGCGTGGCGTGGTAGTCGTCGGGGAGCTGGTGCACGACCAGGGTGCTCAGCGCCCCGGCGATCGCCCGGGGGCTCTGGAGTTCGACGGAGAGCTGACCCGCCCGCCAGGACCGGGCCACCGCCAGCTCCGGCTCGGTCACCCCTTCGGCCTGGGTACGGGTGATCTCCCCCACCGTGTCGACCAGGGCGGGTACGGTCACCGCCGTCTGTACCCCGGCGCTGACCGCGAACCGGCCGAACCGGCGGGACAGCCCGAAGTCGGCCCGGATGCCGTACGTGTAGCCGCGCACCTCGCGGATCAGGTGGTTGAGCCGGGAGGTGAACGCCCCGCCGAGCACGGTGCCGGCGAGCACCATCGGCACGTGGTCGGGGTGCGCCCGGTGTGGCGCCGGATGCCCGATCCGCAGCGTCGACTGCACCGAGCCGGGCCGGTCCACCAGGATGATCCGCCGGCCGTCGCGGATGCGCACCTCGACCGGTTCCGCCGGGGCGACGGCTGCCGGCCGGGTACCGGCGAACGCCGCCGCGCCGAGCGCGTCGAGGTCGAGCCGGTCCAGGTCGCCGACGACGATCAGGGTGCCGGGCCGGGTCAGCCACTCGGCGTGGAACCCGGTCACGTCGGCCACGGTCAGGCCGGCGACCGAGTCGGGGTCGCCGTACATCGGGCGGCCGTGGCGGTTCTCGACGCCGAACAGGTCGGCCCGCAGGGCGGCGTCGGCGCGGGGGCCGGGGTTGGCCCAGTCCATCCGCAGGGCGGTCGCCTCGTCGTCGCGGACCCGCTCGACGTCGGCCGGGTCGAGCCGGGGCGTACGGACCGCTTCGGCGAGCAGTTCCACGGCGGCCGGCAGACGGTCCACCGGCGCCTGCACGCTGACCTGGAAGGAGTCCCAGTCCAGCGAGGTCACCAGCTCGGTGCCGAGCCCTTCGACGGCCAGCGCGTAGGCGGTGGAGTCACGGAGGATGGTGCCCTCCTCCAGCCCTTTGGCGACCACCCCGCCGACGCCCTCCCGGCCAACCGGCTCGCGGCCGGCGCCCGCGTCGAGCAGCAGCAGCGCGACGGCGAGCCGGTGGCCGGGCAGGTGCGCGGCGACGACGTCACCGCCGGCCACGCTGCGCCGCACGACCTCGGGGAACCGGTACGGGCGGGCGGCGCCCGGTGCCGGACGCTCGGTGATCAGGTTCATCGGGCCGTCTCCTCGGACGAGATGGTCGTCAGGTTCATCGGGCCGTCTCCTCGGACGAGATGGTCGTCGGGGGCAGGGTCGTCTCCTCGGGCCGGGCCTGTTCCCGGGGCAGGTAGGTCAGGGTCACCCGGTCCTGCGGGGCGAGTACCTCGGCGGCGACCTCGGCAACGCGGTCGGCGGTGACGGCCAGCCAGGACGGCAGCCGGTCGGCGGCCTTCGCCGGGTCGCCGAACTGGGTCGCGTACCGGCCGAGGGTGTCCGCCCGGCCGTCCACCGTGGACAGATGCCGCCACCAGGCGGTGGTCAGCAGGGCCTTGGCCCGGTCCAGTTCGGCGTCGGTCACCCCGCCGGTGGCGATCTCGTCGAGCACCCCGGTCAGCCCGGCCTCCAACTGCTCGGCGGTCACCCCGGGGCGGGCGGCGGCGGTGACGATCACCGGTGCCGGGGCGTGCGCCAGGTCCACCCCGTACGCCCCGACCAGGTCCGGCTGGGCCAGCCGTGCCCCGTCGGCCAGCCGCTGGTAGAGCCGGCTGCCCCGGCCGCTGCCCAGGATGGTGGCGAGCACGGTCAGCACGTCGTAGTCGGGCGTGCCGAAGGGGTACGTGCGGTGCGCCAGGTAGATCCGGGGGGCCGGCACGTCACCGGTCACCGTCTCCCGGACCGGCTGCCCGGTGCCGGTAACCTCCCGGCCGTCCGGGGCGGGCGGGATGTCGC
>NZ_WVUH01000115.1 GCF_017614955.1 Micromonospora echinofusca
GCCCTGGGCCCAGTCCACGATGCCTTCGGTGGCGCCGGCGGTGGCGGCCCAGCCGGCGGGGGCTTCGCGGCGGCCGTTGAGGATGAGGTCGGCGGCGGCTTCGGCGCTCCATTCGTGCAGGGCGCTCTGTCCGACGGTGTTGGTGAACTCGGCGATGTTCTTGGCGGTCTGGTTGGTGATGGTGATGCCGGCTCGGGTGGCGAGGTGTTGGGCCAGGCCGCTGAGGCCGCTGAGGCCGGTGCCGACGCCGGCGCCGATGAGGGCGGTGAGGGCGGCGCCGTTGGTGCGGTTCCAGTCCCATTCGGTGCGGTCGTGGCGGGCGATCTGCGCGGTCTGGATGGCGATGTCGAGGCCGCCCTGGAAGAAGAGGTTCGCGGCGAGGGATTTGATGATCTGGAGGGAGATGTGTCGGCCGAGGGCTTGTAGTGAGGCGATGGCGGGTGCGACGGCGGGTGCGGCGGGGGTGGCGAGGAGCCAGGTGAGCCAGATGATGTTGGCGATGAGGATGCCGAGTTGGCCGATGATCATCATTTTGGCGTACTCGACGTTGAGGGCGGCCTGCTGGGTGTAGGTGGTGAGGGCGGTGCTGGTGTCGCGGAGTGCTTTGATGTGGCCGGTGTCGACGAGTTGGTCGAGTCGGGTGGTGAAGGCGTCGGCGCCCTGGCCGGTCCAGGAGGTGGTGACGGATTGGCGGGCGACGCGGATGGTGGCTTCGGTGTCGCCGAGTTGGGTGGCGAAGGTGTTCCAGACGGTGGACAGGGCGCGGAGTTTGTCCTCGTCGGCTTCGGGCCAGGATTCCCCCGTGGTGATGAGGAACATGGTGCGGGCCCACTCGGGAATCTCCATGCCCATCGACGCACCCCATCATCCGTGGCGGGTGGAAACCGGTACCGACGATGCCCGACCTTCCACTGCCAGGATCACCCCGGCCGGCGGAACGCCTCCGGCGCCGGCCGGAACGGGAACGGGAGATCACCGAGATCCAGGCTCTCCGGCAGCAGACCCGACAGGTCGATCTTGCCGTTGAGGATGTCCTCGGGCGTCATGCCGCCCAGCATTCCGCCCGGCGGGTTGGCCGGCAGGTCCTCCGTCAGCTCGCGGAGCACGGTGTCACGGGCCCGGTTGATGGTGTCGAGGATGGCGTCCGCCAACTCGGCCGGCGCCATGTTCCGGTACGCCCGCGACGCGAAGGTGATGCTCCGCACCTCACCCTGCGCCCCGACGACCACGGTCACCAGACCTTTCGGTGAGGTCACCGTGGCGGTCGCGGTACGCATCCGCTCCTGCGCCCGTAACGCCGCCTCCCGCATCCGGTGGTACTCGGCGGCCAACTCCTCCAGCCGGGCGTTTTCTGGAACGAACATCTCGGTTACCTCCAGAGCAGAAGGTGCGACGGTCAGTAGCTGGACTGCTGACGGTGCGAGGTCCCGGTGCCGCGCGGGGTACCGCCGTAGCCACGTTCACCCGGGTTGACCACGTACGTCGTCTCGTCGTCGGGCTGGACGGTGCCGCCGGTGACGACCCCCGGGCCGACCGTCTCCGTCACCGACCAGATGTCCCGGTCCTCGACCAGCCAGGTGGCCCGTTCGCGCTCGTCCTGGCCGTTGCCACCGGCACCCGGCGGCATCATGGGCGGCATCATCGGCATCCCGCCGTACGGGCCCATCCGTCCCGTACCGTCGGTGACCCCGGCTCCGGTGACCATGTTGGCCGTGGGACCACCCGGCCGTACCGGCGGGATGTCACCGGGCAGGACACCCGCGCTGCCGGCGGCCTTCACGCCACCGGGCGGGCCGTCACCGGCAGCGGGGAACGTGGGTGAAACCGCCGGCGAACTGGGCAGACGCGGCACGCTGCCACCACCGCCACCCCCGGACCCGCCGCCGGACGACAGGCCCGGCAGCGACGGGATGCTGCCGGTACCGCCCGGACGACTGCCGGAGCCCGTCGAGTTGGGCACCCCACCGAGACCGGGTAGCGGGGGTGAGACCGGCAGGGTCGGGAGGGCCGGAGTACCGCCGGTGCCGGGCAGCCCGCCGGAACCGGGCGCGCCGGTGCCGTCGCCGCCGATCCCGTCCAGTCCCGGTATCGCCGGCGACTCGGGCAGGTCTGGCATCTCCGGCATGGCGGGGGCACCGGAGGAACCGGAACCACCGGCGCCGGGTAGGCCGGGCGACTCGGGCAGGTCCATCGACCCGGGCATGCCCGGGACCCCGGCACCACCGGCGCCGGGCGCCAGCCCGCTCAGCCCACCGATGTCCGGCGCTGCCGGCAGGCCCGGTGCGCCGGGCAGATTGATGCCGGGTAGCGGCGAGCCGGGGCTGAAGGCGGGGGCGGCCAGGCCGCTCGGTGGTCTCAGGTCGCTGGTCACGATCCGGTACGTGCGGATCACCGCCAGCATGATCTCCCGCGCCCTCTGGGTCATCTTCTGGTCGATGTCCGGGTAGGTCGACGGGGTGTAGATGGCCTTGCCGCCCTGCATGAACCACGGCTCGACCGGCCTTGGGCCACGACGGCCGGCCATGTATACGCTTGCCAGATAGTCGTAGCGCTGCTTGGTCCACAGCGCACCCTCCAGGTTGAGCGCCACGATCTCCTGCTGACCCGTCTGCAGGGCCGTCGCGGCCCGGTACAGCAGATCGGGGTAGGAGTTCGCGCCGGTCAACGGCTTTACACCGCTGCGGACCGTGCTGTCGAGCTGCCTGGCCGCGTGCTCGAACGAGCTGCTGGCCTCGCCGCTCCACCGTCCCGAGTCCACGAGTTCCTTGCGCCGGGAGTTGAGCTGCTCGCGTACGTCGCTGAGCTGCTGACCCAGTACCCGGAACTGCTGGCCGGCGCTGAACAGGCTCATCGGGTTGCCGTGGGTGCCCTGCGCCACGTCGGTCAGGTGGTCCCAGCCCTGGCCGCCACGCTTGTCCTGCTCGCTGGAGAAACTGCTGCCGATCAGGGCGGTCTGAATCTGCCGCCAGTCCATCGCCTCCGGGGTGGTCGCCGTCGCGGCCTTGGTACCCGCCGGCTGTGCCGGAGTCTCCCCGCTCACGCCGGTACCCCGGTCATGCCGGCCGGACCGTCGAGGAGCTGCCGAGCCGGACGGGCGTGCCCGGGGAGGTCGGTCGGGTTCCCATCACCGGTTCCGGTGGCGACCGGGCCGACTACGTATTGCATCCCGTCGTCGGCGCCGCCGGTGAGGACCCGGGCGGTGGGCTGGCCGGTCACCGACCAGATGTCGCGGTCCTCCAGCAGCCAGGTGGTCCGCTCCCGGTCCTCCCGGTCGTCGCCGCGCGGAGTCATCGGCATCATCGGCATGCCGCTGTGCGGGCCGGCACCACCGGGCAGGCCCCCACCACCGGGGACGAGGCCGGCGCCGGGGAAGAGGCCGGCGCGCGGCAACCCGGCGCCGCCGATCGGGTTGGCGGGGCCGCCCGGTCCACCACCGGCGAAGGGGAACGTGGGTGCCAGGGCCGGTGATCCGGACGTCCGGATGCCGCCGCCCACGCCGGGGAACGGCGAGCCCGGGCGACCGGGCGCGGGGGAGTTCGGCAGACCCGGTCCGGGTGGCGGGGAAACCGCCAGGCCGGGAATGCCGCGGACGTCGACCACCGGGCGGGTCGGCGCGGCGGGTGCCGGCGGGCCCGGCAGGGCGCCCGGACGGCCACCGGAAGCGGGTGGCCCGGCCACCCCCACCAGTCCTGGCAGGCCCACCACCGCCGGCGAGGCGGGCGGTGCGGCGACGGACCCGGGTGCACCGGTGACCGACGGCGAGGTGCCGGCGGACCCGGGTACGGCCGGTGCGGTCGGCAGGCCCGGCGACCCGGGCAGACCCGCCGGTCCGGGCGATCCGACGGCTGCCGTCGAGGTGCTGGCCGCCCCGACGCCGATCAGCGCCGGGGCGGTGGCCAGCATGGGGGAGAACGGGGCGCCGGGGTTGACCGCAGGCAGCGCCAGGTTGCCCGGCGCCGCCATGTCACCGACCACCGTCCGGTAGGTGGTGGCCAACTCCCGGAGGATCTGCCGGGCCTGTTCGGTCATCTTCTGGTCGACCTCCGGGTACGCCGACGGCGTGTACACCTGGGTGCCGTTGCCGGTGGTGAACCAGGGTTGCGCCGGAGCGGCGTCGACCAGCACACCCTGCGCGGCCATCGACGTCCACTGGGTGACCTGCTCGTCGTACTTGGCCCTGGTCCACTCCGCGCCCTGCCGGTTCAGCTCCACGATCCGCTGCTGTGCGTCGGTGAGCGCGGCCGCCGCCCGGTCCAGCAGGACGCTCACCGAGCGGGAGCCGGTCAACGGTTCGCCGGCCTGCTCCACCGTCCGGTCGAACTGCCGGGTCGCGTGGTCGAAGGAGGTCGCCGCCTCGCCGCTCCACCGGCGTGCCCCGACGAGTTCGTCCCGCCGGGCCGCCAGCCGCTGGCGCAGCTCGTCCAGCGACTGGCGGAGCTGCTCGAACCGCTGGGCCGCCGCCCGCAGACTCGCCGGGTCACCGCCGCCGCCCGGGTCGACGCTCTGCAGGTTGTCCCAGCCCTCGCCGCCGCGCTGGTGCTGACCGCTGGAGAAACTGGTGCCGATGAGGGCGGTCTGGATCTGCCGCCAGTCCATCGACTCCGGGCCACCGGACGGTGCTGCCATGCCTCGCCCTCCTCGTCACTGCCGGCCCGGTGCCGGGCCGGGATCGTTTCTCTCAGGCCCCGGTCAGCGGGGACGAACTGGTGGGGGTGGCAGCCTGCGCCGCCGGCGGCGGACTGCCGATGTCCTGCCACACCCCGGCGAACGGGTCCGTCCGAGCGGCCTCGGTGTTGGCCTGCTCGGTCTGCTCGGAGTTCCGGGCGACGGTGTCCAGGGCCTCGGAGAGCTTCTCCAGGCTGTCCCGCACCCTGCCGAGCGACTCGACGTAGCTGGTCACCACGGCCGTGACCTTCACCCCCAACTCGTTGGCCTCGGCGAAGGCGCCGGGCTGCACCCGGATGTCGTGCAGCCGCTCGCGTACCGCGTTGACCGAGACCGACAGGTCCCGGACGGCACCGGAGGAGGTGCTGATGGCGGCGGTGTCGACTCTGTGTTCCATGGCCTTCCTTCAGGAGATGTCTCTGCGCCGACGGGTGGCCCCGGCGGCGTCAGCCTCCCGGTACCCCAGGAGGCGTGGGGCCGGGGTGACGCCGCCGGGGCCGGTGGACGGGCCAGCCACGCCAGCCGGTACGGGGGGATCGGACCCGGCATCGGCTGGCCGCCCCGTCAGGACTAGCGGAACTGGCCGGCGCACTGCCGGTCAGCGTCCTGGTACCCCTGGTTGATCCCGGTGAGCGCCTGCGACTTGCTCGCCAACATGCCCGACATGGTGTTGGCGGCGCTGTCCCACTCGGCCTTGGCGGCGTAGTACGCCCGCTGCGCCTCGCCCTCCCAGGACGCCAGCGCCGTCCGGGAGGTGCGCTCCAGGTCGGCGAGCAGGGCGCGCACCTCCTGGGTCCGCCGGTTCAACTCGGCATAGAGGTTGTCCACCCCGCCGTGGTTGACCATGTAATCCACCACGATGATCTCCTTACGTTGCGTTGGGGACGGGTTGGCCCGCTGCCGGACCCACCCTGTCTGTTGAGGCTCGTCAGAGCTTGCTCTGCTGCTGGGCGGCCTGCTCGGCGGCCTCCAGCCGGGTGACGCTGCCCCGCAGGGCGTCGCGCAACCCCTCCAGAGCGGTGACGACCCGGCCGTACTGGCTCCCCCACTCGGTGAGGGTCTGCTGGTAGGCGACGCTGGCCGGCCCACGCCACACCCCGCCGATGGATCCACCGACCGACTGCACCGAGTTGAGAACGCTGCGGGCGGTGGCGGCCCCCTCCGTGAACCTGGCCTGCGCGGCGCGCATCTGGTCGATGCTGACGTTCATCTGTGTTGCCATTGCTTCGATCACCCCTTACCGCGAGACGCGGGTACCAACCGGACCGGTGTGGCCGGCGTCATAAGAGTCGATGCCGTCACCGAGAGGTACAAGGCCCAACCACACCCGGTTACCGCGATGGGGTCAGCGGCCCGCAATCACCCGGTTCCACACCCCGGTCACTGGGGCCCAGGGCCCATTGCCACGGCGGGCGTCACATCGTCGATGGTCAACGTACGCAGGTCGTCCAGGGTGATGTCGGCGAGCTGACTGATCCGGTTGGCCTGGCGCGTGATCATCTGGTCCAGGGTCCGCCGGGCGAACCGTCCGTTACCGAACCAGGGACCCCGGGCCGTGGTCCGGAACTGCTCCAGCACGGCCGTCCGCGCGCTCAGGTCCAACTCGTAGCCGGCCGTCTCGGCGTGCTGCTCGACGATGGTCAGCAACTGCTCGGGCGTGTAGTCCTCGAACTCCACCACGTGCGAGAACCGCGAACCCAGCCCCGCGTACGCGTCGAGGAACCGCTGCATCTCGTCGGCGTACCCGGCGGCGATGACCACCACGTCGTCCCGGTGGTCCTCCATCAACTTGATCAACGTGTCCACCGCCTCCCGCCCGAAGTCGTTGACCGACCGGTCGGCCGGCGCCAGGGTGTACGCCTCGTCGACGAAGAGCACCCCGCCCCGGGCCCGGTCGAACGCCTCCCGGGTCCGCTGCGCGGTCTGCCCGACGTACTCGGCCACCAGGTCGGCCCGACTGACCTCGACGAGCTGGCCGGTGCGCAGCACCCCCAGGGCGGCCAGCAGTTCCCCGTAGAGCCGGGCGACGGTGGTCTTGCCGGTCCCCGGCCCACCGGAGAAGACCAGGTGCCGGCTGATCGACGGCACCGGCAGCCCGGCCTCCTTGCGCCGCCGGGCGGCGGTCAGCAGGTTGACCACGTTGGTCACCTCGCGTTTGACCGAGTCCAGACCGACCATCCGGTCCAGCCGGTCGCGTAGCTGATCCAGCCCGGTCCGCTGGTTGTCGGCCGCGCCGACCCCCACGCCACCGGCCGGCGGCTCACCCACGTCGGCGGGGATCAACCGGGTCAGGTCGGGTGCGGTGACCGACGCCGCCCGCGCCAGCCGCTGGGCCTGCCGGCCGATCATCTCCTCGAAGACCTTCCGGGCGGTCCGGCCGTTACCGAAGTTGCCGTCCCGGGGCACCTGCTCGAAGTACGCGGCCAGCGCCGACCGGGTGCCGTAGTCGAGGGTGTACCGGTGCAACCGGCAGAACCCCTCCACGATGGTCACCAGTTCGTCGACGGTGTAGTTCTCGAACTCGATGGTCCGGCTGAACCGGGACGCCAGACCCGGGTTCGACGCCAGGAAGGTACGCATCTCGTGCGAGTAGCCGGCGGCGATCACCACGATGTCGTCCCGGTGGTCCTCCATCAGCTTGACCAGCGTGTCGATGGCCTCCTGGCCGAAGTCGGCACCGTTGCCGCTCTCGGCCGACAACGCGTACGCCTCGTCCACGAAGAGCACCCCACCGAGCGCCGCTTCGACCTTCTCGGTGGTCTTGATGGCGGTGGCACCGACGAACTGGGCCACCAGGTCGGCGCGGGCCACCTCCACCACGTGCCCCTTGCGCAGGGTGCCCAGACCGCGCAGGATCTGCGCGTACAGCCGGGCGATGGTGGTCTTACCGGTGCCCGGCGGCCCGGCGAAGATCAGGTGCCGGCTCATCGGCGGGGCCGGTAGCCCGGCCTCCCGCCGCAGCTTGGCCATCTGCTGGAGGTTGACCAGCATCGCCACCTCCTGCTTGACCCCGGCCAGTCCGACCAGCGCCTGGAGTTCGGCGAGCAGCCCGTCCACGGTCGCCGGCTCCGTCTCGGCCGGCCGGGCCGGCTCCGTCACGCCCGTCGCGCCCGCGACCGGTGCGGGGGCCAGCGGGGACCCGTTGACGCTGTCCACCGTGCCGTACCGGTCGTGTTGTCCGTTGTCCATGCTGGTCAGTTCCTTCACACTGAGGGCCTCGCCGGCGGTCTGCATCAGCCCGGAGCCGGTGTTGCCCCGGACGGTGCAGTCCTTGACGGTGACCGGTAGCCGGCTGTCGACCGCGATGCCGTGGCTGCGGTTGGCGTAGATCTCGCAGGTGGCGAGCCAGGCGGAGGCGTCGACCCCGACGTCGACCCCGACGTCGCCGCAGTGGTGCACCCGGCACTCGTCGGCCGACAGTTCACCACCGGCCTGCACGCGGATGCCCGCCGTCGCGGCCCCGGAGATCTCGCAGTCGCGCAGGGCCGCCCGTCCGTCGACGGCCACCAGCAGGCCGGCGTCGGCACCGTCGGTGATCGTCGACCCGGTCAGGTCGGGCCGACCCCCGGAGGCGGTGTGCACCCCCGCCAGGCGGCTCCCGGTGACCTGGGAACGCTCGATGCGGCCCCGCCCCTGCTCGACGACGCTGATGCCGTGCCCCTGACAGCCGGCCACCGACACCCCACGCAGCAGCGGGTCGGCCTCCCCACTGATCACCACCCCGTGCCCGGTGACGTCCCGCACGGTCAGCGCGTCGAAGGTACCGGTCGCCCGGTCGTCGACGGTGACCGCGACACCGTCGCAGGCACTGACCGCGCAGCCGGTGAAACTCGGATCACTGGCCCCGGTGACGATGATGCCCCCGCCGTGGCCGTCGCGTACCGCGCACCCGTCGAAGGTGCCGGTGGACCGGCCGGTGACGTGGACACCCGGGCCCCGGGCCCGGTTGACCGTGCAGGCCCGGAACTGCGGCGCGGCGCCGGCGTCGAGGAGGATGCCGGCCGCCCCGCTGCCGTCGACGGTGCACTCCTCGATCACCGGGCGGGCCCCACCGGTGACGAAGATGCCCACCTCGGCGCTGTCGGTGACGCTGGTCCGCACGATCCGGGTGACGCTCTGCTTGTCCACCGCCACGGCCGGTCCGGCGATCCGGGTGAACCGGCACGCCTCGACGGTGCCCCGGGCGCCGTCGGTGCCGCACACCCCGTTGCCGCGCACGTCGGAGACGGTGCACTCGCGGACGGTCAGGTCGGCCCCGGAGCCGAGCACCACCCCCGACGTACCGATGTCGGTGATCGTGGTCTGGTCGACCAGGCCCTCGGCGTTGGTGACCGCGACGATGCCGGCCCCCACCGGGTTGCTGATCCGGCCGCCGTTCATCGACACCGCCGCGCCGTCGCGGACGAACACCGCCGCCCCGGACCGGGCCGACAGTTCACAGTCGTCGAGCCGGAGCCGGCCCACCGGGATGTCCACCGTGGCGCGGTCCCGGTCGGCGTTGACCAGCAGCAGGCCGCTGAGCATGGCGGTGTCGGTGGCCATCACCACCGCGCTGCCGGCGGTGGGTGTGATGGTGACGCTGCCCCGGCCCTGCTCGGCCGTGATCGTGCACGGCGCCCGCAGGGTCAACGTCTCCGGGTAGGTGCCGGGCAGTACGTTGATGATCGCACCGGCCTCGGCAACCGCGAGGGCCGCCGAGATCGTCCGGTGACAGTCCGGTTGGGTGGCCGACACCGTGAGGACGCGGCGGTTCAACATGGCGGTCCGTGCCTTTCCACCGGGGCGCCGGGCCACCGTGCGTGGCCACCGACGGGGCCCGTGCGTAGGGGTACCGGTGATTCTGGCCGCGGCACGGGCCCAGCAGACAGGGCCCGCGGGCCCTTGGCCGGCACTGCGGCCACTCGTACCGTCCGATCGTGAAACCTCACCGTCAGGTCCACCGCCTCGCCACGGCCGGGGTCGCGGGCGCCGTCGTCTGGCTGACCTGCCCCGCCGCCGCGCCGGCCGCCGCCGCTCTGCGGGCCCCTACCGGGTGCCTGCCACCGGCCACCACCGTGGTCGCCGAGCCGCCCTGGGCCCAGGCCCGACTGGCGCCGGCTGGGGTGTGGCACCTCACCCGGGGCGCGGGGCAGACGGTCGCGGTCGTCGACAGCGGGGTGGCCGCCGGGGTGCGGCAGCTCTCCGGCGCGGTACTGCCCGGTGTCCCGGTGGGTTCCGGCGTCGGCGCCGCCAACCAGGACTGTCTGGGCAGCGGCACCTTCACCGCCGGCATCATCGCCGCCCGTCCGGCCGCCGACGTGGCCTTCGTCGGCGTCGCGCCGGCCGCGACGATCCTGCCGGTCCGCATCGCCGGTACCCGCTGGCCCGACAACCCCCGGGTCCTCGACGCCGCCATCCGTCGTGCGGTGGACCGGGGGGCCCGGGTGGTCTGCGTGGCGGTCCCGCTCTTCGACGCCTCCGCCCAGCTGCGCGCCGCCGTCGCGTACGCCGCCGCCCGCGACGTGCTCGTCGTCGTGCTCGCCCCGACCGACGAACCGGACCGGGCCGTCCCCGACGAGCAGGTGCTGCGCCACGTGCTCACCGTGGGCGCGGTCGACCCGTCGGGTGCGCCGGTGGGCGCCAACCGGCCGGGGACCGTCGACCTGGTCGCCCCCGGCGCCGACGTGACCAGCCTCGGCCCCGGCGGCCCCGGGCACCTGGTCCGTAGCGGCGGGGAGGCCGCCGTGCCGTTCGTCGCCGGCACCGCCGCTCTGGTGCGTGCCTACCATCCCGGGCTGACCGCCGCGCAGGTCAAACACCGCCTGCTCCGGACCGCCGACCGTCCCGGTACCGCCCTGCCGGATCCCCGGCTCGGCTGGGGAACGGTGAACCCGTACACCGCCGTCACCATGGTGCTGCCCGAGGAGAACGTGACGCCCGCGCCGACGGTGCCGGCCGCCGCGCCGACGGTGCCGCCGCTGCGCCGGGAACGCCCCGACCGGGCCGCCACGACCGCCGCGCTGGTCACCGTCGGCACCGCCACCGGCCTGACGGTCGTGCTGGTCACCGTCGCCGCAGCGGTGCGGCACGGAAGGGCCCGGCGCCCGCAGGACACCGGGCAGACCGTCTGAGAGGACGCCGGGTACCGCCCGCCATGTTCCCGGCCGCGTCGATCTTGCAGTTCGGGCCCCGGTTCCGCGTCTTTTGTGCGTTATTTCGGGGCCACAACTACAAGATCAACGAGGTGGGGTGGCACGGCACAACCGGCGCGGCAGGCGCGCTCAATCGGCGAGGAACGTCGCTCCGGCGGCGGCCGGATCCAGCACCGGACCGGTCGGCAGCAGGGCCAGCATCGCCGCCGGCACCTCCACCGGCTGGCGCCCGGCGTACCCGAGCGTCCCGGCCACCTCGGCGGACGGCAACGGGTACTTGATGCCCAGGTCGGTGACCAGGTAGAGGGTCCGGCCGGTGGCCCCCGGGCTCGGCTGGCTGCGGGCCAGCATTCCCCGGCCCGGCGGCACCGACACCTGGTCGGCGGTCCCCGCGTCGGCGCCGGGCCGGACACCGGCCGACGCCGGCCCGGGGCGGGCCAGCACCAGCGCCACCGCCGGCTGACCGTCGGCGGCAAACGTCAGCGCCGCGCAGGGCACCTCGCCGTCGGCCGGCTCGACCACCGGGGGAGGGCCGGTCGGCCGGTCGGTCCAGTCCGGCGGCGTCTTCGACTGCGGCGCGGCGGCCACCCCGTCGAGACTCACCTCGAGCGGGCGCACCGGGCCGGGGCCGTAGGCGGCCCGGGTGTCCGGGTCGGCCAGCAGCAGCCCGGCGGCAGCGGGTGCCACGGCGGCCAACCCGTCGGTCAGCACCAGGTAGTAGTCACTGGTGCCGGCGGTGGTCTGGGCCACCAGCACCTGCCCCACCCAGGTGGGCCGACCGCCCACCACCGGCCCCTCCCGGCCGATCCCGTCGACCGGCGGCGCGACCAGGTCGGGACCCTGCGGTACGGCGTTGAGCCACTGGGCGGGCACCGACACGGGCCGGGTACCCCGGTAACCGAACGCCACCAGGGCGGCCGAGGCGTCCGGCAGCCGCAGTCGACGGTCCCGCCAGGCCAGGTGCACCGCACCGTCAGGCGCGGTCAGCGGTACCGCCCCCGCACCGAGTGGCCGTACCGTGTCGGAGCGCTGCCCCAGCGACACGGTGACCCCGGGACGGGTGCTGTTCGGGCCGGTCGCCACCCGGGTGGCGCAGACCAGCCACGAGTCGGTCACCAACCGGGCCGGGTCCGGCAGCGAGTCCGGTGCCCCAGGAATACCGACGGGCAGTCCGTGCGGCACGCCGCGCAGCGACTTCTCCGACACCGACCGGACCTTCGCCCCCGCACCGGCCAGCAGCCGGGCCGACGGCAGGTTGAGTACCGGCCGCAGCACCCCGTCGACGAACAGGTACCGGGTGCCGGTCTCCCGTTCGACCACGATGGTGCCCGGCTGCCGCCAGGTCCGGTCCCCACCGGGAAAGACCATTCCGTACACCCCGCAGGCGGCCACCAGCAGCGCGCCGACCAGGATTCCCGCGAACGTCGACGCGCTGAACCGGCGGGTGGGGGTCTCCGGGGCGTCGGCGTCCCCCCGCAGCAACGCCGAGCGGAGCCGCCCGACCACGAAGTTGTGGGCCTGCAACTGGTCGCGTTTGCTCTGCATCGCCGGTCAGCCGCCGAGTCCGCGGACCAGCCCGAAGATGCCCAGCACCGCCAGCAGCAGGGGCACCAGCATCGCCCCCGTCAGGGACTCCAGCAGCTCCGCGGCCCGGCCCCAGTGCGGTCGGACCCGTCGCCGGGGCAGTACCCGGGCGGCGGCCAGCGCCCCGCAGCCGGCCAGCAGCAGCGCGGTCACCACCAGCGACAACCGCAGCGACGGGGACACCGTGCGGGCCACCCGCAGCACGAGCAGACCCGCGCCGTAGACCGCCGGCACCAGCACGGCCAGCCGCTGCCCGATGTGGGTCAGCATCCGGAACCGCAACGCCAGCAGCCCGCACATCGCCACCGCCAGCGCCACCGGCGCCCAGCCCCGGGTGGCCGTCAGCCAGGTCAGGGCCGCGCCGCTGATCAGCCCGGCCGCCACGTACAGGGCGGTGACGTAGTCCTCGGCCCGGTGGGTACGCCGGGTCAGGACCTCCTCGGCCATGCCCGGCGTGTCCTGGCTGATCTCCTCGGCGGTCGCCGGCAGGTCCGGCAGGCGCAGCCCGGCCAGCCAGAACGCCAACGACGGGATGATCGAGCTGAGCAGCAGGGTGAGCGTGGCGACGATGGCCGCGGTCTGCACCGGGGTCAGCGGGGTCAGCGTGGCCAGCAGCCCGGCCAGTACCGCCGCCAACCCGAGCATGCCCAGCCCGAGCACCATCGGCCGGGCCTCACCGGTGGCCACCCCGGCCAGCACGGTCAGCGCGGTCGCGGTGGCGGCGGTCGCCAGCACGTGCGCCGGACCGATGTCCGGTCCGGCCACGGCGACCAGCGCCAGCAGCCCACCCGCCGCGCCGTAGCCGACCGAGGCGGCGCTGAGTACGAACGCCGCGCCCCGGTCGCCGAACGACCGCGCGGCGGCCAGCGCCGCAGCCAGCAGCCCGACGCTGACCAGGCCGGCGGTCACCGCCCGCCAGAACACCGGCCCGGCCAGCAGCACCACCGCCAGGCCGAGCGCCAGCGTCGCGAGCGCCACCCCCAGCAGCAGCCGCCGGGTCGTGGTCGACGACCACCGCCCGGCCCGCTCCCGAAGCCGGGTGGCGACACCGTCGATGAGGTCGTCGTAGGCCAGCGCCGGCATCGGTACCGCCCGCGGGCGCAGGTAGAGGGTGTCGCCGTCGCGTAGGCCCAGCGCGGCGGGGGTGCGGTCCTCGTCCAGGGGATCCTCACCGAGCCGCTGTACGACCACCCCGCCGCTGGCCCAGTCGTCGTCGGTGCCGTCGCGGTGCAGGTGCGCGACGAGCGGGGGGACCAGGTCGGCCAGCGCGACGTTGGCCGGTACGGCCAGCTCGGCCGACCGGACGGGCGTGACGACGACGACCCTGCACAGGTCGCTCGGGGGGCTGGCACTCACCGCAGGGGCTCTCCGTCCACTGATCACCGGGTGACTTGAGCGGCACAGTATCGACGGTCGTCCGCCGGTCGGCAGGCCCAGGCGCAGAGCGGGCCCGCAGGCCCACGACCACCCGGCCCGGCAACGGCAACAATGACCGCACCGTCGTCCGGAACTGCGAGAGGTGTTGCCGGCGTGAGCACAGTCGTCTTCCGCCGTCCGTCCCGTCAGGCCGGTCCTCCGTTGCCGCGCGGCGAGATGGCGCTCCAGGAACCACCGACCCTGCCCGAAGCGGCGGGCGCCGACATGTCGTCGGTGTTCATGTACCTGCCGATGGCGGTGGGCTCCGGCGCGATGGTGCTGATCTTCGTGCAGCCCGGTGCGTCACCCATGACCTACGTGGCGGCCGGCCTGATGGGCGTTTCCGCCCTCGGCATGCTGGTCGGTGTGCTCGGGCGCAGCTCCGGTGAGCGCAAGCGCCGGCTGCGCGGTGAACGCCGCGACTACCTGCGCTACCTGTCGCAGATGCGGCGCCAGTTGCGGCAGGCCACCCAGCAGCAGGCCACCGCGGTGACCTGGGTGCACCCGGAACCGGAGGCCCTGGTCGGCATCGCCGGTGGCCGCCGGCTGTGGGAACGCCGCCCCGCCCACCAGGACTTCGCCGAGATCCGGGTCGGTACCGGCGCCCAGCGGCTCGGGGTGGCCCTCACCCCGCCGCAGACCAAACCGGTGGAGGACCTGGAACCGCTGTCCGCCGTGGCGCTGCGCCGGTTCATCGCCGTCCACTGGTCGGTGCCGGGGCTGCCGATCGCCATCCAGTTGCGGACCTTCGCCCGGGTGCTGCTACGCGGCGGCACCCCACCGGCCATCCCCGGCGACGAGACCGACACCGAGGCAGACCTGGCCGCCGTCCGGGGCCTCACCCGGGCGCTGCTGGCCCAGCTGGCGACGTTCCACGCCCCCAGCGACGTGCGGATCGTGGTCTGCGCCCCGGCCGAACGCCAGGCCGACTGGGACTGGGTCAAGTGGCTGCCGCACGCCCACCACCCCGGCCAGCAGGACCCGGCCGGTCCGCGCCGGATGGTCGCCGGTACCTTCGCCGAACTGGAACGGCTGCTCGGGCCGGCCTTCACCGAACGGCCCCGCACCGAGGACGGCCTGCCGGCCGCGCCCGGCGCCGACGAGCCGTTCGTCGTCATCGTGCTCGACGGCGTGCAGGTCCCGGCGACCAGCCGGTTCGCCACCGGCAGCATCCGCAACTGCACCGTCGTCGACGTGTCCCGGACCCTGCCCTGGCTGCACCACCCGCTGACCCTGCGGCTGCGGGTCACCACCGGGCAGGTCGACCTGATCGGCGCCGAACCCAGCGGCAAGGAGACCGTCACCCCGCTGTGCCGGCCCGACACCCTGACCGTGGTACGGGCCCGTGCCCTGGCCCGCCGGATCGCCCCGTACCGGATCGGCACCGGCACCGAGACCGCCGAGACCCGCACCGGGGACCTGGACCTGGCGACGCTGCTCGGCCTGGGCGACCTGGACACCTTCGACCCCGTTCAGGTCCGCGCCCGGCGTACCCGCTGGGACCAGCTCCGGGTGCCGATCGGGGTGTCCACCAACGGCGCCCCCGTCGAACTGGACATCAAGGAGGCCGCGCAGGGCGGCATGGGCCCGCACGGCATGCTGATCGGCGCGACCGGCTCCGGCAAGAGCGAACTGCTGCGTACCCTGCTGCTGGCGCTGGCGACCGCGCACTCCTCGGAGACGCTCAACCTGGTCCTGGTCGACTTCAAGGGCGGTGCCACCTTCCGCGGCTTCGAGCAGATCCCGCACACCTCGGCGATCATCACCAACCTCTCCGAGGAACTGCCCCTGGTCGACCGGATGCAGGAGGCCCTGCAGGGCGAGCTGATCCGCCGGCAGGAACTGCTGCGCGCGGCCGGGTTCAGCGCGTTGAAGGACTACGAGAAGGCCCGCACCGACGGCGCCGCGCTGGCCCCGCTGCCGACGCTGTTCGTGGTCGTCGACGAGTTCAGCGAACTGCTCAGCAGCAAACGCGACTTCATCGACCTGTTCGTGATGATCGGCCGGCTCGGCCGCAGCCTCGGCGTACACCTGCTGCTGGCCTCGCAGCGGCTCGACGAGGGACGGGTGCACCAGTTGGAGTCGCACCTGTCGTACCGGATGAGCCTGCGCACCTTCTCCGCCATGGAGAGCCGGTCGGTGATCGGTGTGCCGGACGCCTACGAACTGCCGGCCGCCCCGGGCAACGGCTACCTGCGGGCGGACACCACCACCCTGATCCGGTTCCGCGCCGCGTACGTCTCCGGTCTGCGGCCGGGCGCCCGCCGTGCCGCCGGTCAGGCCCCGGTACGGCTGAACCTGGTGCCCTTCCAGCTCGGCACCCCTGATCTGGGTGAACCCGAGCCGGCCGAGGTGGACGCCCCGGCCGGACCCGACACCGACGGACCCGACACCGACCCGGCCCCGGGCAGCGGGGAGACCGTACTGGAGGCCGTGCTGCGCCGCCTGGCCGGCGTCGGCCCGCAGGCCCACCGGGTCTGGCTGCCGCCGCTGGCCGAGCCCCCCACCGTCGCCGAACTGGTCGGGGTGACCGCCGAGCGGCCCACCACCACCGGCGGCGGCCTGCGGGTGCCGGTCGGGATCATCGACCGGCCGTTGGAGCAGCGCCGTGACCCGCTGCTGGCCGACCTCACCGGCTCCGGCGGACACGTGGGCATCGTGGGCGGTCCGCAGAGCGGCAAGAGCACCCTGCTGCGGACCCTTGTGGCGGGGCTGGCGCTCACCCACTCCCCGCGCGAGGTGCAGGCGTACTGCCTGGACTTCGGTGGCGGCACCCTGTCCGGGCTGGTCGAACTGCCGCACCTCGGCGGTGTCGCCGGCCGGCAGGACCGGGACCTGGTGACCCGTACCGTGGCGGAGATCGTGGACCTGCTGGCCGGTCGGGAGCGGCGGTTCACCGCACACGGCATCGAGTCGATGGCCGAGTTCCGCCGCCTGCGGGCCGAGGGCCGGCTGCCCGCCGGGGCCGAGGACGGCTACGGCGACGTGCTGCTGGTCGTGGACGGCTGGTTGACCCTGCACCAGGAGTTCGAGACGGTGGAGGAGGCGTTCTCCGGCATCGCCACCAACGGCCTCAACTACGGCGTCCACCTGGTGGTCACCGCCTCCCGCTGGTCGGAGATCCGGCCGTGGCTGCGGGATCTGCTGGGTACCCGCTTCGAGCTGCGCCTGGGCGACCCGGTCGACTCCGAGGTGGGCATGCGCGTCGCCGCCAACGTGCCGGCCGTACCCGGCCGGGGCCTGACCCGCGAGGGACTGCACTTCCTCGCCGGTCTGCCCCGGCTCGACGGCACCGGCACCGACGACCTCGGCGACGCGGTGCGCGACCTCGCCGCCCGGGTGGCGGCGGCCCACCCGGACTCCCGGGCCCCACGGGTACGGCTGCTGCCGGCCACCCTGCCCGCGCAGGACCTGCCCGCGCCCACCGGGGCCCGGATCGCGTTGGGTCTGGACGACCAGCAGTTGGCCCCGGTCTGGCACGACTTCGACCAGCAGCCGCACCTGATGGTGTTCGGTGACACGGAGACCGGTAAGACCAACCTGCTGCGGCTGCTGCTGCACGCGGTCGCCCGCCGCTACACCCCCGACGAGGCCCGCGTCCTGCTCGCCGACTACCGGCGGGGCCTGTTCGACGCGGTCCCCGAGACCCACCGGCTCGGCTACGCGGTGGCACCGTCGACCCTGGACGAGTTGATCACCGAGACCGTCGAGCCGATGCGGCGCCGGTTGCCAGGCCCCGAGGTGACTCCGGCGCAGTTGCAGGCCCGTGACTGGTGGGTGGGCCCACGGCTGTTCGTCGTGGTCGACGACTACGACCTGGTCGCCCCGGGCGGCGCCAACGCGCTCAGCGCGCTGGTGGACCTGCTGCCGCGCGGCGCCGACATCGGGCTGCACCTGATCGTCGCACGGACCACGGCGGGCATCGGCCGGGCCATGATGATGGACGACGTGCTGCGCCGGCTGACCGACCTCGGCGCGCCGGCCCTGCTGTTCTCCTGCGACCGGCAGGAGGGCATGTTCTACGGCGACGCGCAACCGCGCCGGCTGCCCAACGGCCGGGCCCAGCTGATCGTCCGGCGGCGTACCACCGCCCTGGTCCAGACCGGACACCTGCCGGCCGCGTCGGACTGAACCCCCGGCCCCGGTGCCCACGATCCGTGGTGGGCCCCCGCTGGGTCTGCCCCGCGACGTCGACGGTCAATACCGTGACATCGCCGCATTCACCGCACGTCACCGCACTCCGGAGGAACCCTGGTGGTCAACGACACTCCGGTGGACGCCAGCCGTCGGCCGGCGATCCCGCCGGTACCCGCCCGGCGTACCCGGCTGCTCCTCTACGGGCAGATCGCGGGTGTGGTGGTGGCGGTCGCGGCCGTCGTCGTCGCCAGCGTGTGGCCGCGCGCCGACCAGCCGGCCGGTCCCGCCACCACGGCCACGGTCACGGCGACCGTGACCGTGGCCCCGCCGCGACCGCGCGGCACCGACCTGCCGGCGTTCGAGCAACGCCAGGTCGCGGTCAACCGGGCCATGTTCTCCGCACCACTGGCGACCTTCGCCACGCCCTGGCTGCCCTGGCTCTCCGGGTGCTCCAGCAGCCGGAAACCGGCCGGACCGAAGCTACGCGACGGCGAACGGACCCGGGTGGTCTGCTGGTACGGCAGCATCGCCGTCTACTTCGTCGAGTACGCCTCGACAGCCGACCGGGACCGCTACCGCGACCAGGCGGCCGAGAGCAGCCGGACGGCGACCGGCCTGGCCCCGGGTGCCGTCGGTCCGGTGGAGAAGACCGGCACGTCGGGCCTGACCCGGGGCACCTACGTCGAGTACGCCTACCCGAGCGACACTGCCGCCCCGCCCCGGACGGTGGCCGGGCTGTGGTGGGACGGCGGCGCGCCGGCCCCCGTGGCGGTCTACCTGCTCGGCTACTGGCAGGACGACCTCGGGCAGAGCTGGGAGCCGCTGCGCGAGGTCTGGCGCCGCAACAGCTGACCGGAAGTGACAGGAGAAGAGTAGAGATGACAGCCGCGCATCGCGCGAAGCCACACCCGCCGGTGCGACGTGGACGCCGGTATGCCACCGTCGCCGCGCTGGTCGTGTTGACCCTCGCCTCGTTGGCCGGGATCAGCGACGCGTTCGGGGTGGGCGACGCACCTGACGAGGCGCGGTCGGCCAGCACCCGGGACGCCGAGCGCCGCGACCGGTCGCTGCCGCACGTGGCGGCCACCTCGGCCGGACCCACCGGCACCCCCGCCCGCACTCCGGGGCCGACGGTGCAGGCCAGTCCGTCTAGGCGCACCACTGGGCCGAAACCCGCGCCGTCGACCCGTCGCGCGACGGG
>NZ_WVUH01000116.1 GCF_017614955.1 Micromonospora echinofusca
GGTCGGCGGCGCGCCGGGCCCACTTCCACGCGGGCTCGTTCTGGCGGCGGGGACGTACGCTGGTCGGACTGTCGAACAGGGGGTGCGGGTGCGGACTCGGGCAATCGTGGCGGCAGGGGTCGTGGTCGTCGTACTCGTCGGGCTCGGGGTGTTCGTCCTCGCCCGGCAGTTCGGACACCGGTTGCCGCTGCCGTTGGCCAGCCGCACCTGCACGGTCTCCGCGGACGGCCGGGTCGACCTGAACCCGGCGCAGATGGCGAACGCGGCGACCATCGCCGCCATCGGGGTCAAGCGCGGAATGCCGGCGCGGGCCGTGGTGGTGGCCCTGGCCACCGCGTACCAGGAGTCCGGCCTGGAGAACCTCGCCGGCGGGGACCGGGACTCCATCGGGCTGTTCCAGCAGCGCCCCAGCCAGGGCTGGGGCACGCCGGAGCAGATCCGGGACCCGAGGTACGCCACGAACCGGTTCTACGCGGCGCTGAAGAAGGTGCGCGGCTGGGAGGACATGCGGGTGACCGACGCCGCGCAGAAGGTGCAGCGGTCGGCGTTCCCCGAGGCGTACCAGAAATGGGCGGACGAGTCCGAGGTGCTGGCCAGGGCGCTGCTCGGGGAGGCCACCGGGGCGGTCGCCTGCACGGTGGCCCGGACCCCGGCGATGCGGGGGGACGCGGCGGCGGCGGCCCTGACCCGGGGGTTGACCCTGGACTGGGGGCTGAAGGCCACCGCGACCGGCCTGGCCGGGCTGAGCGTGCCGGTACGCGACGACCGGGCCGGCTGGCAGTACGCGCACTGGCTGGTGTCGCACGCGGACGACCACGGGGTGAAGCGGGTGCGCTTCGGCGACCTGGAGTGGACCGCAGCGGACGGTGACTGGACCCGGGTCTCCGGCACCGGTCCGGCGGGCTCGGTGATCGCCGAGGTCTTCGCCGACACCTGATCGACGGGCACCGGATTTCCCTACCAGCAGTGACTGAACAATTCGGCAAATGGGTATGAGCTGGGCAAAGAGCTGTATCTCCCTCACCAGGGGTGATCGAATCGTTCCCCGGCGTCTGATCCGACGCGCCACGCGCTCGGCGCGCGCGAGCCGGCTCCCCAGCGTCACGTTACGATCGGCAACCTGTGCCCGAGAGGGCTTACACGTCATGGGGAGGGATGGACGCGGTGTTCGATTACGGCGGCCGGACCGGTTACGAACCGATCAGCGACACTGACCGCAAGGAGTTTCACGAGCAGGGCTTCCTGCTGCTCCGCAACGTCCTGACCGAGGACCACCGGGCGGCACTGGAAGCCGCCGTGGACCGGGTGTACGCGGAGGAACTGGCGGCCGGCCGGACCACCAAGGACGGCACCCTGCACCTGCTGGGCTTCCTGGAGCGCGACGAGCTCTTCGGCGACCTGCTCACCCACCCCATCGCCTTCCCGTACATGTGGGGGCTGGCCGGGTGGAACATCTACACCCACCACAACCACCTGGACGTCACCCCGCCGGCCGCCGAGCCGGAGAAGCCGTACTGGGGCTGGCACCAGGACGGGTACCGGCAGAACTCCGACCCGGAGACGATGGACCCGAACCTGCCCCGGCCGATGTTCTCGCTGAAGGTGGCCTACGTCCTGTCCGACCTGTCGGAGAAGGGCCGGGGGGCGACCAAGGTCATCCCGGGCAGCCACCTGTGGAACTCGCTGCCCCGGCCGGCCGACACCACGGTGCACAACCCCGACCCGGAGGGCACCGTCGAGATCACCGCCAACCCGGGCGACGCGTTCATCTTCGACCGGCGCCAGTGGCACAGCCGCTCGACCAACCTGTCGACGATCACCCGCAAGATGCTCTTCATCGGCTACACCTACCGGTGGATCCGGCCGCTGGACGAGCTGCACATCGACCCCGACGGCGAGTGGTGGGCCAACCGCACCCCCGTCCAGCGCCAGCTCTGCGGTGAGGGTACCCACACCGCGAACTACTGGGGCATCAACTGGAACGGGTACGTCGACGACGAGATCCCGCTGCGCAAGGAACTGAAGACCCGGGGTCTGCTGGACCGCAGCATCCCCTGGCTCCGCTGACAGGGTAAGGAAGGGCCCCTTCCTATCGTTTTCGGTATAGGAAGGGGCCCTTTTTAACAGCTGCGGCCCTCACACCGGCGGCCCTCACACCTGCGGTACTCCGGCTGCGGGATCTGCCGGCGCGCCGGGCAGCATCGCCCCGGGCGGCGTACCCGGCCCTCCGGACGGCGTACCCGGCGCATGGCGGACGCTGCCCGGGGACACACCGAACGTCCGCTTGAAGGCCCGGCAGAACGCGGCCTCGGACTCGTACCCGAACCGGCGTGCCACGGCCGCGTTCGGCTCCGGGTGCTGCTGGAGATGCGCGTGGGCGAGCTGCATCCGCCAGTTGGTGAGGTAGCGCACCGCCGACTCACCGACGAGTTCGGTGAACCGGGCGGAGAAGGCCGAGCGCGACATGCCGGCTTCCCGCGCCAGGGTCGCCACGGTCCAGTCCCGCTGCGGTGCGCGGTGGATGGCGGCCAGCGCCCGCCCGATCTGGCCGTCGCGGAGCGCGGCCAACCAGCCCTGACGTGCCTCCGGGGCCGAATCGAGCCAGGCCCGGATGGCCTGGATGACGAGGATGTCGGCGAGCCGGGTGAGCACCGTCTCGCCGCCGGGACGCAACGCGAGCGCCTCCCGGGAGATGAGCCGGAGCGTGCTGTGCAGCCAACTGGCGTCATCGTCGTCCCAGGCGTCGACGTGCAGTACCCGGGGCAGTTGGGCCAGCAGGCGCCGGGCCGCGACATGGTCGAGCTGCACCACGGCGTAGGTGACGTGGGTGATCTCCCCACCGGCCCCGTACCGCATGATCTCGTACCGCTCGCTGACCTGCTCCACCGGTAGCGCGAAGAGCGGCGCGACGGCGACTCCGGGAGCACTGCGCAGGCGGTGCGGGGTACCGTGCGGGATCAACGTGAGGCTGCCCTGCGCCAGCCGGCGCGGCGCCAGCCCGTCGATCTCCAGCCAGCAACTGCCCGACGTCACGATCTGCACCGTCATGAGCCCGTCGAGCGGTGGCACGTCGACGCCCCAGGGGGCGGAGAGTTCGGCCCGGCAGTAGAGGGTGCCGGAGAGCCGGAGCGGGTGCAGCACCTCGCCTAGGACGTCGACCGGGGTGGGCAGGTCGCAGGGAGTCTCGCGGGTCATGCCGCATGGTGGCACCTGGTTTGCCGATCGTCCACGCCGCTGGACGATCAGCACACAACTGCGGATCAATGATCATTGTCGGTCCAGAACAGCCGCCACAGACTGGGGACACCTTCCCGTGGAAAGGATCTCGGATGTCCCCGTCCCGCATTCTCGTCGTCGGCTCGACCGGCAAGACCGGCCGACGCATCGTCCGCCAGCTCACCGGCAGCGGCCACCAGGTCCGCGGCGCATCCCGCCGCTCCGATCCGCCCTTCGACTGGACCGAGCCGGCAACCTGGCCGGAAGCACTGCGCGGCATCGACGCCGCCTACCTCTCGTACCATCCGGACCTCGCGGCGCCCGGCGCGCCGGACGCGATCTCCGGGCTGGTGTCGTGCGCCGCCGAGCTGGGGGTACGACACCTGGTCCTGCTCTCCGGGCGGGGCGAACAGCACGCCCAGCACTGCGAGGAGATCGTCCGGGGGTCGGGCCTGAGCCACACCCTCGTCCGGACGAGCTGGTTCGCGCAGAACTTCTCGGAGGGGCACCTGCTCGAACCGGTACTCGGGGGGACGATCGCGCTGCCTGCCGGGACGGTCGCCGAGCCGTTCGTCGACGTCGACGACATCGCCGACGTCGCGGTCGCGGCGCTCACCGACGAGCGGCACGCGGGCAGGCTCTACGAACTCACCGGACCGCGCCTGCTGACCTTCGCCGACGCTGCCGCCGAGATGTCGGCGGCAGCCGGCCGCCGGATCGGGTACGTCGCTGTCGCGCCGGAGCAGTTCCGGGCCACGCTCACCGAAAGTGTCGGCCCGGAGTACGCCGACCTGTTCACCAACCTGTGTACGGAGGTGTTCGACGGACGCAACGCGTCACTCGGGTACGGCGTGCAGGAGGCACTCGGTCGGGAGCCGCGCGACTTCACCGACTTCTGCCGTACCGTCGCCGCGTCCGGGGTGTGGCGACCGTGAGCGGGGCGGGGCCGCAGGTGCGCGACCGGACACTGTGGCGGACGGTCCTGCTCGGCGCGGGGAGCATCGTGGCCGGGATCGGGGCGGCCGGCCTCTTCTCACCCGCCGCCTTCCACCGGGCCAACGGTGTCGACCTCGGTGGTGACATCAGCCTGCTCAGTGAGGTGCGGGCCGCCGGTGGCGCGCTGCTCGCCGCCGGCGTACTGATCATGCTCGGTGCGGTGGTCGCCCGGTGGATGTCCACCGCCGCCGCGCTGGGTGCCGTGGTCTATCTCTCCTATGGGCTGTCCCGGGTCCTGGGGATCGCGGTCGACGGGGTACCGGCGGACGGACTGGTGATCGCCACCGGAGCGGAGATCGTGCTCGGGCTGGCATGTCTTCTCGCGCTCGTCCGGTTCTCGCGTTCCCCCGCCGACCCGGCACGGGCCGGGGTACCGGTCACCGGGACGGCTCGCCGCTCAGGTGTCGCCGGGACGGCTCCTGGCTCAGGTGTCGCCGGCCTTTCGGTCGCCGAGCCGGCGGCGGGCCCGGTCCCGGATGTCGTCGGGCAACTCCGGGGCGAGCAGTAGCCGGGGCAGCAACGCGGGTTCGCCGGTCAACGCACGGAAGGTCAGACCGATGGTCACTCCGTGCTCCGGCCGGTACGTCACCTCGACCGGATCCCCGGCGGTGACCTCCCCGTCCCGCACCACCCGCAGGTACGCCCCGGGGACCGCCCGCGCGGTGAACCGCTTGATCAGATCGGGTACCCCCCAGTAGCCGGCGAAGGTCCGGCACGGCAGGCGTGGCTGGGCGACCTCCAGCACGGCTGAGCCGACCGCCCAGCGTTCCCCGATCACCGCGCCGGTCACGTCGACGGCCTCGGTGGTGAGGTTCTCACCGAGGCCACCGGGCGGAATGTCCCGCCCCAGGTCCCCTGCCCACCAGGCGGTGTCCTCGGTGGCGTACGCGTAGACCGCCTTGTCCACCCCGCCGTGGACCGCCCGTTCGCCGACGAAGTCCCCCTCGACGCCGTCGGCGCGCAGCGTCACCCGACCGGCGGTCGACCGCTTGTCGATGCCACTGAGCCCGCTCGGGTCACCGGCCCAGTCGGCCCGGGTCACCACCGCGAGGTTCACCGAGAGGAGTCTGCCCGTCATGCCGGACACCGTACCTTTCGCAGAACTGCAAGGAAGGGCCCCTTCCTCTACCGAAAACGATAGGAAGGGGCCCTTCCTAACACCCTTCGGCACACCCTCCCGACGGCTTCCGCTGCGGCTCAGCCCTTGACGGCGCCGGCCACCAGTCCGGAAACCATCCGGCGCTGCACCAGGACGAAGAAGATGATGACCGGCACGGTGAGCAGGGTGGAGGCCGCCATCACCGAGCCCCAGGCGGTGTCGTCGCGGCCGAAGAAGAACGTCATCGCAACCGGCAGCGTGTAGCGGTCCTGGTCGTTGATGAAGGTCAACGCGAAGATCAGCTCGTTCCACGCGGTGATGAAGGAGAAGATGCTGGTGGCCACCAGGCCGGGCGCCACCAGCGGGAAGAGGATCCGCCGGAAGGTCTGCGCCCGACTGGCCCCGTCGATCGCGGCGGCCTCCTCCAGTTCCTTCGGTACGGCGGCGACGAAGCCGCGCAGCATCCAGACCGCGAAGGGCAGCGAGAAGCCCAGGTAGGTCAGGATCAGACTGGGCAGCGTGTTGTAGAGGCCGAGCCGCTGGATCATCAGGAACAGCGGGATGACCAGCGCCTCCAGCGGGATCATCTGCACCACCAGCAGCATGATCAGGAACGAGGTCCGCAGCCGGAACCGGAACCGGGCCACCGCGGTCGCGGCGAGCAGGGCGACCAGGCCGCTGAGCAGTACGGTGGCCGCCGCGACGAGGACGCTGTTGAGGAAGAAGTCGACGAAGGTCACGCCCGGGATCAGGTCCCCGGTGAGGATCTCCCGGTAGTGCTCCAGCGTCGGGTTGGCCGGTACCGGTCGGGGCGTGGTGGAGAAGATCTCCCGGTTCGGCTTGAGCGAGGTGGAGATCATCCAGTAGACCGGGAACGCCGCGAAGAGCGCGACCAGCAGGCCGGCGCCGTTGAGAGCGACCCGCTTGACGACGGCGGCGCGCTTCACGATTCCTCCTGTCGGAGCACCATGCGGACGTAGAACCCGGTCACCACGAGCAGGATCAGGGTGAGGATCACCGCGATGGCGGCGCCCAGGCCGTACTTGGGCGGCGGCGAGAAGGCCGACGCGTACGAGTAGATGGAGAGCATGTACGTGGTCCGGTCCTGGGTACCCCCGGCCAGCGCGAACTGCTGGGTGAAGACCTTGAAGTCCCAGATGGTGGAGAGCACGATCAGGATCCCGAAGACCGGCCGGAGCAGCGGGAAGGTCACCTTCCAGAACACCTTCCACGGGCCGGCGCCGTCCACCCGGGCCGCCTCGTGCAGCTCGCTCGGTACGCTCTTGAGCCCGGCGAGCACGCTCACCGCGATGAACGGGAACGAGTGCCAGACCACCACCAGGGTGAGGATCGCGAAGAAGAGCAGCGGCGAGTTGAACCAGCCGTAGCCGGTCCAGTCGGCCCGTCCGAACAGTGCGGTGGAGAGCCCGTCGGGCAGCGCGTTGAACAGCCAGGTGACCAGGCCACTGGTGTCGTCGAAGATCCACTTCCAGACGATGGCGCCGGTCAGGGCCGGGGTGGCCCAGGCGAGCATCACACAGGTACCCACGAAGGTGGCCATCCGCGCGGAGAGCCGGTTGAGCAGCAGCCCGACCAGGGTGCCGAGGACCATGGTGAGCAGCACGTTGGCCAGCGCGAAGAGCACCGTGTTGCGCAGCACCGTGTGGAAGAACGGGTCGCCGAGAATCTCGGTGTAGTTGGCCAGCCCGACCCACGGCCACTCACGGTCACCGCGCAACTGGCGGACGTTGTCCAGCTTGAAGAAGGACATCGTCACCACCTGGCCGAGCGGCCAGAGCAGGAGCACGGCGATGATGACCAGGCAGGGCAGGAGCAGCAGGTACGGTAGGCGGTCCACCGGGCGGCGCCGCCGCGCGGGGGTCTCCCGCGCGGCGGACGCCTCCGGCGCCTCGGTCAGCGTGGTCACTTGGCGTTGAGGATGCTTTCCATCTCGGCGGCCGCGTCGGCGGTGGCCTTCTCGACCGTCTTCTGACCCTTCATGACCGAGCTGTTCATCGCCTGGGTCACCGTCTTGGTCCGGCTGACCTCGACCCACTTCGGGGTGAGCGGCGTGAGCTTGGTGTTCTGCATGGTGGTGGCGAACGCCGCCATGATCTTGTCGTTGGCGTAGCTACCGTCCTTCACCAGGTCCTGGTAGACCGGGAAGAAGCCGAGGCTGCTGGCGAACTTCGCCGAGTTCTGCTTGTTGTTCAGCACGGTCAGGTAGTCCCAGGCCAGGTCCTGCCGCTTGCTGTCCTTCCAGACCGCCAGGTCGGAGCCACCGGCGAAGGCCGGGGCCGGCTGGCCGTCCGGGCCGGGGATCGGGAAGGTACCCCAGACCTTCTCGATGTCGGGGTTGTCCTTCTTGATGGCGCCCTGCTGCCAGCTACCACCGAACGCCATCGCCGCCTTGCCGGTGGCGAACTGGGTACGCGCGTCGATCTCGTTCCAGCCGGCGGCGGCCGGCGGGGCGACCTTGTGCACGGTCACCAGGTCGGTCCAGAACTTGACCGCCTTCTGCGCCTCGGGGCTGCTGTAGCCGGACTTCCAGGAGTCGCCGTTCTTCGTGGCGATCTCGCCACCGGCGCCCCAGAGGAAGGAGTAGAACGGCAGTTCGGAGTTGCCCGGCAGGGCGATCCCGTAGGTGCCGGGCTTCTTGGCCTGTACCGCCTTGGCGGCGGCCACCAGTTCGTCCCAGTTCTTCGGCGGCTGCACGCCGGCCTCGGCGAACCAGTCGGTGCGGTAGTACATGGCCCGGACCCCGGCGTACCACGGCACGCCGTACTGCTTGCCGTCGAGCTGGGCGTTCTTCGCCAGGTCGGGCAGGATGTCCTTGCCCTCGGCCCAGCCGGCCATCCGGTCGGTGAGGTCGGCCAGCGCCTCCTGGGCGGCCCAACCCTGGGTCTCGGTGTTGCCCAGCTCGGTCACGTCCGGTCCCTCGCCACCGGCGAGCGCGGCCTGGAACTTCTTCGGCGCCTCCAGCCAGGGGACGTACTGCACGACGACGTCCGTCTCCGGGTGCTTCTTCTTGAACTCGGTCTCGACGCTGTCGAGGAACGCGGTCTGCGCCTCGCTGCCCTCGCCCATCATCCAGACGGTCAGCTTGCTGTTGTCCGCTGCCTTTTCGTCGTCACCCGAGCCGCCACAACCGGCGAGCAGCATCGCGGCCGAGGCCACGACGGCGGTGACCGGAGCCAGTCGCTTCCACCTGTTCACGCCAGTTCTCCCTTGAACCTCTGGCACTTACCTTCCCCGCCGCACCTTAGTACGAAAAAATTCTTTACGACAGGGGGGTCGGGGGTCACGACCTGGCAGGTGGGCAGCACGAAGGCGCCCGGCCGACCGACCGGGCGCCTTCGAGAAGTGAATACCGTGGATACTTACCGGTGCGTGACACTCCGACGGCTACCCACACCCGCCACGATCGCGACCGCGATCGCCGCCACGACCACCTGGACCAGCAACTCGGCCCAGTCGACACCCGACGTCTGCGTCGCGATGCCCGCAGCCCGCGCGATCACCGTACCGAGCAGAGCCGCACCCACACCGATCAGCATGTGCAGCCAGATCGGCATGTTCTGACGACCCGGGACGACCAGGCGCCCCAACGCGCCGACGATGAGACCAACAATGAGCGCGGTGATGATTCCCATGACGGTCACGGTCGCTCCTCCTCAATGACTATCTGTCAGACGATGACGTTCCTGTCGTGACCACTAGGTGCCCATCCGTCCGGAAACTCAAACCCGGATACCGGACATCCCTGACCAGAGCAGCGGGAACGGGACCCACGTCCCGGACCGGCACGGAACCATGACGGACCGCCGGCACGGCAGTGCGCGGACACGGTCAGGGTGGTCCGCCCCCCCTCGGGGAACCGCGCCGCCCGAAGGACGGAGCGCCCACCGACGCGAAGGCGCCCGGCCGGTCGGCCGGGCGCCTTCGAGAAGTGAATACCGTGGATACTTACCGGTGCGTGACACTCCGACGGCTACCCACACCCGCCACGATCGCGACCGCGATCGCCGCCACGACCACCTGGACCAGCAACTCGGCCCAGTCGACACCCGACGTCTGCGTCGCGATGCCCGCAGCCCGCGCGATCACCGTACCGAGCAGAGCCGCACCCACACCGATCAGCATGTGCAGCCAGATCGGCATGTTCTGACGACCCGGGACGACCAGGCGCCCCAACGCGCCGACGATGAGACCAACAATGAGCGCGGTGATGATTCCCATGACGGTCACGGTCGCTCCTCCTCAATGACTATCTGTCAGACGATGACGTTCCTGTCGTGACCGCTAAGTGCCCGAGCCGCTGGAAACTCAAACCGACAGATCCGTGGTCCCGCGTTTCCCACCGCCGATCGGCAGCCGCCATCAACCCCGGGGGCACGGCATCACCGCAGCTCAGGACGGTTCGCGTCCAGGCCGGGCGGGGCCGCCGGCAGGTCGGAAAAAGTTTGTCGTACGACAACAGCCGCCCCGGGAGGACCCGGGGCGGCTGTTTCACGCGGTCGCGCGGCGCTACTTCTTCGGCGTTTTGGCCTCCGGCCCGTCGGAGGTGGACAGGGCGGCGATGAACGCCTCCTGCGGCACCTCCACCCGACCGACCATCTTCATGCGCTTCTTGCCTTCCTTCTGCTTCTCCAGCAGTTTGCGCTTACGACTGATGTCACCGCCGTAGCACTTGGCGAGCACGTCCTTGCGGATCGCCCGGATCGTCTCCCGGGCGATCACCCGGTTGCCGATCGCCGCCTGGATCGGCACCTCGAACTGCTGGCGCGGGATGAGGGCACGCAGCTTCGCCGCGATGGTGACCCCGTAGTTGTACGCCTTGTCCTTGTGCACGATCGCGCTGAACGCGTCCACCGGCTCACCGTGCAGGAGGATGTCCACCTTGACCAGTTCGGACGACTGCTCGCCCGAGGGCTCGTAGTCGAGCGAGGCGTACCCCTTGGTCCGGCTCTTCAACTGGTCGAAGAAGTCGAAGATGATCTCGGCCAGCGGCAGCGTGTACCGCAGTTCCACCCGGTCGGCGGAGAGGTAGTCCATGCCGAGCAGAGTGCCCCGGCGTCCCTGGCAGAGCTCCATCACCGCCCCCACGTAGTCGTTGGGGGTGAGCACCGTGGCCCGCACCACCGGCTCGTACACCTCGGCGATCTTGCCGGTCGGGTACTCGCTCGGGTTGGTGACCACGATCTCCTTGCCGTCCTCCATGACCGCCCGGTAGACCACGTTCGGGGCGGTGGAGATCAGGTCGAGGTTGTACTCCCGCTCCAGCCGTTCCCGGATGATCTCCAGGTGCAGCAGGCCGAGGAAGCCGCACCGGAAGCCGAACCCGAGCGCACCCGAGGTCTCCGGCTCGTAGTCCAGCGCGGCGTCGTTGAGCTTGAGCTTGTCCAGCGCCTCGCGCAGGTTCGGGTAGTCCGAGCCGTCGATCGGGTACAGCCCGGAGTAGACCATCGGCTTCGGGTCCTTGTACCCGCCGAGCGCCTCGGTCGCCGGCCGCGCGTTGATGGTGACCGTGTCACCGACCCGGGACTGCCGGACGTCCTTCACGCCGGTGATGAGGTAGCCCACCTCACCCACGCCGAGGGCGTCGGCCTTCTGCATCTCCGGGGAGATGACGCCGATCTCCAGCAGTTCGTGGACCGCGCCGGTGGACATCATCTTGATCCGGTCCCGGGCGCTGATCCGCCCGTCGATGACCCGGACGTAGGTGACCACGCCCCGGTACACGTCGTACACCGAATCGAAGATCATGGCGCGGGCCGGTGCGTCGGCGACGCCGACCGGCGGCTTGAACTGCCGGACGATCTCGTCGAGCAGGTGCGGTACGCCCTCACCGGTCTTGCCGGAGACCCGGATGCAGTCCCCCGGGTCGCAGCCGATCAGGTGGGCCAGTTCCTCGGCGTACTTCTCCGGCTGGGCGGCCGGCAGGTCGATCTTGTTGAGGACCGGGATGACGTGCAGGTCGTTCTCGAGGGCGAGGTAGAGGTTGGCCAGGGTCTGGGCCTCGATCCCCTGCGCCGCGTCGACCAGGAGCACCGCGCCCTCGCAGGCGGCCAGCGACCGGGACACCTCGTAGGTGAAGTCCACGTGGCCGGGGGTGTCGATCATGTTGAGGACGGCCCGTTCGCCCTGCTGGTCACCCTCGCGGACGGTCCACGGCATGCGGACGGCCTGGCTCTTGATGGTGATGCCGCGCTCGCGCTCGATGTCCATCCGGTCCAGGTACTGCGCGCGCATCTGCCGGGGATCGACGACTTCGGTGAGCTGCAACATCCGGTCGGCCAGGGTCGACTTCCCGTGGTCGATGTGGGCGATGATGCAGAAGTTCCGGATGCGGCCGGGTTCGGTGGCACCGGGCGCGTTCGCGCCGGGATCGAGCGTCGGTGGCACAGCGGTCCGTTCTGGTCGGCTGACGGAGGTGGCGACGGCCGGCAGGTGCACCGGCCCTCTCTATGCTCCCACGTCGCCCGGGGCGGACTCGGATCACTCCTCGGCTCACTCCCCCGGGCCGAGGTCGGATCACTCCTCGGGTCCGCTCAGGTCACTCCTCGGGTGCGGCCACTCACTCCTCGGGCAGGGCCACTCACTCCTCGGGTGGGGCGACGAACAGGGCCGCGAGCCGGGGAAGCCGCCGCTGGGCCTGCTCCTCGTCGTCGAAGTCCCAGAACCCGTCCAGGTCGGGGCCGGGTACCGGATCAGGATCGGTGGGCAACTCGGTGCCGGTTGCCCGCTGGTAGGCGTGCAACGCGACGGAGAGCATCTCGCCGCCCTCGAACTCCTCGCCGGTGGCCGCCGCCCGCCGGACGACCGGCAGTTCGGCCAGCGAGTCCGGCTCGGTCACGGCACGGGCGAAGACCGCCCGCCCCTGGGCCATCAGCCAGCCACGGAAGTAGTCGAACCCGTCGTCCGAACAGCCCCCGTTGATCAGGTACGCCGCTCCCCAGAGATCCTCACGGTAGGAGGCGGCCAGCACCCGGGCGAGATGCCGGTCGAAACCCACGATCTCGGCCGGGTCCCGGTCCGCCAGTTCCGCCGTGACCCGCTCGGCGATGGTCCCGACCCGGCCGTCCGCCCCGGTCCGGGCCCGTTCGATCACTGCCCAGAACTCATCCGTCCGCATGGTCCGGAAGTCTGGCAGAGTGCTACGACGGGTCGGGCGACCACCGCGCCGACCACCGCCTGCCACCCCGGGGTGCCGCACCCCGGACCGGCATCCGGAGCCCCGGTTCCGGCGGCGGGGCTGAGCCGTTTTGGCTCGTCCGGGCGGACCTGGTAACCTGGCTCTTCGCGCAGCGGTGACGCCTGCTTGTCGCCCGCGCACCTAAGCAGACCAAACCCGAGCTATAAAGACGAGGCTGTCGCGTGGCGAACATCAAGTCCCAGATCAAGCGCAACCGGCAGAACGAGAAGCGCCGGCTGCGTAACAAGTCGGTCAAGTCGTCGCTGAAGACCGCCATCCGCAAGTTCCACGAGGCCGCTGAGTCCGGTGACGCCACCAAGGCCACCGAGCTCATGCGGGACGCCTCGCGCAAGTTGGACAAGGCTGTCAGCAAGGGCGTGATCCACAGCAACCAGGCGGCGAACCGCAAGTCTGCGATCGCCAAGCGCGTGCAGTCGCTCGCTGCCTGACGGTCTCCCGAGACCTCCCAGAATCCCCCGGGGCGTACCCGGGGGATTTTGTCGTGCCGCCGTTCCGCCGTGCCATCGTTCGGCCGTTCCGTTGGACCGCCGTTCCACTCTTCCGCCGTTCCACTCTTCCGCCGTGCCGCCGGACACACCGCCATCTGCCGGTGCGACACCGCGACGGCTGCCGTACGCCCGGTGACAATGTCAGCCGGACCGGTCGGGCGCGGATGCCGGCACCCGCGCCCGACCGACGACCGGTTCCATCTGTCGGCGGAACCGGTCCCGTTCCCCCTGCGGCACCAACGCCGCCGACCGGACCACCGCGCCGACGACCAGGTCGTTCATCTTGACCAGGGCGGCCACGAAGGCGGGCAGGATCAGCACCGCCCACCAGGTGACCAGTTCGGCGAGGGCCAGCAGCGCGGCGAGAGCCACCGAGCCCTCGAAGAAGACGAAACAGAGTATTCCGCCCGGGTACACGAAGCGCAGGCCGAGCAGACGGGCGTAGAGCGGACGCAACCGGTCGTCCTCGACGGAGCGGACCGACTGGTCCACCGCCCCCGGTCGCCCGGCTGCGCGGCCCGTCACCGTACCCCGCCCACCGACCGTCGCCGGATCACCGGGCACCGTCCTGCCGGGCGGCGGCGACCGCGAAGACCGCCCGTTCCAGGGCGTACGCCCGGTCGTCGGCGCCGCCCTTGACTGCGGCATTGCACTCCGCCGCCGCCTGCATCGCGGTGACCAGACCGTCCGGTGTCCAGCCACGGCCCTGCCGCTGGGCCCGTTCGATCTTCCACGCCGGCATGCCCAGGGAACTGGCCAGCTGGTAGGCACTCCCCCGGCCGGCGGACGCCACCCGGGCCACCGTACGGACCCCGTCGGCAAGCGCATCGGCGATCGGTACCGGATCGACCCCGACGTGCAGGGCCCACCGCAGCGCCTCCAACGCGCCGGGTACGTCACCGACGATCGCCGCATCCGCGACCGTGAACCCGCTCACCTCGGCCCGCCCCCGGTAGTACCGGGCCACCGTGTCGGCGCCGATCCGGCCGTCGGTGTCGGCTATCAGCTGGGCGCAGGCGGAGGAAAGCTCCCGCAGGTCGTTGCCGATCGCGGCGAGGAGCGCGGCGGCGGCCTCCGGCGTGCACGTGCCGCCGGCCCGACGGATCTCGTCCCGGACGAAGGCGACCCGGGCCTGGTCCCCCTTCAACTTGGCGGCGGGTACGACGGTCGCCCCGGCGGCCCGCAGGCCGTCCGCGAACGCCTTGCCCTTCGCGCCACCGGCGTGCACCGCGACCAGGTGCACGTCCGGGTCGGGATTCTTCGCGTACGCCAGCAGTGCGGTCACCAGATCCTTGCGGGCGTCCTGTGCGGCCCGCAGCACGATCACCCGGCGACCGCCGAACAGGGACGGACTGAGCATCTCGGCGATCTCGCCGACGGTCAGGTTGCCGGCCTCGTACTCGCGGACGTCCACATCCGGGTCGGTCGACCGGACAGCGGCGACGGTGTCACTGACCGCGCGGGTGGCGAGAAGTTCCTCGTCGCCGAGGACGAGCAGGACAGCAGGTACGCCAGCGGGGGTCACGGTCCCCATGTTCGCATGCGCCCCGACACCCCGCCGTCGGTCGCCGGCACTCCGCCCGACACCCAACCGCAGAAAGTGCGAATATCGACAATTGCTGCATTTGGGGCTTGACGCTCACGGTCACGGCTGTCCCCCACCGAGGCGCCTCCGGCTCAGGGATCGTTCCCCCGGGTCGCCACCGCCGGCCCGCCGGACAGCACCACCACCGCCAGGTCACCCTCGATGTCGGTACGAAGCACCCGGGCCCCCTGCCGGGACAGCCGCGCCAGCACGGACGGGCTGGGATGGCCGTAGTCGTTGCCCACCCCCACCGACACCAGCGCCACCGTCGGGGCCACCGCGTCCAGGAAGGCGGGATCCTGGTAGGCCGACCCGTGGTGGGCCACCTTCAGCACCTCGGCCCGCAGCCCCGCGCCCGGCGGGCTCTCCAGCAACGCCCGCTGCTCCTCGGTCTCCGCGTCCCCGGCCAGCAGGATGCGCAGGCCACCGAGGTGTGCGAGCAGCACGAGGGAGTTGTTGTTCGGGTCGGACCGGGTTCCGCGCAGCGGCTGCGGTGGTCCGAGCACGGTCATCGTGAGACCACCCGCCCGGTACGTCCAGCCCGCCGCGACCGCACCGACCGGGGTGCCGGCGGCGTGGGCTGCCGACTCGACCGCGACCCGCCCCGTCACCGGCTCAGGCCAGGCGGGGGTCGCCACGGCAGTCACCCGGCGTCCCCGGAACACGCCGTCGACACCGCCGGTGTGGTCGGCATGGAAGTGGCTGAACAGCAGCAGTGGCACCTCGTCCACCCCGAGCCGACGCAGGCACCGGTCCACCGCCGCCGGGTCCGGCCCGGCATCGACCACCACCGCCTGACCTGGACCGGTGGCGAGGACGACGGTGTCCCCCTGCCCGACCGCGCAGACCACGGCCACCCAGCCGGCCGGCGGCCAGCCGTCCGCGACCAGACGGACCGGCAGCGCGCCGACCACCACCGCGACGGTCACCACGGCCACCAGTCGCCGTACCACGGGATGCCGGACCCCGAGCAGCAACGCGACGGTGACCGCCGCGAGCAGCAGCGCCCCGGTCACCCCACCGATCCAGGGCAGTGTGCCGGCCGGGGTCTGCGCCCCGTGACGGGCCACCGTGACCAGCCACCACGCCGGCCAACTGCCGAGCCAGGCGGCGAACTCGGCCCCGCCCGGCCAGACCGGTGAGACCACCGCCGCCGCCACCCCCAGGATCGTCGCCGGTGCGATCGCCGGTACGGCGAGCAGATTGGCCGGTACCGCCACCAGACTCACCGTCCCGGAGAGCCCGGCGACGACCGGCGCACAGGCCAGTTGCGCGGCGGCCGGCACGACCAGGGCCTCCGCCACACCGGCCGGTACGCCCCGACGGCGCAGCGCGTCCCGCCAGCGCGGCGCGACCAGCAGCAGACCGCCGGTGGCCAGTACAGAGAGCGCGAACCCGGCGTCGCCGGCCAACTCCGGGTCGACGACCACCAGCACGGTGACCGCCGCACCGAGCGCCGGTACCGCTGCCCGGGGTCGGCCGGTGGCCAACGCGGCCAGCCCGATCGCGCCCATGGTGGCCGCGCGCACCACACTCGGTGAGGGGCGGGCGAGAATCACGAAACCGACCAGGGCGACCGCGCAGAGCCCAGCGGCGACCCACGGCCCGGCCCGGGCCCAGCGGGCGAGCAGGAGCACCAGACCCACCACGATCGCCACGTTGGAGCCGGAGACCGCGTTGAGATGGGTCATCCCGGTGGCCCGGAAGTCCTCCTCGACCATGGCCGGCAGCTCACTGGTGTCCCCCACCACCAGACCGGGCAGCAGGCCACCCGGCTCGTCGGGAAGCGGGGCACAGGCCCGTTGCAGACCGGCGCGGAGGATACCGGCGACCCGTTGCGCCCACGATGGCCGGCCGACGAGGGTCGGTGGCCCGGTACTGGTCAACACCACCGCGGTGAGGTCGCCACCGCGTGGTACGGCGAGCCGCCCGGTCGCGGTCAGCCGCTGGCCGGGCAGCAGGGCCCGCCAGCCCGGATGGCTGGCCAGTACCAGAACCCGTGCCGGCACGACGGTGCGGGCCGGGTCGTCCACCGGATCGAGCCAGGCGGACTCGGTCGCGACGAGCATGGTGGCCGGCCGACCGGCAGCACCCCGTACCGGGCGGGGGTCGTCGCGCACGACGAGTTCGGCGGTCACGGTGGCACGCTGCTCGGCCAGGGCGCGCACCGGCGGGGCGTCCCGCACCACCAGGCGCGCCGCCGTCGACCCGGCACCGCAGACCAACCCGAGCAGCACCGAGACCACGACCCAGCCGTACCGCCCGAGGAGCCGGTGCCATGCCGCCCGGCACCCGTCGACCCGGTCCCGGCCGGCCGCACCGCTCACGGCACGGCCGCTCACCGCACCGCCGCTCACCGCACCGCCACTCACCGGGCCGCCACTCACGGAACCGCCGCTCACCGGGCCGCTACGCACATGCACCGCGAGCAGTGCTGCCGACCCGGCGCCGACCACGGCCAGGACCAGCGCGGTGGTCGCGGTCAGGTGCAGCCCGGCCAGGGCACTCAGCCAGGTGGACACGGCCAGTCCGGCCAGGCGTAGGTCCGGTGGCCGGTCGTCGACCGCCACAGCGGCATCCCCGGTCTGCCGACCTGGGGCACCGTCCGCCACGAGCCGGGCGGTCACACCGTCACCAGGTCCTTCAGCTGTTCGTACCGGGACTCACCGATCCCGTCCACCTGGCGCAGGTCGGACACGGCCCGGAACCCGCCGTGCTGATCCCGGTGGGCGAGGATGCGTTGGGCGAGCACCGGGCCGACGCCGGGCAGCGTGTCGAGCTGGGCCAGGGTGGCGGTGTTCAGGTTGACCTTCCCACCCGCCGGGAGCCCGTCCGCAGGACCACCCGGTGCGCCCGGGACGGCACCGGATCCGCCCGCCGGGGCGGCACCCGGCGGGGCAGTCACCCCGACCAGGATGAGTTCCCCGTCGCTGACTTTGCGGGCCAGATTCAGCAGCGCGACGTCGACACCGGGCAACGCGCCGCCGGCCGCCGTGATGGCGTCGGCGACCCGGGCCCCGGCGGGAAGGCGTACCAGACCGGGCCGACGCACCTTGCCGGCGACCGCGACGACCAGTTCGCCCGTACCGGCGGAACCGGCAGCCGACGGGCCCTCGGGTGAGCCGGCCGGTGGCGACAGGCCAGCGGGCGTGGACGGGGTGGCCCGGCCCACCGGTTCGGTACGCGGCCGGGACTGCCAGGCCCACCCGGCCGCGACCAGCACCACCAGGCCGGCGACAGCGGCGAGCGCCTTCACTCCGCGCCGGCCCGGGTCGAACGGACCGGGACCGGCCAACCGGGGCGTGGGCGGGTCGGTCGGGTCGGTGCGGCCCCCGCCCGGAGCCGGACCGGAACGACGCACCACATCGGCGGCAGCAGATCCGGAGAGGACGGATCCGGAGGGGGCAGGCCCGGCGGCAACGGCTCCGAGGGCCGGTTCCTGCGTTCCGGCTCCGAGGGCCTGTCGTTGTGGTCCGGCTCCGGATGGGCCGTCACGGAGGGAACGGTCGAGCAGGCTCAGCAGCCGCTGCCGTACCACGGACTCCTGGTCGTCTGGCACGGGCCGACCGTAGGGTCACCAGGCCGTCCGGGTCGTACCCGCGAACCGCCCCTGTGGACAACCGGGTCGCCTGTGGAAAAAGCCCTGATCATGGGTTGAATGTGGTAGCCGCTGGCTTGTCGGCCGACCGGGGAGCTGAAAGCATGATCTCCGCTGAGTCCGGGAGAACCACGGGCAGCGGGGCAGGTCCCTTCTCGGCACGGAAGGAACACGATGGCACCGGACATCCGGGAGCTGAACGAGCAGGCCGTCCGTACCAGCATCGAGGTCGTCTCCCGGGTGACCGGCGACGACCTGGCCCGGCCCACCCCCTGCGCGGACTGGACGCTCGCCGACCTGCTGGCCCACATGACGGTCCAGCACCACGGCTTCGCGGCGGCGTCCGCCGGCAACGGCGCCGATCCGGCCGTCTGGCGTCCGCGCCCACCGGGCGACAATCCCGTCAAGGAGTACGCCGAGGCGGCGGAGCAGGTCGTCGCCGCGTTCGCCCGGGACGGGGTGGCCGACCGCCCGTTCACCCTGCCGGAACTCAGCACCACGACGACCTTCCCGGGTGCCCTGGCGATCCGGTTCCACTTCATCGACTACGTGGTCCACAGCTGGGACGTGGCCCGTGCGCTCGACGTCGACGTGGCCTTCACCGACGAGGTCCTGCACGCCGCCCTGCGCACCGCGCGGGCCATCCCGGACGGGCCGGAACGGCTCCTGCCGGGCGCCGCGTTCCGCCCCGGGCTACCGGTCACCGAAGGGCTCGACCCGCTGGCCGAGACGCTGACCCGGCTCGGGCGTCCGCCGGGCTGGCCCGGTGAGCCGAGTGTTAAGCAGGGGCCCTTCCTATACCTTGGGGTCTAGTGGTCCTCGCAACACCCGGATCTTCTGGGGGTTGCGAGGACCGTGTCCGTTTCCGTGGAACTCAAGGCGAAGTTCTTCGAGGTTCTCGATCGCGTCGGCAGTGTGCCCGTGGCTG
>NZ_WVUH01000117.1 GCF_017614955.1 Micromonospora echinofusca
CGTTAATAGGGGGCCCTTCCTTACACCGACCAGGTGACGGGGAGGGACTCGACGCAGCGCACCGCCAGGCCCTGCTTGAAGCGCAGCTCGCTGTCGGTGACGGTGATCCGTAGTCCGGGCAGCCGGGTGAACAGGCCGCGCAGCGCCTCCTGGAGTTCCATCCGGGCGAGCTGCGCGCCGAGGCAGTGGTGCACCCCGGCGCCGAAACCCAGGTGCGGGTTGGGGCTGCGGGTCAGGTCCAGCCGGTCCGGGTCGGGGTAGGCGGCCGGGTCCCGGTTGGCGGCCACGAAGGCGGGCAGCACCACGGAGCCGGCCGGCAGGTCGACCCCGCCCAGCTCGACCGGTTCGGTGGTGACCCGGGGCAGCATCACCCCGGTCTCGCCGAGCTGGATGAAGCGGGTCAGTTCCTCCACCGCCGGGGCGAGCCCGTTGTCCAGGTCGGCGAGGAGCCGGGCGAGCTGGTCGGGGTGGCGGAACAGGGTCAGCAGCGCCATGTTGATCTGGTTGGTGGTGGTCTCGTGGCCGCCGATCAGGACGCCGACGCAGAGCGAGACCAGCTCGTGTTCCGTGAGCTTGTCCTCCGCGTCGCTGGCCTGGATGAGGGCGCTGATCAGGTCGTCGCCCGGGTCGGCCCGCCGGGCGTCGATGAGTCGGGCGAAGCTGTCCAGCGCGTCCCGGGTGCCCTCCGGGTCCTGCCGCCAGTCACCCATCATGGTGTCCGACCAGGTCTTGCACTTGTGCCGGTCGGCCTCCGGAATGCCGAGCAGTTCGCTGATCACCTCCACCGGCAGCGGGGTGGAGAAGTGTTCGACCAGGTCGACCGGGCGGGGCAGCGTGGTCATCCGGTCGATGAGCTGGTCGACCAGCCCGGCCACCCACGGTCGGAGTTCCTCGACCCGCCGGGCGGTGAAGGTCCGGGCGACCAGCCGGCGCAGCCGGGTGTGCTCGGGCGGATCCATGCCGATCAGCGACTCGGTCTCCAGCGCGCCCAGTTCCTGCGGCGGGCCGTCCGCGCCGCCGGCTGCCGCCCGGCTGAACCGGTTGTCGGTGAGGATCCGCTTCACGTCGGCGTACCGGCTGACCAGCCAGGCGGGTGAGCCGTCGGACATCACCACCGGGGCCACCGGGCATTTGTCCTGCAACTCGATCAGCTGCGGCGACGGGTGGTAGATGGTCGGCGGGGCGGCCAGCGGGAAGGACAGGGGTGCCTCGGTCATCGGACTTCTTTCTCCTTTCACGAGCCGGCACAGCGGGGACACGAGGTCGGCCGGGCTGGGCCGGTCCCGGTTGCGGCGCCGCAGTTCGTCGGCGGCGTCACGCCACCGGTCGTCGGTGAGCAGGGCCCGCACCCGGTCCCGGATCGCCTCGGGGGTGGCGTCGGCGGCGGTGAGCGCGGTACCGGCCCCGGTCAGGGCCAGCCGGGCGGCGTTGAAGTGCTGGTCGCTGACCTGTGGCAGGACCAGTTGCGGTACGCCGGCGGCGAGGCCGGTCATGGTGGTACCGGCGCCACCCTGGTGGACCAGGACGGCACAGGTCGGCAGCACCAGGTGCAGGGCGAGCGGGGAGCGGGCCACCCGGACGTTGGCCGGCAGGTCACCGAGGGTGGCGGCCTGGCTGGCCTCCACCGCGACGACCACCTCGACGTCCAGCCCGGCCAGGGCGTGCACCACCCGGGCCACGCCGACCTGGTCGGTCAGGCCGAGACCAGCCATCATGGTGCCCCAGGTGACGCAGATCCGGGGCCGTTCGGCCGGGGCACGCAGCCAGTCCGGCACCACGGCTGTGCCGTTGTACGGCACGAACCGCATCGGCTCCACCGGCCCGGTCACCGCCACCTGCATCGGTGCCGGGCACGGGTCGAGGGTCACGACGCCGGTGAGCCGGACGTCGTCCACGCCGAGCCGGGCCGCCCGGGGGTCGATGACGGTGGTCCGGTCCAGGTCGAGTTCGGTGCTGGAGTCGGGCCCCCACAGCAGCCGGACGTCCGGTACCCGCAGCGCGGCGGCGGCCAGCGAACCGGCCAGGTTGAACGGTTCGTAGACCACCAGGTCGGGGCGGAGGTACCGGCCGTACGCCACCAGGTCGTCGAGCATCGCGTCGGCGAACCGGACCACCCCGCCGTCCGGGGTGACCCTCGGTGCGAGCGCGTCCGGGGTGCCGGGGTCGGCGGTGGGGCTGGCCACCGGGCCGACCTGACCGCCGAACACCTCGGCGAAGTCCAGGTCGGCGCCGACCGGTACGGCCGGCAGTCCGGCGCCGACGATCGCCGGTACCTGCGCGGGCTGGCCGGCGACGTGGACCTCGTGCCCGGCGGCGCGCAGCGCCCAGCCGAGCGGGGCGAGCGGGTAGAAGTGCGACCGCCAGCCCCAGGTGACCATCAGCACCCGCACGGTCGGCCCCCCACCGGGTGCACAGCCGACCGGTCCGCGCCCGATCCGGTCCGGTTCACCGGGCGCCCCGGACCGAGACGATCTCGACGTCGCCGACCTGCTCGCGCCGCACGTCCAGGTACCGCTCGACGGTGGTGAGCAGGAAGTCCAGGTCGGTGACGAACGGCAGGGGCAGCAGGTCCGCCGAGCCGACGTTCCGCTCGGTACGGACGAAGTCGACCCGGCGACCGATGCGCAGCGACTCGTGCAGCAGCCCGCTGAGGTCCTCCGGGGTCCAGAACCGCCACATGTCGACGTTGACCACCCGGGCGAACCAGTTCTCCGGGAACGGGGTGAGCAGCCCGGCCAGGTGCAGGTTGCGTTCGTCCGGTGGCGCGTCGTGGTCGAGGGTGACCGACTTCGCGCCCAGCTCGAGCCGGCTGGCGCCGTACCCGGTGACCAGGCAGTCCTCGCCGGCCAGCTCGGCCAGGTAGTCCTTCGGCAGCCGGTCGGCGCGGGCCAGGCCGTGGGTCCGGGCCGCGTCGAGGGCGTCCTCGAACCAGGCGATCCGGCGGACCGACGCCGGCCACGGGCCCGGGTAGGCGAAGAACTCGATGTCGTACCGGGGGTGTTTGGTGCCGATGTACCGCACGTTCTCGGCGAGCTGGGCCATCAGCAGCGGCACCATCCGGAAGTGCGGCAGGTCGAAGCTGACCGCGTCGTCGCCGAGCGCGAAGAGGTCGGGGTCGCGCCGGTGGTGGTGGAACAGCCGGTAGAACAGCTCGTTGTCCTCGCCGCCCCAGGTCACCATCGCCTCGTCGAAGCCGCCCACGGCGACGAGTGAGGCCCGGTCGACGGAGGCGTTGTTGGTGTGGCCGTACACCCAGGGCGCGCGGACGAAGTCGCGGCGGTGGTGGGCGGCGGCGAGCAGCGGGTCCCGGACGTCGCCCCGGTAGTCGCCGACCATCGCGGCGGTCGGCGTCTCGCCCCGGTGCAGCGCGTCGAGGATCGCCCAGTCGGCGTGCACGGCCCGGCCGAGCAGCACCCCGGGGCGCAGGTCCCGGCCGGCGTGGAACTCCCAGTGCCGGCGCAGCAGGTCCGGGTGGGCGGCCTGGTCGGCGTCGAGGAAGAGCACCACGTCGCCCCGGGCCGCCCCGATCGCCCGGTTGCGGGCCACCGACCGGCCCCGGTTCGGGGTGTGCCGCAGGTAGGTCAGCGGCAGCCGGTCGGCGAACCGGTCCGCGACCGGCGCCAGCGACGGTTCCGAGCCGTCGTCGACGACGATCACCTCGAACCGGTCGGCGGGCAGGGTCTGCCGGGTCAGCGCGTCCAGGGCCAGCGCCAGCAGGTGCCCGTTGTCGAGTACCGGCAGGGTGACGCTCAGCCGGGGAGCGTCCCGGCGCGGGTCGGCGGTCACCGGGCCACCGCCGCCGGCAGGTGGGTGACCGCGAAGTCGCCGACCGCCGCGCAGAGCCGGTCGGTCTGCTCGGCGGTGCCGACGGTGATGCGTACCCCGTGGTCGGGGTAGCCCCGGACGAGGATGCCGGCGGCCCGGCACCGGTCGGTGAACGCCTGCGCCGCCGCCCCCAGTGGCAGCCACACGAAGTTCGCCTCGCTCGGCGCCACCGGCAGGCCGATCCGGCGCAGCCGGTGCCCCAGCCGGGCCCGCTCGGCGGTCACCTCGGCACACCGGGTGCGCAGCTCGTCGTCGGCGGCCGGGTCCAGCGAGGCGACCGCCGCCGCCTGGCCCAGCCCGCCGGGGAAGAAGACCGCGCCGACCATCCGGGCCGTCGCGGCGACCGGCTCCGGCACCACGGCGTACCCGACCCGCAGGGTGGCCAGGCCGTACGCCTTGGAGAAGGTGCGCAGCACGCAGACGTTGTCCCGGTCCCGGGCCAGCTCGACCAGGTCGGGTACGTCCGGGTCGGTGACGAACTCCCGGTACGCCTCGTCGACGACGACCGTGACCTCCGGCGGGATCCGGTCGAGGAACGCCTCGATCTCGGCCCGCCGCAGCACCGCGCCGGTCGGGTTGTTCGGGTTGCAGACGATCACCGCCCGGGTGTCGGTGCCCACCGCCTCGGCCATCGCGGCCAGGTCGTGGCCGTACCCGGCCATCGGCACCGGCACCGGCCGGGCCCCGGCGTTGGCGATCAGCAGCGGGTACGCCTCGAACGACAGCGCCGCGTGCACCACCCCGGTACGCGGTGGTGCGCCGGCGCCGGGCCGGCCCAGTGCCTGGAGCAGGTGCTGGCACAGCCCGGCCGAGCCGGGACCGACCAGGATCCGTCCGGCCGGTACGCCCAACCGGCCGGCCAGCGCGGCGAGCAGCGCCCCGGCGGTGTTGTCCGGGTACCGGTGGAGCCCGGCCGCCCCCTGTTCGACCAGCCGCCGCACGCTCGGCAGCGGTGGTTGCGGCGTCTCGTTCATGGACAGGTCGTGCAGGACTTCCGGGCTCAACTGGTCGCACCTTCGTTCATCGTGGGCTGGGTACCGACCGCGTCCGCCCGTCGGTCGGTGAGGAGGCCGAACTGGTAGAGCCGGTCCACCGGGCGCAGCGGACGCAGGTCCACCCCGGCCAGGTTGCCGGCGGTCAGCCGGAGCAGTCGCCGGTTGCCGGCGGTGTGCCGCATCATCCGGCGGCCCAGCAGCCGGGCCAGGCCACCGGTGGTGGTGAGCATCCGGGCCGCGTTGTGGCTGACCGTCGCGGTGTGGTCCAGCCGGGCCAGCCGGGTCCGCTGGTAGTCGTCCAGCGCGGCGTCCAGCCCGGCCGGGTCCGGCCCGGCGGCGGCGATCCGCTCGCCCAGGGTCCATGCGTCGGCCAGCGAACTGTTGATGCCCTGCGCGGCCATCGGATGCACCGCGTGCGCGGCCTCGCCGACCAGCGCCAACCCGGGAACGGTCAGCCGGGGGGCGCGCAGCCGGTGCACGGTCAGCGCCTGCCGGGTGGGCAGGCTGTCGCGCAGCGGCCCGGCGAGCGGGCCGAGCGCGGGCACCTCGGCCAGCAGCCCGTCGCACCAGCCGTCCAGGTCGGCCATCGTCCCGTCACGCAGGTCGTCCGGGCGGATCTGCACGTACACCCGGCTCCGGCCGCCCGGCAGCGGGTACACCAGCCGCAGCCCCCGGTCGGTCAGGTACGCGCAGACCTCCGCGTCGACCGGCGGGGCGGCCACGTCGAAGGCGACCAGCCGGTGGTCGTACGGTCGGCGGTGCAGGTCGAGGCCGACCGCCTCGCGCAGCTTCGAGGAGACCCCGTCGGCGGCCACCACCAGCCGCGCGGTGATCTCCCGGTCGGTGCCGCCGTCGCGGACCGTGACGCCGTCGACCCGCCCGTCCGGGGTACGGCGTACCCCGGTGACCAGCACCCCGCGCCGTACCGTCACCGTGCCGGGCAGCACGCCGGCCAGCGCGTCGAGCACGCTGCGGTACCCGGTGCACAGGATCTGCCGGTACGCCCCGGGCAGGTCGGTGTACGCCACGGGCAGCAGCATCCGTCCGGCCGGGTCCCGGATGGCCAGCCGGTCCACGCCGACCGCGCCCCCGGCGTGCAGCGCGGGCAGCGCCCCGAGCTGGTCGAGGATCTGCACCGACTCGGGTTGCAGCAGTTCGCCCTTGGGCACGTCGGCCGGCTCGGCCCGCCGGTCGAGCAGCAGGACGTCCAGACCGGACCGGGACAGGGTGTGCGCGGCGGCCAGCCCGCCGACCCCGGCCCCGCAGACCACCACGTCGACGTCGGTCATGTCGTTCCTCCGCTGTGGGTACGCCAGGCGGCCAGGGCGCGCAGCGCCAGGCCCCGGGTGATCGCCCCGTTGGGGTAGTGCATGTGGTGCCGGATGTAGGCGCAGACCCGGCTCGCCGGCCAGGACCCGTCGGGCTGCTGCGCGGCGAGCAGCCAGGCCACCCCCGCGCCGACCGCCTCGTCGTCGGCCGGTATCCCGGCGGCGAGCAGGGCGTGCACCGCCCAGGCGGTCTCCTCGACGGTGCCGGCCGTGCCGTCACCGGGCCCCCACGAGCCGTCGGCGCAGCGGGTCCGCAGCAGCCAGTCCCGGGCCCGCACCGCCGTCGGGTGCCCGGCCTGACCGGCGTGGGCCAACGCGTCGAGGACCATCGCGGTGCCGGAGGTGTGGTCGCGGTACCAGAGGTTCTCGTAGCTGCCGTCCGGCCGGGCGGCGGTGTGCAGCCAGCGCAGCGCGGCGGCCACCGGGGCGCTGCCGGTGTCGTGGCCGGCGTCGATCAGCGCGACGATGCCCTGGCTGGTGATGCCGGGGCAGGGCCCGTCGTTGGCCAGTTTGGTGTCGCGTACCCACAGGCTCCACGAACCCCGGCTGTCCTGCCGGTCGACCAGCCACTCCACGCCCCGGCGCAGGACCGGGTCGTCGGCGTGCCCGGGCAGCCCGGCCAGCGCGGTGACGATCTCGGCCGACTCCAGGGTGACCGGCCAGCCACGGGCCCCGTTGTAGCTCCAACCGCCGGCCGGCACCCCGAAGACCGGGAACGGTTCCTGCTGCTGGCAGCGGTGGAACAGGTCGCGGGTGGCGGCCAGCCGGGGGTCGGCGGCGTACCCGGCGGCGATCAGCCCGGTGGTGGCGAACGCCGAGCGGGTCAGGTCCAGGTTGGTCACCGCGTCCCACGAGCCGTCCGGGCGGACCGCCCGGCGCAGGAAGCCGGCGGTGGAGTCGACCAGGTGCGGGGCCAGTCCGGCGTGCGCCAGCCCGAGGCAGACCAGGGCCGCCGGCCACGGGTCCTCGCTGAACACCCCGGTGCGCCCCTCGTGCGCGTCGATCGCGTCGAGCAGCCGCAGCGCCTGCGGTACGGCCCGGCGCTGGAGGGCCTGCCGGATCCGACCCGGCGGCATCGTCTTCGTCTGGAGCAGGGCCAGCGCGACGAACGGTGCGGTCCGGAACGAGATCCGCTGGCGGCGGACGTCGTCGAAGAGGACGATCTCCAGCGGCAGCCGGCGCAGCCGGCCCGCCTCGGGCAGCCCGGCCAGGGCGAGGAACTGCCGGCACAGGTGGTTGACCGCCCGGTCGGTGACGGCGGCGACCCCGCCGAACGCGGCGAGCCGCCGCCGACCGGACTGCACCGCTTCGGTGCTGTCGGTGGCCGAGGTGATCCGCAGCGCGGCGGTGACCACCGACGTGGCCACCGGCTCGCTGCCGGCGCCGACCACCCCGCCCCAGCCGCCGTCCGGCCGCTGCTGGGCGCGCAGCCAGGCGGCGCCCCGGGCGACCAGGTCGGCGTGCCCGTCCGGGTCGGCGGTGTGCAGGGCGGTGATCGCGCCCGCGGTGCCGAGGGTGGAGGCGGGTGGGGCGTCGGTGAACGCGCCGTCCGGCCGCTGCCCCCGCAGCAGTTCCTCGGCGCCGGCGGAGATGGCCCGGTCGACCCGGTCCAGGGTGGAGGACAGCATCGGTGTGCCTTTCAGCCGAGATCGGAGGGACGACGGGGGAGTGGGACTCCGGGACCGGTGGCGTCGGGCGCGGCCCGGGACGGCCCGAACTCGTAGCCGGTGCGCAGGTGCCGCTGGGTCCACCAGGTGACCAGCAGCGCCGGGACCACCAGCCCGACGGCGGGGAGCAGCCCGAATCCGAGGCCGACCACCGTGGCGGCCAACCAGACCCGTTCCAGCACGAGGAGTTCGTGGGCCCGCAGCGCGACGGCCATCGGCATCCGGTCCCGGTGCCGCAGCAGCGACCGGAAGGCCACCCCGGCCAGTCCGGCCGCCGGCAGCAGCGCGACCAGGTAGCCGGTCCGCCGGTCCGCGTCGCCGGTGGCGTACCCGCCGAGCACGGCCGCGACGAACGCCACCGCGTACAGCCCGAGGGCGGTGTGCACCGCGACCGGGGTGCCGTGCCGGACCGGTACGGTCCGGTAGCCGCCGGCCCGGTCACCGGCGATGTCCCGCAGCGTCCCGACCAGGTTGGACGAGGTGTCGTGGGCCCAGAAGGCGACCACGAACGGCAGCAGCGACCAGGGCACCGGGGGTGCGACCACCGCCGCACCGTAGAGCAGGGTCAACGCGCCGAGGGCGCCCCGGACCAGGTTGCCGGCGAGGCCGTGGGCCTTGAGTCGGCGGCCGTACGCGACGATCGCGGCGGCGGCGAGCACCGCCACCGCCACCGTCGGCCAGGATGCGGCGGCGGAGAGCGTACCGACGGCGACCAGGCAGGCGCCCCCGCAGACCAGTGCCGTGGTGGCCGGTAGCACGCCGGAGGGGATGGGCCGGTGCGGTTTGCTCACCGCGTCGAGCCGCCGGTCGAACCAGTCGCTGAGGTAGTGCCCGCCGATCCAGCCGATCGTCGGGGTGGCCCAGGCCGCGAGGAGCCGCCACCAGCTGGGCCGGTCACCGGCCAGCCCGGCACCGGCGAGGCCGACCAGCCCGATGTACCAGAGGGTGTACGGCCGCCAGGTCTGCACGTGGGCGCGGAGCACGCCGGGGCGGCCGGCGGTGGCGGTCACCACCGGTGGGCCGCGGCCCACCGGGCCACGGCGTCCAGCAGCGCCGCACTGGTCGACGGGGGCAGCCCGGCCAACCGGTCCCGGGCCTGCCCGGCGTGGCCGACCAGGCAGTCCCGGGTCCGGTCGAGGGCGGCGGTGTCGGCGAGGATGCGCTGCACCTCCGCCACGGTCGCCGGGTCGGCCCGGTGGCCGCGCAGCGCGGCGGTCAGCCGGGCCCGCACCTGCGGGCTGGCGGCCTGGTGGGCCAGCAGCAGCGGCAGGGTGGGTCGCCCGTTGCTCAGGTCGCTGGTGGTCGACTTGCCGATCGACTGCGCGACCGTCGTGTAGGAGAGCAGGTCGTCGCGGATCTGGAAGGCGATGCCGAGTTGCTCGCCGTACCCGGCGAGCTGGGCGGCGCCCTCCTCGTCGGCGCCACCGAGCGCGGCCCCGACGTGGCAGACCGCCCGGAACAGGGCGCCGGTCTTCAGCCGCACCATCTCCAGGTAACGCTCCACCCCGGTGTCCGGGTCGCCGACCAGTTCGGACTCCAGGATCTGTCCCCGGCACATGTCGTTGCCGGCGGCGGCCAGCGCGCCGACGGCGGTGGCGACCCGGTCGGCCGGTACGCCCCCGGCACCGCATTCCACTATCGAGGCGAAGGCGCAGAAGATCAGGTGGTCACCGGTGACGATCGCGTCCGGCAGACCGAATGCGGTGGGCACCGCGGGTCGGCCGCGGCGGACCTCGTCGGCGTCGATGATGTCGTCGTGCACGAGGGTGGCGACGTGCAGGTACTCCATGGCCAGCGCGGCCGGCAGCACCGGAGCGGGGTCGCCGCCGACGGCTGCGGCGCTTTCCAGGGTCATTATCGGCCGGAGCATTTTCCCGGCCGGGAGCAGCGCATAGCGAACTATTGTCGACAGGCGGTCCGGAGTGGTCGGCCAGCGATTTTCCAGCGCGTTCTGGAGGAGGCGACCGGAAGGACTCCGTGTCAGGTCCCTGATGAAATTCCGAGGATCTGTCCCGGCAACGGCGGTCATATTTCCTGGCCTTTGTTCGCGGAATTGACTTGCGCTGATCGGGCTTTCGATTGAGTGCATGCTACCAGCGCGTCCACGCAACGTAAAGACGTTGATTTTGCGGGGCTATTACGATCGTTCCCGTGCGGCGTGTGGCGGAAATTGTGGCGGGTCCGGGCATCCGGTACCCAGTACTTCCAGCGTCGGCGAAACGCGCCAATCTCAGGAAGCCGGGCAGAGTCATCGCTGTGGTTCAATAAGGACATTTGCCGCCATCGGCTGGGGTGGGCCGCCGGGTCGGACCCCTCCGTCCGTCCCGTCGGCGTCGACGTCCCGTCCGTCGACGGTGGACCCGACGGACCCTGAGCGGCCGGCGACAGGGCTGGCGGTGGCGGCGAGGCGGGTCCTGGGGTTGACGCGGCTCCGGGTGATCGCAAGTATCCGTGCATACCGTTCGGGCAGCCGGCGATCGACCCGGTGTCCGCGAGCGTGAGGTGGATGATCGTGGCTGACTCCCGTCGACCCCTGTCGACCGCCCAGTCCGGTGTCTGGTTCGGTCAACAGCTCGATCCGGCGAGTCCGGCGTACAACATCGGCGGTTTCGCCGATATCCGTGGACCGGCCGACCTGGCGGCGCTGGAAAATGCGATAGGCCGGGCGTTGGCCGAGGCCGAGGCGACCCGCCTGCGTTTCGGCGAGGACGGCGGTGAGCCGTGGCAGACCATCGGCGCGCCATTCGAGTGGACCCCGACAATTGTCGACGTCCGCGCCGAGCCGGAACCGGTTGCCGCAGCACAATCCTGGATGGCCCGGGACCTGGGCCGTCCGGTGTCGATGACCGACGGTCCATTACTCGGTGCGGCATTGTTCCGGATCGCTGCCGACCACCATCTCTACTATCTGCGATTCCACCACGTGGTCCTGGACGCGTACGCGTTCTCCCTCTTCAACGCCCGCATCGCGCAGATATACGACGCCACCCGGACCGGGGCGCCCTGCCCGCCCACCGTGCCCGGCTCGTTGCCCCGGGTCTGGGCCGAGGAGGCCGCGTACCGCTCGTCGACCCGGTTCGCCGAGGACCGCGACCACTGGCTGGCCCGGTTCGCCGACCGGCCCCCGGTCGTCGGGCTGACCGACCGCGCGGCCGGCCCGTCCCACCGGGTGCTCCGGCGCCGGGTCGACCTGAGCGCCGAGACCGTCGACCGGCTCCGGGCCGCCGTACCCCGGGGCGGCTGGAACACCACCGTGGTCGCCGCCGCAGCCAGCTACCTGCACCGGCTCACCGGCGCGCCGGACGTGGTCCTCGGCTTCCCGGTCACCGGCCGGTGGGGCCGGCTCGCCAAGATCACGCCGGGCATGATGATGACCATCCTGCCGCTGCGGCTGACCATCCACCCCGGTGACACCTTCGCCGCGCTGACCGGGCAGGCCGCCGAGGAGATCCGGCACCTGCTGCGCCACCAGCGGTACCGGCTGGAGGACCTCCGCACCGACCTGCGGGCCCTCGACGACGGTCGGCGCCTCTACGGACCGTGCGTCAACCTGATGCCCTTCGACTACCACCACCAGATGACCGGGCTGTCCACGGTGGGCCACGTGCTGGAGTCCGGGCCGGTCGAGGACCTCTCCATCGACGTCTACGGCGACCTGGACAGCGGCCGGGTCCGCATCGACTTCACCGCCAACCCGGCCCGGTACGACCTGCCCGGCATCACCGCCCACCAGGACCGGTTCATCCGGCTGCTGGAGACCCTCTGCCGGCACCCGGACACCCGCGTCGACCGGGTGCCCCTGCTCACCCCCGCCGAGCAGGCCACCGCCGTGCGACCACCGGCCGGCACCGTCCGGGCGGTACCGGGTACCGTCCTGCCCGCGCTGCTGCGGACCCCGGTCACGGCCACCCCGCACGCCCCGGCGCTGATCGCCGCCGACGGCACCACCCTGACCTACGCCGACCTGGACGCCCGCGCCAACCGGCTGGCCCACGAGCTGACCGCCCGGGGCGCCGGGCCGGAGACCGTGGTCGCGGTCGCGCTGCCCCGCTCGGTCGACCAGGTGGTCGCGTTGCTGGCGGTCCTCAAGGCCGGCGCCGCGTACCTCCCGGTGGACGCCGGCCAGCCGGCCGACCGGCTCGCCTTCCTGCTCGCCGACGCCCGGCCGACGCTGCTGCTGACCGACCGGCGCAGCCGGGTCGACCTGCCCGGCGTCGGGCCGGCGACGCTGCTGCTGGACGACCCGGCGACCGGGTCGGCCCTGGCCGCCCGCCCGTCGACCGACCCGACCGACGCCGACCGGACCGGCCCGCTGGACCCGGACCACCCGGCCTACCTGCTCTACACCTCGGGCTCCACCGGTCACCCCAAGGGGGTCGTGGTCAGCCACCGGGCGGTGGTCAACCACCTGCTCTGGATGCAGGACCGGTACCGGCTCACCCCCGACGACCGGGTACTGGTCAAGACCCCGGCCGGGTTCGACGTGTCGGTGTGGGAGTACTTCTGGCCGCTGCTGACCGGCGCCACCGCCGTGCTGGTCCGGCCCGACGCGCACCGCGACCCGCGCCACCTCGCCCAACTGATCCGCGACCGGGGCGTCACCACGGCCGGGTTCGTCCCGTCGATGCTGCGGGAGTTCGTCGAGGAGCCGGCGGCGGCGCACTGCGTCACCCTGCGCCGGACCCTCTGCATCGGCGAGGCGCTCCCGGTCGACCTGGCCAACCGGTACGCCGAGGTGCGCGGACCGGGACTGGAGAACCTCTACGGGCCCACCGAGACCGCCGTGGCGGTGACCGCCGGCCCGGCGTACGCCGAGGGCGGCACCGGCGCCGGCGGGGCCGACGGCGTGACGGTCCGAGCGTCCGACGGCGACCCCACCGACGGGGTGCCGGTCGGCGGCCCGGCCTGGAACACCCGGCTCTACCTGCTCGACCAGGCCGGCCAGCCGGTTCCGGACGGTACCGTCGGCGAGCTGTACGTCGGCGGCGACCAGCTCGCCCGGGGCTACCACGACCGGCCCGCCCTGACCGCCGAGCGGTTCCTGCCCGACCCGTTCGGCCCACCCGGTTCCCGGATGTACCGCACCGGGGACCGGATGCGCCGCCGGGCCGACGGTGGACTGGTGTTCGTCGGTCGCACCGACGGCCAGGTGAAGATCCGGGGCAACCGGATCGAACTGGGCGAGATCGAGACGGTGCTGGCCGGTCACCCCGACGTCGGTCAGGCGGCGGTGGTGGTCCGCGCCGAACCCGGTGGCGACCAGCGGCTGGTCGGCTACCTCACCCCGGTACCGGGGCGGGCCGACCCGCAGTCGGGAGCGGTCCGGGCCTGGCTGGCCGACCGGCTTCCCGGGCACATGGTCCCGGCCGCGCTGGTGGTCCTGCCGACCCTGCCGTCGACCAGCAACGGCAAGGTGGACCGGGCCGCCCTGCCCACCGTGGCGCTGACCACGGTGGTCTCCGGCCGGGCCCCGCGCACCCACCACGAGGTGGTGCTCTGTGGACTCTTCGCCGAGATCCTGGAGGTGCCGCTGGTCGGGGTCGACGACAGCTTCTTCGCCCTCGGCGGGCACTCGCTGCACGCCGCCCGGCTGGCCAGCCGCATCCGGACCGTCCTCGACGCCGACCTGGACCTGCGGACGGTCTTCGAGTGCCCCACCGTCGCCGGCCTCGCCGACCGGCTCGCCACCGGCTCCGGTACGCCCGGCGGCACCCGGCCGTCCGCCCTGGACCCGCTACTGCCGCTGCGCACCGCCGGCAGCGGGACACCGCTGTTCTGCCTGCCGCCGGTCACCGGACTGTCCTGGTGCTACTCCGCCCTGCTCCGGCACATCGACGGCGACCACCCGGTCTACGGACTCCAGTCCCGGGGGCTGGCCGGCGGCGAACCGCCGCTGACCAGCGTGCCGGCGATGGCCGCCGACTTCGCCGACCGGATCCAGGCCGTGCACCCCGGCCCGTACCACCTGCTCGGCTGGTCCCTGGGCGGGATCCTCGCGTACGCCACCGCCACCGAGCTGTCCCGCCGGGGCGCCCCGGTCGAGCTGCTCGCGCTGCTCGACGCGTACCCCAGCGACCCGGAACTGCACACCGAGGAACACCGCCGGGTGCTGCTCGACGTGGTCCTGGCCGACTTCGGGTACGACCCGAAGCTGCTCGACGGTGAGTCGCTCGACGACGGGCGGGTGGCCCGGATCATCCGGGACGCCGGTGGCGCCCTCGCCGACTGGCCCGAGGAGCGGGTCACCGCCCTGCTGCGGACCGCCGCCACCAACCTCACCGCCGCCCGACGCTACCGGCCCGAACCGTACGACGGGGACCTGCTGCTCTTCGCCGCGACGCTCAGCCAGCCGATCAACCTCCAGACCGTCGAGGACTGGCGCCCGCACGTGCGAGGTCGGATCGACGACGTGGACATCGTCGCCCGGCACGAGCACATGCTGCGCCCGGCGGTGATCGCCCAGGTCGGGCCGATCCTCGCCGAACGGCGTCGCCGGCTGCCGGCCCGGTCGGCCTGAGCCGCACCCCGAGCCCGGCCCAGGGTTCCGTGCCGCCAACCCGGCCAACCCGGCTCAGTCGGCCGGCGCGGCCAGTCCGGCCAGGTCGGTGAGGAGCTGGTCGATCCCCGGGGCGGCCAGCAGCCGCCGCTGCATGGCCCGGACCCGCCACCGGTAGCCGGGATCGGCCAGTACGGCGGTGCAGGCGTCCACCACGGACGCCACGGTCAGTCCCTCGATCGACAGGCGTACCCCCAGCCCCAGCTCGGCGATCCGGTCCGCGTTGGGCGGCTGGTCGGCGACCACCGGCAGAGCCACCATCGGTACCCCGGCGGCGATCGCCTCCCGGGTGGAGCTGAACCCGGCGTGGGTGAGGAACAGCTCGCAGCCGGGCAGCAGGGCCCGCTGCGGGGCGAACGGTACGACGTGCACGTTGGCCGGTGGTCGGCCGAGCCGCCCGGCCAGGTCGGCCCGGCCGCCGAGCGCGACGACCGCGGTGGCCGGCAGTTCACCCAGGGCGGCCACGAGCACCGGGAGCAGGTCGGCGATCCCGGGCAGGCTGAGCACCAGCGAACCGAGGCTGGCCAGGACCAGTGGCCGGTCGGCCGGCAGTTCGGCGTACCGGTGCGGCAGGGGCTCACCGGGCGGCTCCGGGAACCGGTAGGACCGTCCGGTCGGCGGGCGCAGCGCCGGCGGGTACCACTGCTCGGGCAGCAGCCCCGCCCGCAGGTACCGGAACGGATGGCACGGGTCCCCGGTCGGGTCGAGCCCCAGCGCGGCCCGCTGGGCGTCCAGCACGTCGGTGACCAACGGCAGGTCCAGCGCCGCGAACGGGGCGATGTCCAGGGTGGCGTGCGGGACGCCCAGCCGTTCGGCCACCAGGTAGCCGCCGTACTCGGCCGGCTCCCGCACGATCACGTCCGGCCGCCACCGCCGGGCCACCGGCAGCAGCTCGGCCGCGAAGCAGCCGGCGACCGGACCGGCGTAGGCGCGGGCGATCTGCCGCCACACCCCCGGGTCGACGGTACGGCTGCCCGGGGCCATCAACTGCCGGGGCAGGCCGAACCGGTCGGCCAGGGCCGGATCGTGGCGCAGCTCGTCCTGCCCCGGCACGCCCGGCAGCGGCAGGTGGTCCACCCCGTGGGCGGCCAGCTCACCGGCCATCGACCCGGCGGTGGCCAGGGCCACCCGGTGACCGGCCGCCCGGGCGGCCCGGGCCAGCGGCACCAGCGCCGGTACCAGGTGCGACCAGATGGGCTGGCCGGTCAGCAGCAACCGCACCGGGCGGCTACCCGGCCGGCGTGCACTCGATGAGGGTGAGCCCGTCCCGCCCCCGCAGCACCCGGGAAACGGTCATCCCGGCGACCCCGGCGAGGGTGTCGAAGTCGGCCAGCGAGCGTTCCCGACCACCCACCACCACCAGCATCTGCAGGTCGAACGGCGCCAGGTACGGCACGTACGGCTCGGTGGGCAGCACCTCGACGATCAGGACCCGGCCGGTCCGCCCGGCCGCCTCGGCGCAGCGGCGCAGGATGGTGGCCGCCTCGCTGTCGGCCCAGTCGGTGAGCGCCCGGGACACCACGTACACGTCCCCACCGGCGGGCAGTTCGGCGAAGAAGTCCCCGGCGGCGGTGCCGGCCCGGTCGGCCAGCCCGCTCGCGGCGATCCGTTCCGCCGCCGCCGCAGCGGCCGGCGCCCGGTCGACCAGGGTGCCCCGCAGGTGCGGGTGGGCGTGCAGCAGGGTGGTCAGCAGCGCGCCGCTGCCCCCGCCGACGTCGTAGACGTGCCCCACCCCGCGCCAGTCGTACAGCTCGGCGACCTGCGGTGCGGTCAGGTGCTGCTGGGTCATCATCAGCTCGTCGAAGTACCGGCGCAGCTCCGCGTCGGCGTCCAGCTCGGCCCAGAACGGACGCCCGTGCACCACCTCGTACGCCGGTGCCCCGGTCCGGACCGAGTGCAGCAGACCCTGGTAGGCCAGGTCCATCCGGGCACCCAGTCCGGTCAGGTCCAGCCAGCCGCGCTGCCCGGCCGGGCCGGTCTCCCGCAGCAGTTCCCCCACCTCGGTCAGCGCGAACTCGTCCGGCGCCGGTTCGGTCAGCACGTCCCGGTGCACCAGGTAGCGCAGCAGCCGGCCGAGCGCGTCGGGATCCGCTCCGCACTCCTCGGCCAGCGCGCCCAGACCGGTCACGCCCCGGGCGATCAGGTCGGGTACCCGCAGGGTGGCCAGGACCCGGACGGCGAACGGGGTGGCGAGGTCGGTGAGCCGGCCGAGCCGGGCGTTGGCGTCCTCCGCGCCCAGTGGAGCGCTCATCGGGCCGGGTTCTCCGTCATCCTTCGGTGCTCCCTCAGGGTCGGGGCGAATGGTGATCGATTCTCGCCAGCCTCCACCGGCCACGTCAACGGGCGTCAGGTGATCGAGAAAAGTCGCTCCGAGGGTTTGGTGACCCCCACGCGCTCTGGAATACTTCCGGGGCCGGGGCGGCGTACGGTCGGGTTCCCGCCCGGGGCCGTGTGCCGTCGCGTCGTCGTGGCCGGGGGAGAAGATGCCGGGTTCCACCAGCAGCACCCTGTTCGAGGTCCGGCCGGTGTCCGGCGCGCTCGGTGCCGAGGTCCACGGGGTCGACCTGGCCCACCTGACCGACGCCGGGTTCGCCGAGCTGCACCGGCTGCTCCTGGAACACCTGGTCATCTTCGTCGTCGGCCAGCAGGACCTGCCGCCCGCAGCCCACGTCGCGTTCGGTCGCCGGTTCGGTGAGGTGGAACTGCACCCCTACCTGCCCCGTCTGGACGGTCACCCGGAGATCGTGGTCATCGACTCCGACAACGGCGGCAAGGTCGACATCTGGCACACCGACATGACCTTCCACACCAGCCCGCCGCTCGCCTCGATCCTGCAGATCGTGCAGTGCCCGCCGGTCGGTGGCGACACCGTGTGGACCAACCAGTACCTGGTCTACGAGCAGCTGTCCGCACCGATGCGGGACCTGCTCGACGGGCTGACCGCGATCCACGTCATCCGGATCGGCAACGAGTTCACCAGCCGGGCCGAACACCCCGTGGTGCGGGTGCACCCGGAGACCGGGCGACGCGCCCTCTACGTCAACCGGTTGTTCACCTCGCACATCCCCCAGTTGACCCGCAACGAGAGCGACGCCCTGCTCGACCACCTCTTCGACTTCTCCGAGCAGCCGCAGTTCACCTGCCGGTACCGGTGGCGCAGCGGCGACGTGGCGGTCTGGGACAACCGGGTCACCCAGCACTACGCGGTCAACGACTACGTCGGCCGGCGCCTCGGTCAGCGGGTCACCGTCCTCGGTGACCAGCCGGCCGGCGACCCGCCCCGCTGGCCGCACTACCAGGCGGTGCCGGGCCAGCGGTACTGGCCGAGCCGGACCAACGCCGTCGAGAACTACTGAGTACGCCCGACCGTGCCCGTTGTCCTGATGGTGGTCCACGGCACCGACGGTGACGTGCTGCCGTTCGTCCGGGTCGGCCGGGCGTTGCGGGCCCGGGGCCATGACGTGACGGTGCTCAGCCACGAGTACTACCGCCCGGCGGTGGGTGCCGCCGGCCTCGACTTCGTGCCGGTCGACACGATCGCCGAGTACGAGTACCACCTCGCCGACGCCGCCGAGCAGGCCGACGCCACCCGCATCGAACAGTTCCGCGAGCACTTCGACCGCACCGGCCTGTTCACCCAGCTCCGGTTCGAGGTCGGTGAACTGGTCCGCCGGCACCGGCCGGGGGAGACCGTCCTGGTCGGTGCGTCGTTGTCCGGGCAGTCCGCGCTCATCGCCGCCGAGGCGACCGGCGCCCCGCTGGTCTGTCTGGCCCACTCGCCGTTCCAGCTGCTCGCCCGGGACCGGGTGGCCTGGCTCTACAGCCAGGTCCTCGCCGACCGGATCGACACCGCCCGCGCCGACGTCGGGTTGCCGCCGGTGGGGGACTGGTCGGGCTGGATGTCGTCGGCGCACCGCTACGTGGGTCTCTGGCCGTCCTGGTTCGACCGGGCCGGCACCGCCAGTCCGCCGGGCACCCCGCTGGCCGGGTTCGTGCTGGCCGACGCCGACCAGCCGGACGAGGTACCGCCCGAGGTGGCCCGACTGCTCGCCGACGGACCGCCGCCCCTGCTGGTCAGCGGCGGTACCGGCCGACTGCTGCACCGCGCGTTCTACCGCAGCGCGGTCGCCGCGATCAGCTCGCTCGGCCAGCGCGCCCTGCTCGCGGTGCGCCACCGGGACCTGGTCCCCGATCCGCTGCCGCCCGGGACGTTCTGGTTTCCCCGGCTGCCGTTCCGCGCCATCGCCCCGCACGTGGCGGCCGTGGTACACCACGGCGGGATCGGCACCCTCGGCCGGGCGCTGGCCAGCGGTACCCCGCAGGTGATCCTGGCCAGCGGGCTGGACCGGCCGGACAACGCCGACCGGCTGGCCCGGCTCGGGCTGGCGCACCCGCTGTCCGAACCGGACTGGACGGCGGAGGCGGTGGCCGGGGCGGTCCGGGCGGCGCTCGACACGCCGGTACCGGCGCGGCCAGAGGTGGCCGGGGCCGGTGGGGCCGACCGGGCGGCCGGCGCGATCGAGGCCGTTCTGGGTGGGGCGCTGTCCGGGTCCGGACGGACGTTGTCGCGGTGAGCGTCATATCGGTGCGTCATATTCATACCTGACCGGTATGCCGCTCGCGGGCGGTTGCGGCTCCGGAGGGGGCCGGGGTCGCCGGGCTACGGGGGCCTG
>NZ_WVUH01000118.1 GCF_017614955.1 Micromonospora echinofusca
CCCACCGCCACCGGGCGCGTACCGTCTGATCCTCACCGCCACCGGGCGCGTACCGTCTGATCCTCACCGCCACCGGGCGCGTACCGCCGCCGGCTGACCGCGCCGCCGGCTGACCGCCACCTCGGGCGGTCCCGTCACCTGACCGGACCTCTGTCGCCGGTCGGCGTACACCGACATCCACCTGTCCCGGCGCGGTTCGGCACGCTCCCCGTTTGAGCGATCGCTCAACTACGCCTATGCTCCGTTTTAAGCGTTCGCTCAAACGGGGAGGCGTCATGTCTGTACCGGACCAACCACCACCACGCCGGACCACCGCCAACTGGGTGCTGGCCGGGCTGATCGGTCTCTTCGGGCTGGTGGTCTTCACGGTGGCGGTCCGCAGCGGGCGGGCCGACAGCGCCCTGCTGTTCGTGGCGCTGCCGGTGATCCTCGCGGTGGCGCTGGCCCTCACCCCCGGCCGGACGGCACACGGCCGGGTCTTCGTGGTCACCACGATCGCCCTGCTCCTGGCTGCGGTGGCGCTGCACGAGGGTGCCGTCTGCGTCGTCCTGGCCGCCCCGCTGGTGTACGCGGTGGCACACGGCACCACCGCACTGATCCGCGCCCTGCGTGACGCCTCGCGGCCGTACGCGGTCCTCGCCGTGCCGCTGCTGCTCCTGCCCGGTCTGGAGGGCAGCGGCGTCGGACCCCGGCTGGCCCCGGAGCAGACGGTCGAGGCGGTCCGGGTGGTCGCGCTACCCGTCGACCGGGTCACCGAGCGACTCGCGGCCGGCCCCCGACCCGTCCCGGTCCGCTCGGTACCGCTGCGGCTGCTGGGTGCCCCCACTCCCGGCCAGGTCAGCGGCGACGGCCTGGCCGTTGGCGACCGCTGGATGTTCGGCTACCACGGCAGCACGCACGGACCGGGCGGCCATCTGCTCGCCGAGGTCGAGAGCGTCCGGCCCGGGCAGGTGACGTTCCGCTTCGTCGAGGACACCTCGATCACGGCACGCTGGTTCACCTGGCGGCACGCGGACCTGCGCTGGCAGGCCGTCGACGCCGGGCACACCGAGGTCCGGATCAGGGTGGACTACCGACGCGGTCTCGACCCGTCCTGGTACTTCGGGCCGGTGCAGCACCTTCTGCTCAGCGAAGGGGTCGGGCACCTGCTGGACATGACGACGCTGCGATGACCACCGCCCGGTACCTCAGTCTGGCGCTCCCCCTGCTGGCCGTACTCGCCGCCGCCCGGCTGGAACGGCACCGCGCGGCGCGGGCTGCGGCACTGCTTGCCTTCGTCGCCAGCGCCGTCGGCATCGCCGCGCTCGACGAGGTGGCCCGGCACACCGGTTGGTACAGCTTCGCCCCGGTACGCGGCGCGTACCGGGGGCTGCCGGTGGACCTGTGGATCGGCTGGGCCGCCCTGTGGGGTCCGCTACCGGTGCTGCTCCGGAAGGTTCTTCCACTCCCACTGGCGCTGGGCCTGCTGCTCTGGGTCGACGCGGTGGCCCTGCCCGCCCTGCACCCACTGGTCCGGCTCGGCCCGCACTGGCTCGTCGGGGAGGCGGTCGGGTTGCTCGCCGTGGCTCTTCCCGCCCAACTGCTCGGCCGGTACTGCGCGGACCGGCGGCACCTGGGCGTCCGGGTACCGCTCCAGGTCGTCCTCTTCACCGCCCTGCTGCTCTGGTTCGTGCCGACCCTGGCCTTCGAGGTCGGTGGCGGTTCCTGGGTCGGGCTCACCGAACTGCCCGCGTCCCGGCTGCTGCTCGTCGGGCAGGTCGCCCTGCTGGTGGCGACCCCGGCACTCGCTGCCGTACGTGAGTTCGCGGTCCGGGGCGGCGGCACCCCGTACCCGTGGGATCCGCCCCGCCGGCTGGTCACCACCGGGCCGTACGCGTATCTGGCCAACCCGATGCAGTGCGGCGCGATCGCCCTGATGCTGTTCACCGCGGCGGTGACCCGGAGCCTGGCGCTCGTCGCCGCAGGCGTGACGGCGGTCGCCTTCGCCGCTGCGGTGGCCGGGCCGCACGAGGGGTACGACCTCGCCGGGCGGTACCCGGAGAACTGGCGGGCCTACCGGCGACAGGTCCGGAGCTGGTGGCCACGCTGGCGGCCGTACCTCCCGGGTCCGGCTGCGGTCCTCTGGCTCGACGACGACTGCGGGCCGTGCGCGGCGGTCTGGCGTTTCCTGGCCCGCCGGCATCCGGCGGGCCTCGCCATCCGACCCGCCCGGACCCACGGGCAAGGGCTGAGGCGGGCGGAGTACGTGGGCGGCGACGGTCACCGGGAACAGGGGGTGGCCGCCGTCGCCCGCGCACTCGAACACGTCACCCTCGGCTGGGCACTGGTCGGCTGGACCCTCCGGCTGCCCGGCGTCGCCTGGCTCGCGCAACTGGTGACCGATGCGATGATCGCATCGCCGCACCCGGCCGGTACGCGAGGAGAGGGATGTCCGACACCAAGCAACGTCTCCTGGACGGTGCCATCGCCGCGATCCGGGAGCACGGCATCGCCGGGGTCTCCGCCCGTACCATCGCCGCCGCCGCCGGGGTGAACCAGGCGCTGGTCTTCTACCACTACGGCAGCGTGGACGACCTGCTGACGGCCGCCTGCCGGGCGAGTACTGCGGAGCGGGTCGGGCACTGGTCGGCACGGTTGGCCGCCGTCGGATCGTTGCGTGAGCTGCTCGCCGTCGGACGCGCCCTGCACGAGCAGGAGCGGGACCTGGGCAACGTCTCCTTTCTCGCCCAGATGCTCGCCGGGGCGCAGGCCGACGAGCGGCTGGCCGCCCCGACGGCCGACGCGCTCCAACTCTGGGTGGACGAGATCGAGGCCGTCCTGGACCGGCTGCTCGCCGGCTCGCCGTTCGCCGAGATCGCGGACGTACCCGGGCTGGCCCGCGCCGTGTCGGCCGCGTTCATCGGTCTGGAACTCTACGACGGGGTGGACCGGGTGGCGGCCGGGCGGGCGATGTCCGCGCTCGACCAGCTTGCCGTACTCATCGAGATCGTGGACGACCTGGGGCCGGTCGCCCGGCGGGCTCTCCGGTCGAAGGTCACCCGGGCGGTCCGGCGCGCCTGACCCAGCTCACCTGTTGACAGGGGGCCCTTCCTCTACCGAATGCGTTAGGAAGGGGCCCTTCCTTACAGGCTGTCGCCGACCTCGGTGAGCTGGGTGGCGGCCACCTCGACGGCTGCCGTGTAGTGCCGCAACCAGGACCGGATCCCGTCGGGGGTACCGGTGGCGAAGGCACCGGCCGCGCCGACGTACTCCGGTTCCCGATCCTGGTGGCCGACTTCGACGGCGAGCAGGCCACGCGGGTCCAGGCCGGTGGACATGAGGGTGAGCCGGGCGGCGGCCCGGGCCACGATCCCGGACGGCCCGGCGAACGGCCGCAGCGCCAGCAGTTCGCCGTGTACCACGGCGGCCAGTACCAACGGGGGGACCCGGGTGCCGCCGGCGACCAGGGCGGCGAGGCCGTCGAGGCGGGTACCGACGACCGGGTCGGCGGTCGGACGGCCCAGCGCGTCGGCGGGTACGACATCCCGGGCGGCCAGCACGTGCAGTTTGGCGAGGGCCTGTCGGGGCGCCTTCGGCCACAGGTCGGTCAGCCCGGGGAGCGCCCCGGCGACCCGCAGCGCACCCTGGAGCACCGGGTCGGTGACGGTGCCGGCCCGGACGGCCTCCCGGTCGTGGGGGTACCCCTCCAGCGCGGCGCTCGCCACTGCGGAGCGCAGGCTCAGCTCGGCGGCGACCTGGCCGCCCTGCCGGCGCAGCGCGCGGTGGCGGAGGGCCTGGTCGACCCGGTCCCGGGCGTGTTCCACAGCGGGTGCGATGTCGGCGAGCGCGAGCAGCGGGGCGAGCGGGTCGGTCGTCACGGTGCCACGCTAGCGACCCCGGCCCGGCCCCGGGACGGGCCGGCCACAAACGCGACCACCGACACGCGTCACCCGACCGGAGGACCGGGGTCGGCGACGTGAGCTGCGCCACCCGACGGTCGTGGTCACTGTCCGGGACGTCCGCGCACCCGGTTGCGCAGCACGACGGGTCGTCGCGCAGGCCGGCTGCGCAACCGGCGGGTCGTCGCGCACCCGGCCTGCGCATGGTCGCCTTCCGGCGCGCCTCGGCGCCCGTTCGGCGCGCCGGTTCGGGTACACCGGTCGCCGCAGGGTGGCACTCCCCGTAACCTCTCACCCCAGGAACGAGATGCAGGTCACGCGAGGCACGAGGAGTTGCGCATGATCACGACCCCGGGGGCGACGGCATGAGCGAAACGCTGGAGAACCTGCTGAAGGAGACCCGTCAGTTCCCGCCGCCGGCCGCGCTCGCCGCCGAGGCCAACGTCAAGGCCGACGCGTACGCCGAGGCGGACGCCGACCGGCTCGCCTTCTGGGAGCGGCAGGCCCGGCGGCTGGCCTGGGCCCAGGACTGGGAGCAGGTGCTGGACTGGTCGAACCCGCCGTTCGCGAAGTGGTTCGTCGGCGGCCGGCTCAACGTGGCCTACAACTGCCTGGACCGGCACGTCGAGGCGGGTCTCGGGGACCGGGTGGCCATCCACTGGGAGGGCGAGCCCGGGGACACCCGCACCATCACGTACGCCGATCTGCACCGGATGACCTGCCAGGCGGCGAACGCGCTGACCGGGCTGGGGGTGACCGCCGGGGACCGGGTGGCGATCTACCTGCCGATGATCCCGGAGGCCGCGGTCGCCATGCTGGCCTGTGCCCGGATCGGCGCGACCCACAGCGTGGTCTTCGGCGGGTTCTCCGCCGACGCCCTGAGCAGCCGGATCGCCGACGCCAGCGCCAAGGTGGTGATCACCGCCGACGGCGGGTTCCGGCGGGGCAAGCCGTCGGCGTTGAAGCCGACCGTGGACGAGGCGGTGTCCCGCTCCGGCTCGGTGGAGCACGTCCTGGTGGTCCGTCGGACCGGCGAGGAGGTCGCCTGGTCGGACCGGGACCACTGGTGGCACGAGACGGTGGAGCAGGCGTCGCCGGAACACACCGCGGAGCCGTTCGACGCCGAGCACCCGCTGTTCATCCTCTACACCAGTGGCACCACCGCGAAGCCGAAGGGCATCCTGCACACCACCGGTGGCTACCTGACCCAGACGGCGTACACCGCGCACGCGGTCTTCGACCTGAAGCCGGAGACGGACGTCTACTGGTGCACCGCCGACATCGGCTGGGTGACCGGGCACTCGTACATCGTGTACGGCCCGTTGGCCAACGGTGCCACCCAGGTGATGTACGAGGGCACCCCGGACACCCCGCACAAGGGCCGGGTGTGGGAGATCGTCGACAGGTACGGGGTGACGATCCTCTACACCGCGCCGACCCTGATCCGCACCATGATGAAGTGGGGCGAGGACATCCCGGCCGGGTTCGACCTCTCCTCGCTGCGCCTGCTGGGCAGCGTCGGTGAGCCGATCAACCCCGAGGCGTGGATGTGGTACAGGCAGCACGTCGGCCGGGGTGAACTGCCCATCGTGGACACCTGGTGGCAGACCGAGACCGGCGCCATCATGATCTCGCCGTTGCCCGGGGTGACCGCGACGAAGCCGGGCAGCGCGATGACGCCGCTGCCGGGGATCAGCGCGGACGTGGTGGACGACCAGGGCCAGTCGGTGCCGAACGGTGGTGGTGGCTACCTGGTGCTGCGCGAGCCGTGGCCGTCCATGTTGCGCACCATCTGGGGTGACGACAACCGCTTCGTCGAGACGTACTGGTCGCGTTTCGACGGCATGTACTTCGCCGGTGACGGGGCGAAGAAGGACGCCGACGGGCACGTGTGGCTGCTGGGTCGGGTCGACGACGTGATGCTGGTGTCCGGGCACAACATCTCCACCACCGAGGTCGAGTCGGCGCTGGTGTCGCACCCGTCGGTGGCCGAGGCGGCGGTGGTGGGCGCGACCGATCCGACGACCGGGCAGGCGATCGTGGCGTTCGCCATTCCGCGCGGTACCGCCGACGTCTCCGGGGACGCCGGGGAGGCGCTCATCGCCGACCTGCGCAACCACGTGGCGAAGACCCTCGGCCCGATCGCGAAGCCACGGCAGATCATGCTGGTCGCCGAGTTGCCGAAGACCCGGTCCGGCAAGATCATGCGGCGGTTGCTGCGGGACGTCGCGGAGAACCGGTCGCTCGGCGACGTGACGACGCTCCAGGACTCCTCGGTGATGGAGCTGATCTCGTCGGGGATGAAGGGCGGCAAGTCCGAGGACGAGTGACGCCGGGGCCCGGCAACGTCACGGTGGGTGGTGGCCCGTTCGGGCCACCACCCACCGTCGTTTTCGCACCTCGCCCCGGCGACCGGACACATGCGACGGATTTCGTCGTGGTTGCCGTTGCGCCCGACGGCATCCATCGTCCGAATCGCGGTTGACGACGATGTGAGCGTGTCGCACTCCGCTCGGATGATCCCGGACCGGCCGGTCGGCTGAACCATTGACGTATCTCTTGCTGTAGGGCGATCCGCTGATTATGTTCGCGCGAGTCGGACCTGACACCCTGCCCTGATCCGGGCGGGAACGATGTCCGACCGCCCTCTCCCCCATGCCCGACGAATTGGAGCGGCATGCAACCTCTCAATGCCCGTAACGGGCGGCGGCGACGCCTACTCGTCGCCCTGCCCGCGATCGCGCTCGCGGCCACGACACTCACCGTGACGCCCGGCGCCAGTGCGGTATCCGCCCGCCCCGTCCCTGCCACGATCGGTGCGGACGAGTTCTACATCAACTACAGCGAGCCTGCGGTCCAACCGGACTCGCAGGGTCGTGAGGTCAAGGGCAAGGGTGGGATCCACGCCCCGGTGCTCGACGAGGCCCGGGCGTACGACCGCAAGTTCGCCGGGGGCAACCCGGTGACCGCACGCGAGCTGGCCAAGATCGAGGCCAAGGCGATCCGGACCAAGCAGAGCCCTCGCAAGATCAAGAGGGCCACGACCACCCAGACCGCCAAGTTGCTGACCCTGCTCGTGGAGTTCAACGACACGGCCAACGACGACTTCACCAACGTCATGGTGCCGCAGACGGTCTTCGGCGACCGGACCTGCGTGCCGGGCACCGTGCAGAACGGCCCGCTGCACAACAACATCCCGAACCCGGCCAACCTGGCCAACGAGGACAACAACTCGATGTGGGTGCCGGACTTCTCGCCCGCGCACTACAACAAGATGCTGTACTCGAAGACCGGCATCACCGAGCGGGTCCGCCCGGACCTGACCGGGCCGGACGGCAAGCCGGGCGTCAGCCTGGCCGGCCGGACCATGCGCAACATGTACCTGGAGATGTCCAAGGGCGCCTACACGGTGGCCGGCCAGGCCAGCCCGTGGATCAAGCTGCCCCACTCCGAGGGCTGGTACGCCGCCTCCCGCTGCACCCAGGACGAGAACGGCAACTGGGTCGCCGGCCGGATGCAGTCGATGAACGGTCACCCGGACAACCCGCTCGGCGCGGGCCGGCTGGCGACCGACGCGGTCGAGGCGCTCGCCGCGATGGACCCGAGCTTCCCCTGGGCCGACTACGACATCGAGGACCAGGGCGACCGCGACGGTGACGGCAACTTCTTCGAGCCGGACGGCGTGATCGACCACCTGGTGCTGGTGCACGCCGGCCAGGGCAAGTCCCGGGGCGGTGGCGCCGAGGGCACCTACGCCATCTGGGCGCACTCGTCCGCAGTGGCCGGTGGCTACGCCATCCCCGGTACGGACCTGAAGATCTCGAACTACATCGTGCAGCCGGAGGACGCGGGCGTCGGTGTCTTCGCCCACGAGTACGGCCACGACCTGGGTCTGCCGGACCTCTACGACACCTCCGGCAACGCCGACTCGGATGTGGACTTCTGGGACCTGATGGCCTCGGGCTCGCACTCCGGTGAGGTCTTCCAGGCCCTGCCGACCCACATGGGTCTGTGGGACAAGTGGGTGCTCGGTTGGGCCGAGCCGCTGACCCTCACGCCGGGTACCGACCCGCGCACGGTGAAGCTGGGTCAGACCTCGCGTACCCCGACCGGCACGCAGGACGGCATCAAGGTCGACCTGCCGGACAAGGTGATCACCCTCGCCGAGCCGCACAGCGGCACCGGCATGTGGTACAGCGGCGCCGACCAGGACTGGGCGGACATCAAGCTGAGCCGGGAGGTCGCCGTCCCGGCCGCCGCCGACGCGAAGTTCTGGATGTGGAACAACTACGTCATCGAGGAGGACTGGGACTACGGCTTCGTCGAGGTCTCGACCGACGGTGGCACCACCTGGACCGAGCAGAAGGTCTACGACGCGGCCGGCAACCTGGTCACCACGAACGACGGCTACGGTGACCCGAACGGCCGGATGGCCGACTTCGGCAACAAGAAGTACGGCCTGACCGGCGACAGCCACGGCTGGCGGCACGACTACGTCGACCTGTCGGCGTACGCGGGCAGCACCGTGCAGGTCCGGCTGCGCCAGGCCACCGACGCCGCATTCCAGGAGAAGGGTTGGTTCGCCGACGACTTCTCGGTCACCGGCGGCGGCGCCACCACCTGGAGCGACGACGTCGAGAACGGCGCCAACGGCTGGGTGCAGACCGGTGGCACCTGGACCGACACCACCGGCCCGGGCTGGCGGGTCGACCCGGGTCGCCAGGTCAAGGCGCACTACTACCTCGCCGAGTGGCGCAACTTCGACGGCTTCGACAAGGGCCTGAAGTACGCCTACGACACGATCTACTCGAACGAGGCGTGGAAGGTCGACCGGATCTCCTACAACGCCCCGGGCATGCTGGTCTGGTACCGGGACACCACCCTCGGTGACATCAACCACGTCACCGCCGGTCTGACCACCCTGCCCAGCTACGGCGCCAAGGGCGGTCTGCTCATCGTGGACTCGCACTTCGACCCGCTGCGCCGTACCGGCGAGGCTGCGGTCAAGGACCCGTCCACGCTGGACAACCTGCCGAGCCGGCCGCAGTCGTCGAACGCCGCGTTCTCGCTGAAGCCCACCTACCCCTTCCGGGAGTGCCTGGAGGCGGCCGGTGAGCCGAACAGCGAGTACTGCACGGACTTCCCGGCCCAGCCGGCGGTCCCGGCGTTCACCGACGCCAAGGGCTGGTACCCGGGTATCGAGATCCGCGACGGTCGGCTCTTCGCCCGGGACAACGACGCCTCGGTGGTCGTCCCGTCCCGGAACGGCGCCCCGTACACCACGCGGGCGGTGAACCCGGACGGTTCCCCGGCCACCGACGCGTACGGCACCGATCTCGGCTTCACCGTCCTGGGCACCGGTAACCCCGGCGACCAGGGCGTGAGCTACGGCGTCAGCCTCACCATCAAGTGGGCGGCCTGGGACAACTCGTACGCCCTGGTGTACGTCACGCCGGCCACCAACTGATGCACCAGCCCGGGTGACCGTCCGGACCGGCACCGGTCCACGGTCACCCGGGTGACCACGCGCAGGCCCGTCGGGAGCAGCCCTCCCGGCGGGCCTGTTGCGTCATAACGACACCGGGCGGGCTGTCGGCAATGCCCCGACAAGTGATCGATGAATGCCACCGGCAGGCGTTGCGTAGCCGATACATCGCGTATGCGTTGATCAGTATCAGACCTGGTCATGGCAACTCCATAGGCCACGCGGTGTGACGCCCGAAAGCACCTCCCAAAAAACTTTGCAACAAATCGACGCAGCCGTCTTCCCACGGGTCCCGGCAGTGTCTAGGTTCACCAATGGCCCCAGAAACAACCTGGGCCTCTTATCCGGACGGCCGACCACCGCTTGATCGTGGTGGCTTCGGCGCCTGTAGAACCGGAGGTTCTTAGTGCGTAAACTCATGGTGGGCCTGCTCACCGTGTCGCTGGCGTCGGGAGTGGGCGTGTCGCTCGCCTCCCCCGTCATCGCGGCACCACCGGCGGACGCGCCGGCGGCGGCCGCCGCCAGCAAGCCCGTCCCCTCTGACGAACTGCCCAACCCGCTTGAGGACAAGCGGCGCGAGCTGCGTCAGAAGGCGGTCAGCGACGTCGTCAGCGGCCGGGTCAAGGCGACCAAGCGCGGTGTCAGCACCGTGGCGAAGGTCGGCGAGACCACCGGTACCGGGGCGAACGGCCAGCGTTCGGCCACGCAGCGGGCCGGCGTCGCCACCGAGGACCAGTACGTCGAGCTCGGCCGCGAGACGACGGACCGGATCTTCGTCATCCTGACCGAGTTCGGCAACGAGCGGCACCCGAGCTACCCGGATCAGGACACCGACCCGAACACCCCGGGTCCGGCCCGGTTCGACGGTCCGCTGCACAACGAGATCCCCGAGCCCAACCGGGCCGTGGACAACTCGACGGTGTGGCAGCCCGACTACTCGGCGGAGTACTTCCAGAACCTGTACTTCGGTGAGGGGACGGGTGTCGAGTCGGTCAAGACCTACTTCGAGGCCCAGTCGTCCGGCCGCTACAGCGTCGACGGCAAGGTCACCGACTGGGTGAAGGTGCGCTACAACGAGGCGCGCTACGGCCGTTCCAACGGCTACCCGTGCGGCTCCAGCACCTGCAACAACGTCTGGCAGCTCGTCCGCGACGCGGCGAACCAGTGGGTCGCCGACCAGCAGGCGCAGGGTCGGACCGACGCGCAGATCGCCGCCGACATGAAGTCGTTCGACCAGTGGGACCGGTACGACCACGACGGCGACGGCAACTTCAACGAGTCGGACGGTTACATCGACCACTTCCAGATCGTCCACTCCGGCGGCGACCAGGCCGACGGTGACCCGTGGCAGGGTGAGGACGCCATCTGGAGCCACCGGTGGTACGCCTTCGGCACCGACATCGGTCGGACCGGCCCGGCGTTCAACCCGCTGGGTGGTACCCAGATCGGCAACACCGGCATCTGGATCGGCGACTACACCGTCCAGCCGGAGAACGGCGGTCTGAGCGTCTTCGTCCACGAGTACGGCCACGACCTGGGCCTGCCGGACGACTACGACACCTCCGGTGGCGGCGACAACAGCGTCGAGCACTGGAGCCTGATGGCGCAGAGCCGGCTCAGCGCCAAGGACGACCAGGGCATCGGCACCCGCCCGGGTGACATCGGCGCCTGGCAGAAGCTCCAGCTCGGTTGGCTGGACTACGAGGTCGTCGTGCCGGCCAAGCAGGACCCGGTCACGCTGGACCTCGGCCCGCAGGAGTACAACTCCAACAAGGCGCAGGCCGCGGTGGTGGTACTCCCGAAGAAGGAGGTCACCAGCGACCTGGGTGCGCCGTTCGCCGGGGAGAAGCAGTACTTCTCCGGCAACGCGGACGACCTCGACAACACGATGACCCGTGAGCTGGACTTCACCGGCAAGACCTCCGCGTCGCTGTCGGCCAAGGTCCGCTACGGCATCGAGGAGGGGTACGACTACCTCTACCTGGAGGCGTCCACCAACGGTGGCACGAGCTGGACCGCCCTGGACGGCACCGTCAACGGCGCCCCGTTCAGCCGGGACGCCAGCGGCACCCCGGCCATCGAGGGCTACACCAACGGCGAGTGGGTCGACCTCAACGTGCCGATGAACGCGGTCGCCGGCCAGAAGGTGCTCTTCCGCTTCCACTACCGCACCGACGGTGGGGTCAGCGAGGGTGGCTTCTTCGCCGACGAGATCACCGTGACGGCGGACGGCGCCACCGTGCTCAGCGACGGTGCCGAGACCGCCGGTGGCTGGACCCTGGACGGCTTCACCGTCAAGGGCGCCAGCGAGACCAACCTGTACGACCACTTCTACATCGCCGGCAACCGGACCTACGTCTCGTACGACAAGTACCTGAAGACCGGTCCGTACTTCTTCGGCTACCAGAACAGCCGGCCGGACTACGTCGACCACTACTCGTACCAGCAGGGTCTGCTCATCTCCTACTGGGACACCTCGCAGGTCGACAACAACACGAACGTGCACCCGGGTGAGGGCCTGAACCTGATCATCGACTCGCGCCCGAAGCCGATCTACAACCTGACCGGCAACCCGTGGCGGGCCCGGATCCAGGTGTACGACGCACCGTTCAGCCTCAAGAAGGCCGACTCGTTCACCCTGCACCTCAACAGCCAGCCGCAGTACATCCGTGGCCAGGCCGCTGCCCCGGTGTTCGACGACACCAAGCAGTACTGGTACCCGGAGCTGCCGAACCACGGCGTGAAGGTCCCGGCCACCGGCACCAAGATCAAGGTGCTGGAGCAGAACGGTACCTCGATCAAGATCCGCATTTCCTGATCGACGATCCGCACGCACGACGCCCGGGGAGCAACCGCTCCCCGGGCGTCGCCCGTTTCCGACCCGGGCACCGGCACGGTGCCGGCCGGCGGGTGACCCGCCGAACGCGGGCGGAACGGACCGCACCCCGGGCACGTCCAACCGGTCATGCAGCTGACCCCCCGGCGGGCCGTCCCGCCCCTGCTCACCCTGGTCGTCGCGGCCATGTTGACGACCGGCTGCGCCGACCGAGAGGCCACCGGTATGCCCGAACCCGACCCGACCCCGTCGGCCGTGACCTCCGGCCCGGCGGACCCACCGACCGCCGCTCCCGTCGCACCCTCCGGACGGGTCACCCCGCCGTCGGTGCCGACCGACCCACCCGGCCGTCGCCCACCGACCGCTCCGCCGAAGAACCCCACCGACACCCGGCCGACCGGCATCGTCGTCGGCCACGTCACCCGGGGCGGTTCCGGCCCCTGCTACGGGGTGGTCACCGACGACGGACAGGAGTACGCCCTGTACGGACCGGAGGCCGGCACGTTCACGACCGGTACCCGGGTCAGGGTGACCACCGCACCACTGCTGCTCCGGATCAGCTGTGGCCGTGGCACCCACGCCGCCATCGTCAAGATGGAACCGGTGGGCTGACCGACCCGACCGCACCGCAGCCGTACGGAACGCCGGACCCCTGATCACGGCCATCGCGCCCGCGACCGGGAAGCGCCCGGGTCCTAGGCTGTGGCACATGACCGAGCAGCACAGCGGCGCCGTCGACGAGTCGTGCGTCCTCGTGGACGGGCCGTGGACCCACCGGTTCGTCGGGGCCAACGGCAGCCGCTTCCACGTCGTCGAGGCGGGTACCGGCCCGATGGTGCTGTTCCTGCACGGCTTTCCCGAGTTCTGGTGGGCCTGGCACGAGATGCTGCCGGCGGTGGCCGACGCCGGGTTCCGCGCCGTCGCGGTCGACCTGCGCGGCTACGGCGCCAGCGACAAACCACCCCGGGGGTACGACGGGTACACCCTCGCCGCCGACATCGCCGGCCTGATCCGGGGGCTGGGTGAACGCTCCGCGACCGTGGTGGGCACCGGGGCGGGTGGCCTGATCGGCTGGACGGCCGCCTCGTTCCACCCGTCGCTGGTCCGTCGGCTCGTGGTGCTCGGCGCACCGCACCCGCTGCGGCTGCGGGCCGGGATCTTCGCCGACCCGCGGGGGCAGTTCGCGGCGGCCACGCCCACCCTGAAGTTCCAGCTACCCCGCTACGAGCACGTCCTCACCAGGGACAACGCCGCGCTGATCGGCCAGGTGCTCCGCCGGTGGGGCGGCCAGCGGTGGGTGGCCAGCGACGCCTTCGAGCCGTACGCGGCCCGGTGCCGGGAGGCGATGCGCATCCCGCAGGCGGCGTTCTGCGCGCTGGAAGGGTACCGCTGGGCGTTCCGCTCGGTGCTGCGCCTGCACGGCTACCGGTTCGTCAAACTGATGCAGAAGCCGCTGGTCACGCCGACCCTGCAACTGCACGGCGCGGAGGACGCCGCCTCGCTGCCCCGTACCGCCCAGGGCTCGGGCCGCTACGTGATCGCCCCGTACGAGTGGCGGTTGCTGGACTCGGTCGGCCACTTCCCGCATGTCGAGGCGCCGGACCTGGTCCTCGGCGAGATCCTGCGCTGGGCGAAGTCCTGACGCCGGCACTGCCGCCGGCCGGTCCCACCGGTCAGACCCGGTGCTCGCGCAGTTCGGAGACCTCGGCGGCCGGCGCCCAGCCCTGGTAGACGCCGAAGTCGAAGACCTCCAGCCCCATCGCCTGGGCGACCGGCCAGCGCCCGCCGGTGTACTCCACCCGCAGCCAGTTCTCGTGCTGGGCGAGCACGATGAACGGTTCCCCCTGCCACAGGCAGGTGGTCCGGACGTACACCAGCTCCTCGACCTCGGCCACCGGCACGACCCGGACGTACCGGCCGGGCCGGACCTCGGTGAAGCCGTCGTCCGGGTCGGAGCGGTAGAGCCGGACCTCGTCGACATCGGGGCTGGCCGGGTACTCCCGTCCCCGCCAGCGGGCCAGGTAGCCGTCTCGGATCACTTCTCGTCCACCCGCCGCCAGGTCGAGGAGTCACTGTCCAGGGTGGCCACCACCCGTTCGGACCCGTCCGCACCGATCCGCCACAGCTGGGCGCCGTGCGGCAGCCGGGCACTGTCCACCTTGAACTCGGCGACCACGTCGCTGCTCTCCCCGGGTGCGAAGCCGTTGCCACGGAACGGCGGGCGCTCGATGACCCACCCCTCCATCGCCCGCATCGCGGCCTCGTTCTGCCCGCCGTAGGGGATCCGGTAGAGGCTCGGCCGGTGCGCCGGCCAGCGGAGGACGTACACCTCCTGGTCGTCCGGCGCGAAGGGCGACCCGGGATAGGCGAGGCCCAGCGCGGAGTGCAGGCGGGCCGGGGTGTTCAGGTGGGCCACCTCGTTGGCCCGGTGCACGAAGCCGGAGATCCGGTCGTACCCCCGCTCCAGGTAGTAGGCGAGTTGGCTCGGCGCGACCGTCTTCTGCATCATCGGCGGCCGACCCGGATCGGTGACGGCCGGCGCGTACGGCGTCCGGGGTGCGGGTACCTCCGTCACGGCCGGCGCCTCGACGGGTTCACCCTCGTCGTCGCCCAGCCCCACCTCGGCGGCCCAGTTGGCCAGCGCGACGATCTGCCCGCCGGGCAGCTTCGCGCCGACCGGGGTACCCGGGTTGACGGCGAACGACCAGCTCTCGTCCGGCCACCGACGGATCAGCTGGACGAACTTGACCTGCACCGTCTCGACCGGCGGGCAGTCCCGGTCGGCGAGCCGTTCCGGTGAGGTGTAGACCACCACGTACGGGTCACCGTCGAGTTGCTCGGTGGCCCAGACGAAACCGTCCTGACCGGGGAGGCTGCCCGGAGCGGCGTCGACCGCCACCGGCAGCAGCACCCGGGCCAGCAGGAGGGTGGAGAGGAAGGTGTCGGTGCTGCCCTCACCGGCCGCCGCGAGCAGGTTCTCCTCGACCTCGTTGGCCGGCTGGAAGTCCGCCGCCGGGGCGGGCTGCGCAGCAGGCAGCGGCTCCGCCGCGACGGGCGCTGCCGGGGCGGGGTCCGCAGGCGACGGCTCGACGGCGCCCGGCCCGGTCGGGAGGGACCCAGCGGAGAACGGCTCGCCGAGGGCCGGATCGGACGGAAACGACTCGCTGAGCGACGGCTCGGCCGGGAACGGCTCACTGGGTGACGGCTCGGGCGGAAACGGCGCAGCGGGGGCCGCCCCGGTTGGGAAGGCACTGTCGACGGAGGGCTCGGCGCTGCGGGACTCGACGACGGTCCCCTCGATGACGATGGGCCGGAAGCCCTGCCCCACCGGCTCGGTCGTCCGGTACGAGGGCATCTCCCGGGCCGGGTCCACCGGCGGTACGGAATCCGGCGGAGTGGCCTGGACCGGAGGTACGTAGCCGTCGAAGAGGTTGACCGGCGGGGCCGGGCTGTCCCGGTCCACGGCGCTCTCCGCCGGGGGCGCCGGTCGGCGGTAGGCCGCAGCGAGCCAGGCAGAGGTCTCCGAGCCGGAGGTGTCCTCCTGCCGCTCCGACGTCGGCGGGCCCATCGACCGTTGGGACGGGTACGGACCCTCCGGCGGCGGAACCTGCCGTTGCGGTGCCGACGCCGAGGGGTACCCGGCCGCCTCGTACCCGGCTGCTTCGTACCCGGCCGCCTGCCGGTCACCCGACAGAGCCGGCGGGGTCGACGACGCGGACACGGCTGGCGGGGCGGGCGGAGCGGATTCGACCGGCCCGGGGACAGCGGCGCTGGCCCGGGCACGGGCGGCACTCTCGACACGCTCCAGTCGGGCCCGGGCCCCCATCGTCCGGCCCGGCAGCCGTACGTCGCCCTTGGCGAGCTGGGTGACGAACCAGGCGGGCAGGTAGCCCTCGATCGGCAGGCCGGGGTTGACCGCCAGCCACCACTCCGGGTTCGGCCAGTCGTGGGCGAGATCGGTGTACGGCACGCGACGGGTGGGACCGGCGTTCTGCGCCAGGCAGGCGCGCACCGCCGCCGGGGAGGTGAAGGCGAGCACATGGGTACGCCCCGCCGTCGTCCAGGTCCCCCAGCCGATCGGGGCGTGCCCGGCCAACGCCTCCGCCGAGACCGGCAGCAGCAGGTCGGTGCGGGAGAGGATCCGGAAGTAGAGCTCCTGGTCGCTGGCGCGCAGGGCGTCCCGCAACGCCGCCTCGACCTCGGTGGCCGGCTCCCATTCGGTCACGGCCACCTCCCCTCCCGCGCACAGGTCATAGCTGTCGCGTACAACCTACAAGGTTGTAACAAGATCACAATGGGAGGCCGACGCCGGGTCTCCGGTACGCGCGACCGGCGATAACATGCGGTTCCGGAGCCGACACGATACGGAGGCGATGGATGCCCCGCGACGCCCGGAGCGGCACCGCCGCGCCCCGGACCGGCCCCGTCGTCCTCCGACGCGGTCTCACGGCCAGCCTGTCCGCCGCTGTCCTCTCCGTCATCTCCGTGGTCGCTCCCGGACCGTTCGGGGTACCGGCCGTCGGCCGCGCCCCGGCCTGCCCGGTGGCAACCGTGACCGCCGAGCCGGTGACCGGCGTCCCCTGGCCGCAGACCCGGTACGCCCCGGAGCGCCTCGGTACCCTCGCCACCGGCGCCGGGGTGACCGTGGCAGTGGTCGACTCCGGGGTCGATCCCCGTCATCCGCAGCTACGGGGGCGGGTCCTCGACGGGGTGGACCTGCTCGACCCGGGTGGCGACGGCACCGACGACTGCGCCGGGCACGGCACCGCCGTGGCGAGCATCATCGCTGCGGGCCGACGGCCCGACACCAGCTTCACCGGGCTCGCCCCGGCTGCCCGGATCCTGCCGGTACGGGTCAGCGAACAGCAGGTCATCGAGGGCCGGGAGTCCGGGCGTACCGTCCGTCCGGAGGAGTTCGCCCGGGCCATCCGCTGGGCGGTGGACCACGGCGCGCAGGTGCTCAACCTCTCGGTGGTGCTCTACGCGGACGTACCCGCCGTCCGGAGCGCCATCCGTTACGCCGTCGACCGGGACGTCGTGGTGGTGGCCGCCGCCGGGAACCTGCACGGCGACGGGGACCCCCGCCCGTACCCTGCCGCGTACGCCGGGGTGATCGGGGTCGGAGCGATCACCGCTGACGGCGGTCTCGCCGACTTCTCCCAGGTCGGACCCTACGTCGACGTGGTCGCCCCGGGATCGGACGTGATCGCCGCGGTGCCCGGCAGGGGACACCGGCGTACCGCCGGCACCAGTTACGCCACCCCCTTCGTCGCCGCCACGGCGGCCCTGCTCCGGCAGTACCGACCGGAGCTGACCGCCGGTCAGGTCGCGGACCGGATCGCCGCCACCGCTGACCCGGCCCGGGGCGCCGGACCGGGATCCGGCTACGGCGCCGGTGTGCTGAACCCGTACCGGGCGGTCAGCGAGACCCCGCCGGGCCGACCGGTCACCCCGACGGTGCTGTCCGGCGACGACCCGGCCGGACCCGGGCTGGCGGCCCGGGAGGTGCGCCGGTCGGCGGCCCGGGACCGGGCGCTGCTGGTCGCCGGGTCGGTATCCGCCGTGGTCGTACTGGCCGTGCTGCTGGCGCTGGTGCTGCCCCGGGGAACGCGCCGGGGCTGGCGCCCCGCCGACCCGGACTGATCCGGTCGGCGGTCAGGCGCCACCGCCGGCACCTCACTGGAACAGGTTGACGTTCCGTTTCTCGGTGTGCAGGTAGTCGGCCGCCGACTCGTCGACCGCCAACTTGATGTCCCGCAGCATGACCTGGAGGTCCTGCGAGGCCGACCGCCACTTCGCCTGCCGCTGCTCGTACGCCTGCCGGGCCTCCCCCTCCCAACTGGCGACCAGCGGCGCGGCATCCCGCTCAAGCTGGCCGAGCTGGGTGTGCAGACTGTTCAACGCCTTCTGGATGTCCGCGCTGGCCTGCTGCAACGCGGAGAAACTGACGACCAGCATCCCGTCGTGCATCCGAACCTCCTCCTGTCCGTCCGTACCGGGTCAGAGCGGCAGCTGGATGCCGCCACGGTTGGTGTGCGCGACCCGACTGGCCGCCTCGGCATCGGATGCCGTGTACTGCCGGCCGGCGGTCCGCAACGCGCCGGCCGTCTCCCGCAGCGCCCGCTGGATCGCCGCCTGGTCCTGCGACCACTGCTGCTTGACCTGCTCGAACGACCGGCCGCCGGCGCCCCGCCAGGCCTGCTGGAGCACCTCCAACTCGGCCATGAGGCTGCTCAGCATGCTCTGCAACGCCTCGTCGACCTGCTCGAACCGCGCTGCGGTCTGCTGCATCACCGCAGCCTCTGCCTGCGTCTGGGACACCCGGAGGTCACCTCGTCTCCTCGGTCGCGTCGGGCGTGCGGCATGGTCCACAGTGTGCTGGCCGGACCGGACGACGTACCGCGTCCACCACGACGTGCGATCAACTCGATCGCTGACGGTAGCCGGGTTGTCGCTCTCCTGCCACCCCGCCGCGTCCCCTGTGGACAACTGTCGACTCAGGCGGGTCGGACCGGTTTCCGCGCCACCGCCGGGTCGAGCGCCCCGCCGGCCGGCACCAGGGCCACCACGCCGGCCGGCAGCCGCAGCGGGCGGGCCGTCCGGTAGCCGAGCATGCCGAGCACCGCCGCGTCGGTCACCGCGTACCGCCGGCCCAGATCGGTGACCACGGAGACCGCACCTCCGGCCGCACCCGGGGCCGCCACCGCCTCCACCACCGCTCCCTGTCCCGGCTCGACCAACACCTGGTCGGCGAGGACCGGCCCGTCCGGCGCTCCGGTCGCCGCCCGTCCCGCCC
>NZ_WVUH01000119.1 GCF_017614955.1 Micromonospora echinofusca
GGCCCTACTCCGCGTCACCCAGGGACCGGCCGTCGCCACCAGCTATCCGGGTACGGCGTCGGACGGCGGTCAGGGGCGGAACGTACCGATCGCGGTCAGGGGCGGGGCGGGACGTACGGGCGGCGACGGCGGGCCGGGCCGCTCCGCCGGGCCACCGGTGGCCCGGCCGGGGCCGCCGGGGCCCTGGTCTCGGCCGTCTCCCAGTAGCGCACGAAACCGGCGGCCCGGAGCAGGTCGACCCACGCGTCCAGATCGGACCGCACCGTCTCGATGTCGGTCTCCCAGGCGCGGGCGAGGGTCTCGGCCGCAGCGGCACAGTCGCCGTCGTGCTGGCGCAGGGCGATCCAGATGGCCGTACAGGCCGGATGGCAGCGCAGGGACTCGCCGGTCAGATCGGAGCGCAGCTCCAACTGGCCGTCGGCCAGGACCGTCGGGGTCAGACCCGGTACCGGTAGTACTCGCACGTATTCCCCTCCGGTTCTCGGCCCGACTGCACTGCTGACCCGGCGGCGGGGCCGGGTACACCGGAGCGACCATCGGGAGCGCACCTCACCCGATTGTCCGTCATAGCCGGCGTCCCGGTCCCCGCCGCCGGGGGTCACAGGGGGATGGCGCCGTGGTGCCCACGGCCGGCCGGAGCGGCGGCGCCGCCGGGGATCTGGTGTTGCTGCGCCACCAGTTCGGCGAGGAGCGGCCCCAGACACGTCTGCGGGTACGCCTCCTCGGTGTCGACCACGATGTGCGGCACCAGGCCGCTGGCCCGCATCATGGCGGAGAAGAGCCGCTCGACGCCGTCCGTCGACTCCACCGGGTCACCGGTACGGGCCGCTGCGGACCGCCAGACACCGATCACCGGTACCCGGTCGCGGACCGCGACGTCGATGGCGTGCACGATGTGCCGGCAGCCCCGGTCACCCAACGCGCCCTCGGTCACCGGGGCGTCGGTGCAGTAGGCGACCACCGGCTGGCCGGCGACCTGTCCGCGTACCGCCATGACGCCGCTGTCGTCCGGCTCGTGCATCAGGCGCAACGTGCCGAAGTCGAGCAGCCGGGCCAACCGGACGCCCGGGTGTCGGGAGTCGGGGTCGACGGATGCGGAACACCGGTCTGTGCACACGGGATCCTCCAGGGAATGGGCCAGTTGCCAGGCACCGGCGGTGATCCGGAAGGTTACGGTCGGCCGGGAGGGGCGGAAACCCTTAATCCGACCCCAGGTGGGGCGAGCCGTGGAGACGTCGCCCCCGACCCGCCCGCCGTGGTGGCTACGCCGGTTCCTGCCGTGCGGCCGGTTCCGGGGCGACCGACGGCTCCACCGTCACTCGGCGCTGCTGCTTGTGGTGCTTGTGGCTGTGCATGTACTCGTCCTTGCGGCGCAGCATCACCAGCCACATGGCGGGCAGCATCAGCACGTGCCCGAGGGTGAACATCGTCCCCCGGGTGATCACGTCCGCCCACATGAACGGGAACAGCGCGACGAACGGCACGTACATGGCGGGTGCCATCTCCGCGATCGCCGGCCAGCTGCAACCCCGGAAACGCATCCACGCGGACATGCCGATGGTCATGTTGGTGGCCATCACCAACGCGTGCAGTTCGGCGTTGTCGTGCAACCGGGGCAGCCCGAGCGCCGAGAAGGTGACCGTCCAGAGCGGACCGAGCGCGATCATCCCGACGAACATCGCGATGCACATTTCGACGAAATGCTGGACGAAATAGCGTTTCGATTTTCTGTGCGCCGTGTGATGGGTCTCGTTCATGATGGTCGGCCCCGATCTGGAGAAAGGCGGTGGAGGTGTCGTGAACGCCGTATCCATACCACCCGTCGGTGGTGGCGCGCTATCGGGGAAACCGTACGAAATGAGTCGGCGGTCCGGCAACCCCTCAATGTCTCTGGCCTTGCGAAATCCACCCGGACGGTGGAACCTGTCAGGCGTCGGGGTACCCGGTGCGGTCCGACCGTAGGGGTGCGTCGGGTCGGGTGCCCCGAGTAGGGGTGTACGGGTTCCCGGGGCGCTGACTACAGTGACCGATCGTAGACACCCAGGCCATCAAAACGTGTATGTCGGAAACAGTTGGAGCGTCGGCCGGCTAATTGCTGCCGTCGTCATTTCCGCCGACCCGCGTCGCAGTGGGCCGGCCGGTGGTGTGTGGGCCCGGGATGACGTGCGACGTTGAATCTGCTTCCCGGGGAGGGAATCATGCAGGGCGCAAACTCGTGGGTTGTGTATTCGGACGGGAAGTCGGACTCGATCGTCATCGGGATCGACTTCCCGATCACCGGCCGGGGTGAGGCGGGCTTCGTCGACCTGGCGCCGCTGATCGGCGACACGTTCGGGCTGTGGGAGACCATGCCGTCGATGGACCTCACCGGCGAGGTCTCCGGCGCCGCCTACGTCGCCGACTGGCTGGCCGAACTGAAGCGCAGCGGCAAGCACATCCGGGGCATCCTCAGTTTCTGCGCGGGCGCGGCGTTCGTACCCGCCGTCGCCCGGGGGATCCGCCAGTGGCAGCAGGAGGTCCCGACGGTCATCCTGGTCGACCCGGAGATCCCCGTCCCGATGACCCTGCACATGCAGTTCCAGCGGGCCCTGGAGCGGTTCGCGCCGCTGCTGTCCGAGGCGGAGCGGCAGAGCGCCTTCGGCACCGCCGACCGGCTGTACCAGGAGAACTCGCACGACATCACCGCCCTCCAGGCCGCGATCAGCAAGGTCTTCCAGGAGATCGGGCACATCGGTTTCGAGCGGGCCGGCATCGACCCCCGGCACGGCGCCGAACTGCTGGTCGCCTTCGACGCGTTCGCCCGGTACCTGGTCGCCGGTGCCCAGGTCCGGGCCGCCGCCGGACCGGTGGACGAGGAGCGCAAGCCGATCGCGATCAGCTCGAACACCCCGACGAACGGCCTGAACCTGGTGTCCGAGGAACAGCGGGCCGCCCTGGTGGCCAAGGAGATCCGCTTCGAGATCCCGCACGCCACGCTGCTGAGCAGCCCCGAGGTCGCCCGCACCATCGTCGAGTTGCTGAGCTGAACCGGACAGCCGCCGAGCCGAGCCGGGAAATGAGGAGAGACACCAGATGACACCTGGAGAGAGCCACCCGTCGGTGGCCGTCGCGGCGGCACCGGACCGGGTCGCGGCCAGCCGCAAGGAAGAAGCCCTCTGGCTGCTGGAGAAGATGGTCCCGGGGACGGGTGTCAACAACCTCTCCTTCGCCTTCTCCACCGAGTGGCGCCTCGACCTGCCCACCCTGCGCCGGACCCTGGACTTCCTGCTCGACCGGTACGAGATCCTGCGTACCGTCTTCGAGTCCGACGGCGCGGGACTGACCAAGCGGATCATGCCCACCGGCGCCCTGGAGATCGCGCTCGACGAGGTCGAGGTGGACCGGGCGGACGTCAAACCGGCGGTGACCGCGTTCGTCGGGACGGCCTTCGCGCTCAACGGCCGACCGTTGCTGCGGGCCCGGGTCTTCCGCACCGAGCAGGGTGACGTCTTCTGCCTCGCGGTGCACCACCTGATCTTCGACGCGCTCTCCTCCGGGGTGCTGCTCGGCGACTTCTCCGCCGTCTACATCGCCTTCAAACGGGGCAACCCGCTGCCCCCGGAGGTGCTCGGGTCGGTACCGATCACCCACGACGTCCAGCCGACCGCCGCCAGCCTGGAGTTCTGGCGCAAGCAGTTGCAGAACTTCGACGAGACCGAGTTCGGGCTCTGGGTGGGCAACGAACCGGACGACGACCCGACGCTGATCGGCGAGACGATCACCCGGCCGCTGCCGACCGCCGCCGTCGAGATCGTCCGGCGGCTCCAGAAGGAGCTGCGCGCGCCCGAGGCGGTCATCCTGCTCGCCGCGTACTACCTGTTGCTCGCCCAGCACGGCGCCGGCCCGGACATGGTCGTCGGCTCGCCGGTGAACAGCCGCCCACCGACCGAGATGAAGGCGATCGGGTACCACGTCAACGTGGTGCCGCTGCGGTTGAAGCTGGAGGTCGAGGAGAGCTTCGCCAAGCTGGTCCGCAAGGCCCGCAGCACCTTCCTCACCTCGCTGTCGCAGGCCGACGTACCCGTCGACGACCTGCTGCTGGAGGTGCCGCGCGGCGCCGGCTCGTCCTGGCGGAACACGCTGTTCCAGCACGTGTTCAACTACGCCAAGGGGGTCGACCCGTCCCGGTTCGAACAGGCCGGGCTGAAGGGGCTGTCGGTCGAGAACGGCTTCTCCAAGTTCGACCTGGAGTTCTTCATCCTCCCCTCGGACACCGACATCACCATCCGGGCCGCGTACCACACCGGGGCGTTCGACCGGACCGAGGTGGACCTGCTGCTGCGCCGCTACGAGGCGCTCTTCCTCCAGGTCGCCGAGGACGTGCACCGGCCGCTCCGCGAGCTGGACGGCTGGGCCGACACCGACCGCGAGGTGATCGGGGCGGCCAACCGGACCGGCGGCCTGCCGGAACCGGTGAACGTGCTGACCGCCGTCGCGGACCGCTGCCGGACCGACCCCGACGCGGTGGCCGTGCAGGACGGCGACCGGTCGGTGGCCTACCGCGACCTGTGGGCCGCCGCGACCGCCACCCACCGGACCCTGGTCGCCGCCGGCATCGGCACCGGGGACGTGGTCGGTGTGGCCGCACCGCGCAGCCCGGAACTCGCCGCAGCGGTACTCGGCGTCTGGCTGGCCGGTGCCGCGTACCTGCCGATCGACCCCGGTCACCCGGCACAGCGGACCGCCTACACGCTGGCCGACGCCGGTGCCCGGGCCGCGCTCGTCGCCCCCGGGGTGGCCCTGCCGGCCGACCCGGACCGCACCGTCCTGCCGATGCAGCCGGTCACCGCCGGCGGCGACGGGTCGGTGGGGGAGTACCGGGAACCCGACCCGGGCGACTGCGCGTACCTCATCTACACCTCCGGGTCGACCGGCCGCCCCAAGGGCACCCTGCTGTCGCACCGGAACCTGGCCAACCTGATCGCGCACTTCGTCGACGAACTGGCCGTGGCGCCCGGTGACGGCGTGCTCTGGAGCACCACGTTCACCTTCGACATCTCCATGCTGGAGCTATTCCTGCCGCTGGTCGGTGGCGGACGGCTGGTGGTCGCCCCGGACGCGGCCCGCACCGACGGGCGCGTCCTGGCCGAGCTGCTGCACCGCCACGACGTACGGATCGCGCAGGCCACCCCGACCAGTTGGCGGCTCACCGTCGACGACGCGGCCGGGGCGCTCGACGGGCGCGTCGCGCTCTGCGGCGGCGAGGCCCTGCCGGCCGCGCTGGCCCGCCGGCTGGTGCACACCGGCGTGGACCTGCGCAACGTGTACGGACCGACGGAGACCTGCATCTGGTCGACCTCCGGGCGGATCACCGCCGACGCCCTGGACCGGATCACGGTCGGCCGGCCGTTGCGCGAGACGCAGGTCTTCGTCGCCAGCCCGACCGGCCGGGAACTGCCGGTCGGGGTACGCGGTGAGCTGTGCATCGCCGGGGCGGGTGTGGCGATCGGCTACCACGAGCGCCCCGACCTGAACGCCGAACGGTTCGGCGAGCACCCCACCTACGGCCGGTACTACCGCACCGGCGACCTGGCCCGCTGGCTGCCCGACGGCACCCTGGAGGTCCTCGGCCGGGGCGACCGCCAGATCAAGCTGCGCGGCAACCGGATCGAGCTGGGTGAGGTCGAGGTGACCCTCGCCGCGCACCCGGAGGTGAAGGCGGCGGCGGTGGTGCTGGTCGGTGACCCCAGCGCGGACGGCGTACTGGTCGCCTGGATCGAGTCCGCCGCCGCCGGTACCGAGGCGGAGAAGGAGCTCGTCGACTCGCTCTGGGAACACGCCCGGGAACAGTTGCCCCAGTCCAGCGTGCCGCAGGAGTTCTTCGTGATCGAGGCGCTGCCCACCAACGTCAGCCAGAAGGTCGACTACCCCACGTTGACCCGGCTGGCCGCCGAACGGCGTACCGAGTCGTCGGTCGAGGTCGCGCCGACCGAGTACGACGACGAACTGGTCGGCCGGCTGGTCGGGATCTGGCGGGAACTGCTCGGCCGGTCGGACGTCCTGGCCGACACGAACTTCTTCGCCCACGGCGGGCACTCGCTGCTCGGCGCCAAGCTGATCCAGCGGGTCGAGGAGGAGACCGGGGTCTCCCTGCGGTTGGCGAACCTCTTCGCCAACCCGACCCCGACGGCGCTCGCCGGACTGGTCCGGGCCGCCGCTCAGGAGTAGCCGGACGTTCGTAAGCCCTGCCGCATCGACGACGTCGGGGATATTGCCGTGTCCACCCGCTGGTCAACGGCAATATCCCCGACGTCGTCGTGTGATCGGGGTACCCCCCGATATAGGGGTGGGCCGCCGGACATGTGGGGTGTCCGCCCCGTGGTGCGGCTCCCTAGCCTTTCCTCGAAGGAGAGTGGGGAGCGTACAAACCGGAAAGGGCGACGCGGCTCATGGAAATTCAGGAAGTGGAAGGTCTCCAGGTCGATTACGACGCCGGAGGCGCAATCGAGACGTCGGACGGGGCCAAGCTGTACTACGAGTCCCGTGGGCCGCAGGACGCTCCCACCCTCGTCTTCGTCAACAACTTCTTCATCATCTGCCCGCTGTGGAAGAACTTCACCTCCCGGCTGGCCGAGAAGTTCCGGGTGGTGACGTACGACCTGCGTAACCAGGGTGCGTCCAGCCGGGCCAAGGAGGATCTGGGGATCGAGACCCACATCTCGGATCTCGGTGAACTCATCGAGAAGCTCGATCTGGGTCAGGTCTATCTGGTCGGTACCTCGGTCGCCACGCTGATCGCCCGCGACTACGCGGTGACCCACCCGGAGAAACTGCGCGGCATGGTCTCCGTCGGCCCGATGTTCAACCCGTTCGGCGGCCGGCGGCGCAAGTACATCATCAAATCCTGGATCAACGCCGTCGAAGCCGGTGGCGTCCGTTCCCTTTTCGATGTCATGTACCCGCTGATCTATTCCGACCGGACCATCGAAGCCGGCGGCAGCGCCACCTACCTCGCGCTGCGGGAACGTTTCCTGGCCCTGAATTCCCCGGCCCAGGCGGCGAAGAACCTGCGCGCCTCGCTGACCACCAAGGACGACGGGCGGAAGCTCACCTCGATCACCTGCCCGACCCTGCTGATGGCCGGCGAGCAGGACTTCTACACCAGCGGCAACACCCTCCACGAGCTGGCCCGGATCATCCCCGACTCCCGCGCGGTGGTCGTCCCGTCGGTCGGTCACCTGCCGTACTTCGAGGCGACCGAGGAGTTCGAGCGGCTCATCGCCGAGTTCGTCACCGAGATCGAGGCCCGGCACGCGGTGGCCGACGAGCCCACCGTGGTCCTCGCCGGGGCCAGGGGCTGACGTGCCGACCCTCGACGACACCCGTACCGCCGAACCGGCCGACGCCCGGAGCACCACCGAGCCGGCCGCCGGTGCGGCGATCCTGGACGTCCTGCGGGCCGCCGCCGGGACGTACGGCGACAAGCCGGCCGTGGTGGACAGCACCGGGGCCGGCTACTCGTACCGCGAGTTCCTGGCCGCCATCGAGGCGGGCGCCGCCTGGTTCCGTGACCGGGCCCCCCGACCGCCGGTCATGTTCGTCCCCGGCAACGGCCCGGACGACGTGGTGGCCCTCTACGCGGCCATCACCGCCGGGTCGGTGCCGCTGGTCGCGGACAAGACCTGGACCGCCGAGGAGTGCGCCCGGATCGCCGAGGCGACCGGCGCCAGCGCGGTCCTGGCCAGCGTGGACTCCGCACTGGACCGGACCACCCTGCCGGCGACCGACTCGCCGTGGCCGAAGCTGTGGTGGGCGGAACTGGGCCCGACCCGGCGCAACGAGCGGCTCGACGGCATCGGGTTCGGCCGGTTCACCAGCGGCACCACCGGCATGCCCCGCTGCCTCGGCTTCACCCAGCAGGCCGCGGTCAACGCCGCCAACGCCTGGCGGCGCAGCGCCGAGCTGACCGACCGGGACACCGTGCTCTGCCTGGCCACCCTGAACAACGGGCTGGCCTTCAACACGTCACTGCTCAGCGTCTTCCTCTCCGGCGCCACGCTGGTGCTGCACGCCGGCCGCCCGATCCCGTCGTCCATCGCCCGGTCGATCCGCAAGGTCCAGCCGACCGTGCTGACCGCGTTCCCGTTCGTCTTCGATGGGCTGGTCAGGGGCAGCAGCGACATCGGCCGGGGGCTGCGGCTCTCGGTCAGCTCGGCGGCCCCGCTGTCGCCGGAGACCGCCGACGCCTGGCAGGCGCTGACCGGGCTGCGGATCTGCGACTACTACGGCCTGGCCGAGGTCGGCCCGGTCACCTTCAACGACAGTTCCGCACCGGGTTCGGTGGGCGTACCACTGCACGGGGTGGAGATCGTCATCGAGCCGGTGGCGGAGGTCGACGAGGCCGACGGCCGGGGCCGGGTGCTGGTCCGGACCGCGTCGATGGCCGCGCGCTACCTGGACGAGCGGGAACCGTTCTTCGCCGACAGCCTCACCGACGAGGGTTTCCTGCGCAGCAAGGACCTGGGCCGGCTGGACGAGGCGGGTCGGCTCTGGCTGGTCGGCCGGCTCGGCCAGGTGGTCAACGTGGCCGGCCGCAAGATCGACCCCACCGAGGTGGCCAACGTCATCCGGGAACTGCCCGGGGTGACCGAGGTGGTGGTCCGTGGCGAGCAGTCCGCCTCCGGCGAGCTGCTGGCCGCGTACGTGGAGAGCACGACGGTGGACCGGGCCGCGGTGGTGGCGCACTGCCGGGGCCGGCTGGCGGTCTACAAGCTCCCGCAGCGCATCACGATCGCGGGGAGCCTGCCGCGCAACGCCGCCGGAAAAGTCAATTCTTCCGCCCTGTCGACTATTGGTGAGTAGGGGAAATGAACGAGATCATCGCGGATCTGATGAAGGTCGTCACCGACATCACCGAGGGGGAGGTGCAGCCCGACCCGGCGCAGACCGGTGACGACTCCATCCGCAACCTCGGGCTCAACTCGCTGCGGATGCTGAACTTCCTCGTCACCGTCGAGGACATGTTCGGCATCGAGTGGGAGGACGACCTGCCGGAGTCGGTGCTGGGCAGCTTCGAGCAGATGGCCCGGTACATCACGGAGCAGCGCGACGTCCAGTATGCCTAGTCTCGGGGTGATCGGGGCCGGCGGACGGCTCGGCAGCCGGATCGTGGCCGCCGCCGGCACCCTGGGCGTCGACGTCACCCTGCGGGGGACCCGGGCCGGGTGGGCCGGCGGGGTACCGGACGTGCTGGTCGACGTCTCGTTGGCCCCGGCCCTGCCGGACGTGTTCGACTACTGCCACACCCACAAGGTCCCGCTGCTCAGCGCCAGTTCCGGGCTGACCCCGGAGCACCGGGCCGGGCTGGCCGCCCTGGCGGAACTGGTCCCGGTACTGCGGGCGGACAACCTCAGCCTCGGCAACTGGATCCAGCGCGCACTGACCAGCCACCTCGGGCCGATGTTCGGCCGGCTGCACGCCGAAGGGCTCGGCGCGGTGACCGTGCTGGACCGGCACCCGACGTACAAGTTGGACCGGCCCAGCGCCACCGCGCTCGCCCTGGCCGACCGGGCCGCCACCGGTACCGACGGCACGCTCGACGTCCGGATCGAATCGATCCGGGCCGGCATGCCGGTCTGTGAACACGACGTCCGGCTCGCCCTCGGCGACGAGGAACTCGTGCTCCGGCACGCCGTACGGGACTGGGCGGCGTACGCCCCGGTCGCGGTCCGGGCCGCGTGCTGGCTCACCGGGCAACCGGCCGCCCTGCACACCATGGACGACTTCTACACGTGGCTACTCACCACGTCGGCTACGGACGACGGAAAGGAGTGAAATCCCCATGACACTGTTGGACGTGGCAGCCCCGGCGGCCACCGGGATGTCCCGGGCGGAGCGCAAGCTCGCCGTCTCGGTGGCGCTCGCCTCCCGGATGCTCTCCGACGGCGGTCACGACGACTTCAACCAGGGTCAGGTGTCCGCCCGGATCCCCGGCAGCGACACCTTCCTGATCAAGTCGGCGCTCTGCGGCTTCAACGAGGCGACCCCCTCGGACGTGGTGGTGGCCGCCGTCGACCACCGGATCGACCCGCACCCGATGGCACCCCCGGAACTCCCGCTGCACCAGGCGATCTACGCGGCCCGGCCGGACGTGAACGCGATCGTGCACAGCCACGCGCCGAACACCCTGGTCTTCGGCGCGCTCGACACCGAGCTGCTGCCGCTGTCGCACGAGGGGGCGCTCTTCTTCGACCAGGTACCCCGGTTCACCCTGACCAGCAACACCATCCTCACGTACGAGGTGGGGCAGGCGGTCGCCGAGGCGCTCGGCGACAACCCGGCGGCCTTCCTGCGCAACCACGGCGGGGTGGCGGTGGGCAAGACCATCCGGCACGCCGCCGTCGGCGCGCACGTCCTGGAGCGCTGCTGCCAGCTGCACATCATGGCGCTCTCCACCGGCCGGCCGTTCCACGTGTCCAAGCCGGAGGACATCCCCGGCAAGCGGCAGTACATCTACAGCGACCTGTCGGTGCGCAGCTACTGGGACCACGCGGTGCGGGCCGTGAAGGCCCGGCACCCCGAATCCGTGGAATGGGGGGCCTGACATGCCCGACACGGCCGACGTCTTCGGCACCACCACCCTGATGCGGCGGGTGCAGGAACTCCAGCAGCTGGAGCACCCGGCCTCGGCGGTGAACCGGTTCTGCCGGCAGGTGCCGTGCAGTCTCACCCCGCGCGGCCTGGCCCGCCGGGCACCCTCGGCCGGCGCCATGTACCCGATCGAGATGGTGTGGATCACCCAGGTCGACGGCCGGTGGGTCTTCCAGTACTTCGACGCCCGCCAGCAGGGCTGCGTGGACCTCGGCCGCTCCGCCGAACAGGCCGCCGCCGCCCTGCGGCTGGCCCCCCGCCAGCACGCCCTGCTGCTGGTCGGGGTCGCCTGGCGGACCATCCAGCGGTACGGCGTGCGCGGCTACCGGTACTGCCTGCTCGACGCGGGCAACGTGCTCGGCAACGTCGCGTCGGTGGTGGTCGCCGCCGGGGCGTACATCCACCTGCCGGACAGCATCCCGCACGAGCTGATCCACCAGGAGCTGGGGCTGACCCGCGACGAGCTGCTGCTCGGTGCCGCCGTCGTCGAGGGCGACGTCGCCGACAGCATCCCGGAGCTGGAGGTCGGCACCCCGCTGGAGTCGCTGGACACCACCCGGCTCTTCGGCACCGAACAGGCACCCATGCTCACCCCGGCGATGGAACGCATCCGCCGGGTGCACCGGGCGTCCGACCCCGGCCGGCAGCACCGGCTCAACTTCCGGGCCATGCTCGGCGGCCACACCGCCGACCAGGCCGTGGAGAACATCCTGCTGCGCCGGTCGGCCCGCGCCTTCGACGGTACGGAACTCGACCCGTCGATGCTGGCGGTGCTGGACGCCTTCCTGCACCGGGTCACCGAGGCCACCCCGGTCCCGGTGTGGCGGGAGCTGGAGCTGCGGCTGGTGGCCCGGCGCGACGGCCGTTGGCAGTCCCGCTGGTTCGACCAGGCCAACGACCGCTGGCTCACCCGGATGATCCCGGACCCGGAGCCGACCGCGCTGATCGACATGTTCGGGGACCAGCCGCTCGCGGCGAAGGCCGCCGCGTTCATGATCCTCGGCATGCGCGGCGAGGCCGGTACCCAGGGCAACCCGGTGGTCTACCGGCAGATGCTGCTGACCGCCGGAGTGACCTGCGCCGGGGCGCACCACCTGGCCGCCCAGGCCGGCTGCGCCACCACCATCTTCGGCGGGTACGACGACCGCCGGGTCGCGGAACTGGCCACCGGCCGGTTCATCCCGCTGGTGGTGCAGGCGTTCGGCAACTCCTCGGAATCCGCCCGGGACGAGAAGAACGACACCGTCGCGGCCACCTGGCTGGCGAACGCCCGCTCCGGTCCGGCGATCCCCTAGCGGCGTCCGGCAGTCCTGTCGCCGGACGCCCTGAGCATCCGCCGGCCCCGACCCGGACCCCGAACCGCGTGAAAGGGAACCCCCGTGATCGGCCACTGCACCCGCTGGGCCACGGACCGCAGCCGGCTCGTCCTCGGCCTCGCCCTGTTCCTCTGCGTCGCCGCCGGGCTGCTCGGTGCCGGCGTCAAGCAGGACCTGCTCCCCGGTGGGTTCGTCGTCCCCTCGGCGGAATCGACCCGGGCGCAGGAACTGCTGGCCGAGCGCTTCGGATCCGGTGAGCCGAGCGTGGTGATCGTGGTCGGGACCCCGGCCGGTGCCGACGACCCGGCCACCCGGGACCGGGGTACCCGGCTCACCGCCGACCTGGCCGCGCGGCCCGGGGTCGCCCAGGCCACGTCGTACTGGTCGCTGGGCGGACCGGCGTCACTGCGCGCCGGGCGGGGCGACTCGGCGCTGCTCTTCGTGCAGCTCCGGGGGGACGAGAGTGAGGTCATCGACGCCACCCGGGAGCTGATGGCCGACTACGGCACCAGCTACGCCGGGTTGCCGCTGAGCTACGGCGGCCGGGGACCGGTGTCGGTGGAGACCACCGACCAGACCCAGCGGGACCTGGTCCGCGCCGAACTGATCATCATCCCGGTCACCCTGATCGTCCTCGTGCTGGTCTTCCGGGGGCTGGTCGCGGCCACCCTGCCGCTGCTGCTCGGTCTGCTGTCGATCGTCGGCACGCTCGCCGTGCTGCGCGTGCTGACCTGGTTCACCGACGTCTCCGTCTTCGCCATGAACATGACCACCGGCCTCGGTCTCGGTCTCGGCATCGACTACAGCCTCTTCATCATCAGCCGGTTCCGGGAGGAACTGGCCCGGGGCGCCAGCCCCCGTGAGGCCATCGGGACGACGCTGCGTACCGCCGGCCGTACCGTGGTCTTCTCGGCCGTCACGGTGATCCTCTGCCTGGCCGCCATGCTGCTCTTCCCGATGTACTTCCTGCGCTCGTTCGCCTACGCCGGCATCGCGGTGGTACTGCTCGCCATGGTCGCCGCGATCACCGTGCTCCCGGCGGTGCTGTACCTGCTCGGCCCCCGGGTCGACCGGTGGTCGCTGCGCCGCCGGGCACCCCGACCCGTCGAACGGGGCATGTGGCACCGGATCGCCACCGTGGTGATGCGCCGGCCGCTACCGGTCGCCACCGGGGTCGTCGTGCTGCTCGGCCTGCTGGCCTGGCCGTTCCTGGGGATCAAGGTGGGCTTCGCCGGGGCACAGGCACTGCCCCGCGACGCCGGTTCGCACCGGGTGCACGACATCCTCGCCGACGACTACCCGAGCCGGGAGGCGCAGAGCCTCACCGTGGTGGCCGACCGGACCGGTGACCCGGCCGGCCGGCGCGCCGACGTCGCCGGGTACGCCGCCACGCTGTCCCGGCTGCCCCACGTCACCCGGGTCGACTCGCTGGCCGGTTCGTACGTCGACGGCGCCCCGCTGCCCGGTACGGAGCACGCCCCGACCGCCGCCCGGTTCGCCGCCCCCGACGCCACCTGGCTCTCCGTGGTGCCCTCGGTGGAGCCGTTCACCGACGACGGCCGGCAACTGGTCCGGGACGTCCGGGCCACCGCCGCGCCGTTCGACGTCGCCGTCGGCGGGCCGTCGGCCCAACTGGAGGACGCGGTCGACGGGCTGCTGGCGAAGCTGCCCTGGGCCCTCGGGGTGATCGCGGTCAGCCTGTTCGGACTGCTCTTCCTGCTCACCGGCAGCGTCGTGGTACCCCTCAAGGCGTTCGTGCTGAACCTGCTCAGCCTCAGCGCCACCTTCGGCTCGATGGTCTGGATCTTCCAGGACGGGCACCTGGTGGCGGCGCTCGGTGGCTTCGTGGTCACCGGCTACATCGTGGTGACCATGCCGATCATGATCTTCTGCATCGCGTTCGGTCTCTCCATGGACTACGAGGTCTTCCTGCTCTCCCGGATCAAGGAGGAGTACGACGCGACCGGCGACAACACCGCCGCCGTCGCGCACGGCCTGGAACGCACCGGTTCGATCGTCTCCGCCGCCGCCCTGCTGGTCGGCATCGTCTTCCTTTCCTTCCTCAGCTCCGACGTCATCTTCATGAAGATGCTCGGCCTGGGGCTGGCCCTGGCCGTCCTGCTCGACGCCACCGTGGTCCGGGGGGCCCTGGTCCCGGCGTTCATGCGGCTCGCCGGCCGGGCCAACTGGTGGGCGCCCGGCCCGCTGCGCCGCCTGCACGCCCGCTTCGGGCTGCGGGAGAGCGACCCCGAACCGACCGTCACCCCGGTCCCGCAACCCGCCGGCCACCGCTGATCCCCCGCCCGGTCCGTTCACCCGTCCGACGCCACCCGGAGGTCCGCGTCATGCACCACGAGTCAGCCCGGTTCGCCGGCACCGAAGCCTGGGAGGGGCCGGCCACCTGGGGACAGCAGGGCTTCCGCGACGGCCTGCGCCGCTACGCCGGGGACGGCTGGTACGGCAACGCCGTACCGTCCTGGCCGGTACCGGACGGCACCGACCTCGCCGACGTGCTCGCCGCCATCGGTGCGGCCGTCACCCGGCACGAAGGGCTGCGCACCGTCCTCACCGACGGCCCGGACGGGCTGCTCCGTCAACGGCTGCTCGCCGAGGGGGAGTTCCCGGTCGAGATCGTCCCCGCCGGGGACCACCCCGACGACGACGTGGCCCGGGTCGTCGACCGGCTGCGGGCCACCCCGCTCTCGCTGACCGGCGGGCTGCCCTTCGCCGCCGCCGTGGTCACCCGGGACGGCCGGCCGTACCGGGTCGTCGCGGCCATCTCCCACCTGATCGTCGACGCCTCCGCCGTCCGGGTGCTCCTCGGCGCGGTGGAGTCCGGCCCGGCGCCGCTGCAACCCCGCGAACTGGCGTGGAAGGAGGCCGACCCGGTCACCCGGCGGCGCGGTGAACGCGCCGTGGCGCACTGGCGGGCCGAGGCGGCCCGGGCCGCCCTGCCGTTCGCCGTACCCCGCCCCGGCACCGACCACGGCGCGTACCAACTCGCCCTCACCTCCGCCCCGGCGGCCGTCCGGCTGGAGAACCTGGCACAGAAGACCGAGCTGAACTCGTCGGCACTGCTGCTCGGCGCGGTGTCGGTGGCCCTCGGCGCGGCCGTCGGCGAACGGGACCTCTTCCTCCAACTCGTCACCTCCAACCGGCACCTGCCCCGGATGGCCGACTACGTCGGGGTGCTCGCCCAACTCGGTCCCCTGGTCACCGGACTCGACCCGGACCAGCCGTTCACCGCCCTGGCCCGCCGGGTCCAGGAGCAGTCGCTGAAGACCTACCGCAGCGCGTACTGGTCCCCGGCCGACCTGGACGCCGGGCTGCGTGCCGACGGGCGCGACGCCGACGGCGTACTCGGCGCCACCTTCACCTTCAACGACGCGCGCGGCCCGTGGCCCCGGGTACCCGACGTGGCTCCCGACCCGGGCCGGGACTTCGCCGTACGGCCGCTGGCCGGCTGGCCCTACCAGGGCGGACGCTGCGCGGTCACCGCCGCCGGACAGCCCGGCGAGTCGCTGACCCTGTCGGTCCGCCTGGACACCGGTTACGTCGACCGGGCACTCGGCGAACCGTTGCTGCTGGCCATGGAGACCGTCCTGCGGCGGGCCCACGACGACGGCCCCGAGGTCGGCGTGGGTGTGTTGACCGACGCCGCCGCGACCGTGCTCGCCCCGACCGTCTGACTCCGTTCACCACTCCCGTTTCCCATCAGGAGGACACCGACGTGCGCTACGAATTCGACGTCTACGGCACCGCCCTCGAACCGCACCCCGACGAGCGCAACACCCTGCCCAACCTGACCGAGGCGTTCCAGCGGGCCGAGAAGTACGGCTTCGAAGGGCTGCTCGCCTTCTACAACCACCGCAACCTCGACCCGTGGCTGATCGGTACGACGCTGCTGCACGCCACCACCCGGCTGGTGCCGCTGGTGGCCCTCCAGCCGTACGCCCTGCCGCCGTTCACCGCCGCGAAGCTGATCCACACCCTGAGCACCCTGCACGACCGCCGGATCGACCTGAACCTGATCACCGGTGCGGCCCCCGACGAACTCCTCCAGGTCGGCGACAGCGTCGCCCACGACGAGCGGTACGACCGGGCGGTCGAGTACATGACCGTGCTGCGTACCCTGCTCACCTCCGACGAGACCCTGGACCACGACGGCCGGTTCTACCGGTTCCAGGGGCTGCGTACGCACACCGCCCTGCCGCCGGAGCTGATGCCCCGGGTGTTCGTCGCGGGTGCCTCCGAGGCAGCCCGGAAGGCCGCCGAGGCGGTCGGCGACATCACCGTCACCCACCCCGAGCCGGTGGAGAAGTTCGCCGCCGAGTTCCTGGCCCCCCGCCAGGGCGGTCCGGCCGTCGGCATCCGGGTGGGCCTGCTGGCCCGCGACAGCAGCGAGGCGGCCTGGGAGATCGCCCGGGAACGGTACGTCGAGGACCGGTACACCCGGCTGAAGATGGCCATGCGGAAGAAGTCCGACTCGGAGTGGAGCCGCCGGCTGGCCAACCTGGCGACCGACGGGGACACCTACGACGACGTGTACTGGACCGGCGCGTACCGCAGCGACAAGGGTTCCATCCCGCTGCTCGTGGGCAGCTACGAGGAGGTCGCCGGCTACCTCGCCCGCTACCTGGACCTGGGCATCCGCACCGTCATGCTCGGCTCGGTGTACAGCGAGGAGGACTACCAGCACGTCGACCGGGTCCTGGCGCTGCTGCGCGGCTGACCGCCGTCACGCCCTGCTGCGCGGCTGACCGCCGTCGGCCGGCGGGGCAGGGAAACCGCACGCTAGGGGTCCGGGAGACCGGAGATAATGGTCCGCAAGGGGTCCGGGGAAGTAACGAAATCCCCTATTCTCGGGCGGAAAGACGTTCCGGATCAGTGGCAGCTTTCGGTAAAGCGCCCTGGTCACACCGATCATTCGCGCTGCGAATCGATTGACAGGCTGCGAGATGGTTCCCATGGCTGACCGTGGACGCGCTGGCAATAGCAACAGTGCACTGGCAACAATCGACCCGGACAATTCCGTACCCGATCCCGTCGAGGTGACCGCCCCGGCGGCGGTCACCGTCGACACCCCCGCCGACGCCGGGCCGCCCGCGCTCGCCCTGACCGGCCTGACCAAGCGCTACGGCGACGTCCTGGCGGTCGCCGGGATCGACCTGACCATCCCCGCCGGTCAGGTCGTCGCGCTGCTCGGGCCGAACGGCGCGGGCAAGTCCACCACCGTGGACATGCTGCTCGGGCTGACCCGCCCGGACGCCGGCGAGGTCCGCGTCTACGGCGACACGCCGCGCGGCGCGGTCGTCAAGGGCCGCATCGGTGCCATGCTCCAGGACGCCCACCTGCTGGAGGACTCCACCGTCTTCGAGACGGTGCACATGATCGCCTCCCTGCACCACCGGCCGCTGCCGGTCATGGAGGCGCTGCGCCTGGCCGGCGTCGCCGACCTTGCCCAGCGTCGCTGCACCAAGCTCTCCGGTGGCCAGAAGCAGCGGGTACGCTTCGCGATCGCCCTGGTCAGCAACCCCGACCTGCTGGTGCTCGACGAGCCCACCGCCGCCATGGACGTCAGCGCCCGACGGGCGTTCTGGGACTCCATGCGGGAGTTCACCACCAAGGGCAAGACCGTGCTCTTCGCCACCCACTACCTGGCCGAGGCCGAGGAGTTCGCCGACCGGGTGGTCTTCATGCGCTCCGGCCGGATCTCCGCCGACGGCTCGGTCGCCGAGATCAAGGCCCTGGTCTCCAACCGCATCATCAAGACCTGCCTGCCCGGCGCCGACCCGCAGGCGCTCGCCGCGCTGCCCGGGGTCGCCTCCGTCGACATCCGCGCCGACCTGGTCGAACTGGCCTGCTCGGATTCGGACGCCGCGATCCGGGCCCTCACCGCCCGTCACCCCGAGGCCCGGGACATCGAGATCAGGGCGGCGGGCCTGGAGGAGGCCTTCCTGGCCCTGACCCGGTCGACCCCGGACCAGTAGGAGAAGGAACCATGAAATTCGGCTACCTCGCCCTGGAGGGCAAGCGTTCCCTGCGCAACCCGCGCTACCTGATCTTCACGGTCGGCATGCCGACCATCCTGTTCTTCATCTACGTCAACATCTTCCCCGGCACCATCGAGGGCACCGACAAGCCCTTCGCGGCCTACCTGGTACCCACCCTGGCCGCGCTCGGCGCCTTCTTCGCCGCGCTCGCCTCCACCGCCGGGACCGCCGTGGAACGCTCCACCGGCTGGCAGCGCCAGCTCCGGCTCACCCCGCTCAGCACCTTCGAGTACCTGGCCACCAAGGTGCTGATCGCGATGTTCATCTCGATCACCCCGATCGCGGTCATCTGCCTGCTCGGCCGGTTCGTCGAGAACGTCCAGTTCTCCGCCGGCGACTGGGCCCAGATCGTGCTCGGCACCTGGCTGGCCACCCTGCCGTTCGCCCTGATCGGCCTGGTCGTCGGCCAGTTCGTCTCGGCGCAGAACCTGCCCACCGCGGTCAACGGCATCCTCACCCTGACCTCCCTGCTCGGTGGCCTGCTCATCCCCATCGCGGTCTTCCCCGACTGGATGCGGAACATGGCCAAGGCGCTGCCCACCTACTGGATCGGTGAGATCGGTCGGGGGCCGCTCTTCGGCAACACCGAACTCGGCATGGCCGCCATCGTGCTGGCCGCCTGGTCGGTGGCGGCCGGTGCGCTGGTCGTCTGGCGGTACCAGCGCGGTGCGGAACGGGTCAGCTGACCCGTACCACCCACCGCCCCATCCGGCGCACCCCACCGGTGCGCCACCCCTGACCGGTCAGGCCCGTCCCATCCGGGGACGGGCCTGACACCGTTGCGCCCCGGCTGACTGCGGCTCCCGGCCGGTCCGGGACGTCCATCGCCCTCCCCGTGATCCACTC
>NZ_WVUH01000011.1 GCF_017614955.1 Micromonospora echinofusca
GCCGTGACCGGCGTCCGACCGGTCACCGACGGGCTGGCCCGTACGCTCGCCGCCGCGCTGGCCGACCCCGCCGTCGCGGCCCGGGTCACCGCCGCCGCTGCCGCACAACCCGTCGACCTGGCCACGGTCGCCGGGAACACCCCGCTGGCCGGTCCGGTCCGCGCCGCCAACCAGCGGGTACTGGCCGCCAAGGGACTACCCGCCGACACCGGCTCCCTGCTCCGGCTCCGGCTGGCCCACCCCGACATGCGGGCGGCCCTGGCCCGGGGGGTGACCCCGCTGGTGGCGGCCACCCCCAACGACGACACCCCGACCACGGTGACCGGGTACGACCCGGCCGGCGGCACCGTGGCACTCGACCCGGCCCGGATCCCCACCCGACCGGTGCTCCTGGTCGAGGTGGACACCGCGAAGGCGCTGCCGGCCGGCCTGGCGTACCTGCGCACCGAACTGGCCCGGCGCGGCGTCGGTGACGTGGCCTCCGCCCTGGCACCGGTCACCGCCGCCGCCGGTTACTGGGCCACCAAGGTCACCGCCGTCCGGCTCAGCGACGACGAGGAACCGTGGATCAAGGGCGACGCCGAGATCTACAGCGTGGTCGCCGGCTTCGGCCTCGACGGCAAGGCCAAGGTGGACCTGGTGCAGATGCCGTACCTCAACGAGGACGGCCGGACCTACTACCCGAACCAGCTCCTCGTGCACTACTCGGCGTACAAGTACAACCTGGCCGACGTGGTGATGATGGAGGACGACGGGGACACCAACTACCAGCAGCTCGTCCAGGCCATCGCCAGCGCCCTGCTCACCATCGTCGACGGCGGCGTGTACACCCCGCTGGTCAACGCCATCCTCGCCGCCATCCCCACCTCGTGGTACACCGACGACCCGGACTACGTCGACTCCTGGTACACCCTGGCCACCTACAGCAGCGGGCGGCTCAACGGCGCCTCGGGCAACGGCTGGTTCGACGTGGTGCCGTACTTCGTCGAGGAACTCTGACCCGGCGGCGGATCGGAGGCCGGCGGTGCGGGTAGCGGTCCTGGGACCCCTGACCGTTCAGGTCGGTGGGGAACCGCTCCGCCTCGCCGGCCGCCGGCAGCAGGCCCTCGTGGCGGCCCTCGCCGTGCAACCACGTACCTGCCTGCCGGCCCGGGCGCTCACCGCCCGGGTCTGGCCGGACCGGCCGGCACCCGCCGCGACCGCCCTGCACGTGCTGGTCCACCGGGTCCGTCGGCGCCTGTCGGCGGCGGACCCGGCCGCCGGCGGGCTGCTGCGCAACGACCCGCCGGGGTACCGGCTGGACCTGCCCGACGGTGGCTGCGACCTCGACGACCTGCGGTACCACGCCCGGCAGGCGGAGACCGCCGTCGGCGCGGGCCGGCTGCCCGAGGCCGCGGACGCCGCCGCCCGGGCCCTCGCGCTGGTCCGGGGCGCGCCCTGCGCGGGGCTGTGGTCGGACGCCGACCGGTGGCCCGAACTGGTGGCGGCGGCCGAGGAGGTGCGGGCCATCCGGCGTACCGCGTTCACCGTCCGCCTCCGACTCGGCGACCACGCCGGGGTGCTCCCCGAGATCGAACCGCTGGCCCGGGCCGAACCCACCTGTGAATGGCTGCACGACCTGCTGATGCGCGCCCTCTACCTGGCCGGGCGGCAGCACGACGCGGTCGCCGTGTACACCCGGCTGCGGGCGGCGCTCGCCGGGGAACTCGGACTCGACCCCGGCCCGGGGGTACGCCGCACCTACCGGATGATCCTGGAACACGACCCGGCGCTGCTACCGGTGGCATCCCCGGCCACCCCGACGCCGGCCGCCGCCGACCGGGCGCCGGTGGTCGTGGTGGCCGAGGCGCCCCTGCGCGCCGGCATCGAGGCGCTGCGCCGGGCCGGTACCTTCGCCGTCACCCGGGGCGGCTACCGCGACGCCATCGACTGCTACCGCAGCCTGCTCGGCCTCCAGGAGGACCCGGTGGCCCGCGCGGAGACCCTGCTGCGGCTCGGTGAGGCGCGCTACCACGAGTCGGCCCGGGGGGAACCCGAACTGGCCGCCGCCGCCGCGCTGTTCCGGCAGTGCGGCGAGCCGCAGCGGGCCGCCGAGGCGCTCTCCTGGCGGGCTCGCGCCCGGTGGCTCACCCCACCCGGTGACGGCCAGCGGCTCGATTCCGAGGTACGCCAGGTCCTCGACCTGGTCGACCCGGCCCACCCCAGCGCGGCCGGCGCCGCCGCGCTGACCAACGTCTGCGGTCTGCTGGCGGTGACCGGGCGGACCGGACCCGCGGTCCGCGCCGGACGCCTCGCGGTCGACTGGGCCGACCGGCTCGACCTGCCCCTGCTCGGCCTGCGGGTCCGCAGCAACCTGGCGATCGCCGCTCTGGACGAGGGGGACCGTGGCGCCGTCGACGACCTCGCCGCGGTGCTCGACGGCTACCGGTCCCGGTCCGGTTGGGTACCACCGGCGGCCTGGGTGAACCTCGCCGACGCCGAGGACCGGGTCGGGCGGCTCGCCGCCGCGCGGCGGCACCGGGCGGCGGCGACCCGGGCCGCCGGTGCCCTCGGCGGCAGCGCCGACCTGCCCTGGCTGACCGCCGAGAGCGTGCAGGAGCGCTACCAGCAGGGCCGGTGGGACGAGGCCGAGCGGCTGGCCCGGATGTTCCTGACCGGCCCCGGACAGGAGCACCGGATGGCCGCCGAGGTGCAGCTCGTCCTCGCCCGGATCGCCCTGGCCCGCGCCGCGCCGGACACCGCCCGCCGACACGCCGACGTCGCGCTGCGCCTGGCCCGGCTCAGTGGCGCCCGCGCCGTCCTCGGTCCGGCGCTGGCCCTCCAGGTCCGGCTCGCCGTCCGGGCCGGCGGGCCGACCGCGCGGGTCAGGGCCGCCCTGGACGAGCTGCTCGACCTGGTCGAGGGCACCCTGCTGCCCGGAGCGTTCGGTGCGGACCTGCCGCTGGCGTTGACCGCGGCCGGACTGGCCCCGGCCGACCTGGCCCGGCACGCCCCGGCCGACTCGCCGTGGCTGCGCGCGGCCCGGGCCGTGCTGACCGGGCAGCCGGACCGGGCCGTGCTGATCTACCGGCGGATGGGCAGCCCCGGGGACGCCCGACAGTTGACGGCCCCCGGGGCGTCCGGGTGAGGCGCCCCAGCCACCGGTCCGGTGGGCACCGGCCCGGGTGGTCCCGGACAGCCCACGGCGGCGGTACCCGGAGTGGGGTCCGGGTACCGCCGCCGCTGTGGGTACCGCGTCGGAGCGGTGGGTCAGTTGAGTCCGGCGAAGTCGAACGGGATGGAGTTGGTCCGGGTCACGTTCTGGTAGCACGAGCCGGCCGAGTTCCACACCTGCGGGGTGTTGTAGCGCAGCATCTCGAAGTGCAGGTGGGTGCCGCCGATGCCGGGCGGCGAGACACCGCCGGTGTAGCCCATGTAGCCGATACCGTCGTTACGGGCGAAGTACTCCCCGACCCGCATCCGCGAGACGTACCCGTCGAGGTGGGCGTAGAGGCTGCTCCAGCCGTTGACGTGCGAGATGATCACGTAGTTGCCGTAGCCGCCCGGGTCCCACCCGATGTAGCTGACGGTGCCGCTGTACGCGGCCGAGACCACCGAACGGTAGTTGCCGGCGATGTCGTACCCGTCGTGGTTGTCGTACCCGGGGCAACGGTCGTCGACCTTGCTGGTGATGGTGCCGGTGGCGGGCCACTTCACCGCGCCGTACGCGGCCTGGGCCGGGGCCACCACGGTCACGGTGCCGACGCCGGCCGTGGCCAGGGCCAGGGCCGCCGTGGCGAGCAGTCGCAGGAGCGTTCGTCGCATCAGGGATGCTCCTCGTTTCGAAAGAGGTTCGGGGATTGCCGGCAGGCGCGCGTCCGCGGACAAGCCCAACGTATCGACGTGCGCTTACGTCCCGCTTACACCTGTCGACCGCCCGGGTACCGCGTGCCGGAACCGGCCCCCGACCGGTGTGCGGCGTGCGACGCTGGCCCGACGGGCCGCGCCGACGATCCGTCGGCGGACGGGGCGGTCGGGGCGGTCGGGGAACACGGGCCGCGGGAGCACCGGGAGGGCGTCGTGACGGGAGTGCCGCAGGTCGACTTCGCGCTCGACACGTACGAGTGCATCGTGCTCTACCCCGGTCCGCACGGACGGGCGCTGGAGGAGGAGACCGTGCAGCGTCTCCAGGCCGAGCACCTGCGCCACGTCTCCGCTCTCCAGCAGCGCGGCATCATCCTGGTGGCCGGCTCGGTGGACGGGCCGTCCCGCAACCCCGATCCGCCCTGCGGGTTCGGCCTGTGCCGGACCGGGTCGGTGGCCGACGTCCGGGTGATGGTCGAGGCGGACCCGGCGGTCCAGGGCGGGTTGTACCGGGTCGACGTGATGCGCTTCTACGCCCCGGCCGGTTCGTTGCGCTTCCCGCTGGCCACCGCCGGCAGTTGAGCGCCCGCTCCCGGCCGCTTTGGGGGGAGCCGGCGGTGCGGGTGGGCGTCGAGGTGACCGCGAGCGGTACGATTCCCGGCGCGCGGTCGCTGACGCCCGCCGACAACGTCCCGGTGTGGCGACGCCCGCCGGTCACGCGTGACACACGCGTCGTTGACCTACTGTTCGCAGTTCCGCAAGGGGTCGGTCGGCAGCCCGGCCCGGGGGAGAGACTAGCCTGATGGGCGTGACACGCCGCGCGAAGATTGTCTGCACTCTTGGCCCCGCCACCTCGTCACCGGAGCGGATCCGGGGGCTCGTCGAGGCCGGCATGAACGTGGCGAGGCTCAACTTCAGCCACGGCAGCCACGCCGACCACGAGCAGGTCTACCGCCTGGTCCGGGAGGCCGCCCAGGCCACCGGGCACGCGGTCGCCGTCCTCGCCGACCTCCAGGGTCCGAAGATCCGCCTCGGCCGGTTCGCCGACGGGCCGCACGACTGGCGTACCGGCGACTCGGTGGTGATCACCGGGGACGACATCCTCGGCACCAAGGAGCGGGTGTCCTGCACCTACCGCAAGCTTCCGCAGGAGGTCAAGCCGGGCGACCGGCTGCTGATCGACGACGGGCGGGTCGCCGTCGAGGTCAGCTCGGTCGACGGCAACGACATCCGGTGCCTGGTCACCGAGGGTGGCCCGGTCTCCAACAACAAGGGCGTGTCGCTGCCCAACGTCGCGGTCAGCGTCCCGGCCCTGTCGGAGAAGGACGCCGAGGACCTGCGCTTCGCCCTCGGCCTCGGGGTGGACCTGATCGCCCTCTCCTTCGTCCGTTCGGCGGAGGACATCAAGCTCGTCCAGAACATCATGAGCGAGGCCGGCGTGCACCGGCCGGTGCTGGCCAAGGTCGAGAAGCCGGAGGCGGTCGACAACCTGGAGGCCATCGTCGCCGCGTTCGACGGCGTCATGGTGGCCCGGGGCGACCTGGGCGTGGAACTCCCGCTGGACCAGGTGCCGCTGGTGCAGAAGCGGGCGGTGCAGCTCTGCCGGGAGAACGCCAAGCCGGTCATCGTGGCCACCCAGATGCTCGACTCCATGATCGAGAACTCCCGGCCCACCCGCGCCGAGGCCTCCGACGTGGCCAACGCGGTACTCGACGGCGCGGACGCGGTGATGCTCTCCGGCGAGACCAGCGTCGGCAAGTACCCGGTGCTCACGGTCAGCACCATGGCCAAGATCGTGACCACCACGGAGTCCGGCTCGATCGGGGTGCCCCGGCTCCAGCACGACCCGCGTACCCACGGTGGTGCCCTCACCTCGGCGGCCTCCTCGATCGCCCGCAACATCGGCGCGAAGGCCCTGGTCGCCTTCTCGCAGACCGGCGACACCGTCCGCCGGCTCTCCCGGCTGCACTGCGACCTGCCGCTGCTGGCCTTCACCCCGGTCCCGGAGGTGCGCGACCAGCTCGCCCTCTCCTGGGGCGTGGAGACCTTCCTGATGCCGTTCGTGCAGCACACCGACGACATGTTCCGCCAGGTCGACCAGGCCCTGCTCGGGCTGGGCCGGGCCAACCCCGGTGACTACGTGGTGATCGTCGCGGGCAGCCCGCCCGGCACGCCGGGCTCCACCAACACGCTGCGGGTGCACCAGCTCGGTTCGCTCGTGGACGCGGCGGCGGCGCGGGCACTGCGGTGACCGCGCGGGAGGTGGTCGTCGGCCAGGCCGCCGTCGACGGGCTGCTGGAGGTCCTGGACCTCGCGCAGACCGGCGACATGGCCTTCCAGGGGATGAGCCCCCAGGTCGGCTCGCAGCGGGTGTACGGCGGCCAGGTGGCCGGCCAGGCCCTGGTGGCCGCCGGCCGCACCGTCGACCCCTCCCGCACCGTGCACTCCCTGCACGGCTACTTCGTCCGCCCCGGCGACCCGGCCGAGCCGATCGAGTTCCAGGTGGAGAACGTCCGCGACGGCCGGTCGTTCTCGGTGCGCCGCTCCGTCGCCCTCCAGCACGACAAGCCGATCTTCTTCATGTCGGCCTCGTTCCAGCGGCAGGAGGAGGGGCTGGACCACCAGGCACCCGCCCCGCTGGACGTACCCGGGCCGGACGGCGTACCCACGATGAGCGAGCGGCTCGCCCGCTACCCGGAGCGGCTCGGCATCTGGGCGACCATCCCGCGCCCGATCGACGTGCGCTACGTCGGCGAGCCGGGCTGGGTACGCCCCGGTGACCGGCCCGCCGACCCGCACCAGCGGGTCTGGATGCGCATCGACGGCAAACTGCCCGACGATCCGCTGCTGCACGCCTGCGCCCTGACCTACGCCTCCGACCTGACCCTGCTCGACTCGGTGCTCTCGGTGCACGGCGAGGTCTGGGGGCCGGGCGGTCTGGTCGGGGCGAGCCTGGACCACGCGCTCTGGTTCCACCGGCCGTTCCGGGCCGACGAATGGTTCCTCTACGACTGCTGGAGCCCGTCCGCGTCCGGTGGCCGGGGCCTGGCCACCGGCCGGATGTTCACCGCCGACGGCCGGCAGATCGCCAGCGCCGTCCAGGAAGGGCTGCTGCGTCGGGTGGGCGGCTGAGCCCGGCCGCAGAGCCGCCCCCCGACGGGCCGGTCAGAAACTGCTGACCAGCTTGACGAACGCCTCGTCGATCTTCGCCGGGTCCCGGGCGTCGAACGCCTTACCGGCCGACGCCTTGGCGATCCGGTCCAGGGTCTCGAAGTCGGACTCCTCGTCGAAGGCGATACAGAAGACCTTGACCGGCCGCTCCGGGTCCAACGCGATGTCGGCGAGCAGCCGGTTCAGGTCGGTGTCCTTCGCGTACTCGTTGCGACCGTCGGTGAGGACCACGACCGCGTTGATCCGGTCCGGATCGTAGTTGTCCAGCACGTGCCGGTGCGCGGCCCGTACCGTGGCGTACAGCGCGGTGCCGCCCCCCACCCGCAGTCCGGTGAGCTTCCGGTGGAAACCGTCCTGGTCGAACGGGCCGAGCCCGATCTCCCGGCTGTACGGCGCCCTCGGCCGCTGCGGGGTCTCCGACGAGAACGACCAGAGGCCCACCCGGTCCTCGCTGTTGAGCAGCTTCACCCCGTTGGTGGCGGCGGCGTTCGCCACCTGGAACCGGGTCCGGTTCCCGATGGTGGCCTTCATCGAACCGGAGGTGTCGACGGCGAAGAGGATGTTGGCCTTCTTGCGCAGCGTCCGCCAACTGCTCAGCATCGACGCCACCACCTGCGGCTCCGGCGGGGCGAAGTAGGAGAGCGCCCCGGCGTCGCGGGACCGTACCGTGGAGATCAGGTCGGCGGAGGCGTTGCCCTCGTGGTCGCGGAACCCCTCCGCGGCGAAGCTGCGCTGCTGCGGGGCGTCCTGGAGGAAGGCGAGGAAGTCGGCGGCGGCCTCCCGCTGCTCCGGGCTGGCCGACGGGAGCACCACGTACGGGTGGTCGAGGTTGTAGGTGCCCTCCCGGGGATGGATCGCGACCAGCGGCACCTTCGGCTTGCGACCCGGGACCGGGCTGACCCTACCCTCGTTGTAGAGGTAGACCAGCTCCTCCTGCATGACGATCGCGCTCAGGTCACTGGCGGCCGTACCGCTCGCGTCGGCTTCGGCGAGATCCCGGATCAGCTCCACCGCGTCGTCGCTGTAGTGCGACACGTTCGCCTCGATCCGCCGGACGAACTGGGTCACCGCCGGCTGGGTCAGGTCCTCCACGGTCAGGTCGCTGGACCGGTCCACCGCCGCGTAGTAGATGGCCAGGGTGGCGGCCAGCCCGGAGGTCGACGTGTTGGGATTGTCCCGGCCGAAGGTGAACCGGCCCCACTCCGGACGACCGTACTCGGCCCAGCCGCTGCTGCCGGAGAGCCCGAGGATCTCGCCCCAGCCGAGCCGGCCGCGCTGCTGGACCAGCTCGGCCTTCTCCTGCGGCATGGCGATGACCAGCGGGCTGCTGGCGATCGACGGGAACTTGCCCGGGGTCTGCGGCTCACGACCCGCCTTCTCGTCGAGGATCCGGAGCTGCCCGGCCCACAACGACGAGGTCGGCAGCCACACCTGCGGGACCGGCAGCCCGGGGGCCACGCTCGACCACCCCTCCGCCAGGGCCTCCATCGCCTTGCCCGAGGTGAACCCGTGCACGCTGACCGTGGCGCACCGGTCACCGAACCGCCGGTCACTGCGGTTGTACCGTTCGGCGAGGCCGACCAGCAGGTCGTCCTTCTCGGTGGAGGAGCTCACCTCCAGCGGTACGCAGTCCGTCCGGTCCGCGCCGGGGGACGGCCGGACGACCAGGTATGCCGTGGCGATCACGGCGAGCCCGGCGAGCACGGCAACGGTGTACGGCAGCCAGGGGCGCGCCTTGGGTCGACCGGAAACCATCGGATCCTCCCAGTGGTCGGCCGGGTCAGGAGCGGCTCGTCGCCCGGCCGTCGTCTACCGTTCCATTGTGGCTGGTGTCTGCACCCGGCCCACGGTCGTCCGGACCGGTACCGTCGGTCACGATCGTGGCGACCAGCAGGCGAACACTGTAGACGATGGCGAAGGTCGCCGTGCCCACCAGCGCGGCCCGGTCGACCGCGGCCGACGCCACGTAGCCGACCGCGCCACCGACCGAGCCGAGGAAGATGGCGGCCGAGATCCCCCACGCGTCGCCGGCCTGCCGGGCCGCGCGGCGGTGCCAGGTGTCCGGCGCGGCCGACGCTGTCCCGGTACCCGCCGGGACCGGCCGGGTCGGGGTGCCCGGCCCGCCGGAGAACGCGCCGGGCCGTTCCTGCGCGACGGGTCGTTCCTGCGCGACGGGTCGTTCCTGCGCGACGGGTCGTTCGTGCGCGACGGGTCGTTCCTGCGCGACGGGTCGTTCGTGCGCGACGGGTCGTTCGTGCGCGACGGGTCGTTCGTGCGCGACGGGTCGTTCGTGCGCGACGGGTCGTTCGTGCGCGACGGGTCGTTCGTGCGCGACGGGTCGTTCGTGCGCGACGGGTCGTTCGTGCGCGACGGGTCGTTCGTGCGCGACCGGCCGTTCGTGCGCGACCGGCCGTTCCTGCGCCGGCGACGGCGTCACCATGGTGACCGCCTCCTCGGCAGCGCTGAACATGGTGCCGATCGGTGGTGACGAGGCCAGGTCGGCCCCGCTGTACCCGAGCAGCAGCATCAGCACCTCCTGGGCCCGGGGACGGTCCTCGGGGTCCTTCGTCAGGCACCGCTGCACCAGCTCCGCGAGCCCGCCGGAGAGCCCGGCCAGGTCCGGTGGCTCGTGCAGCACCCGGTTCATCACCGCCATGACCGGGCTGGTGCCGAAGGGCGGGCGCCCGGTCGCGGCGAAGGCGATCGTCGCCGCCCAGGCGAAGACGTCGGCCGGCGGGGCGATCTCCTCGCCACGGAACCGCTCCGGCGCCATGTACGGCGCCGTCCCCATGATCCGGCTGGTCTGCGTCTCGGTCGCGTCGAGCGCCCGGGCGATACCGAAATCGATCACCCGGGGCCCGTCGGCGCCGAGGATGACGTTGTCCGGTTTCAGGTCACAGTGGACCACGTCGGACAGGTGGATCGCGGCGAGTGCGGCGGCCGTGCCGACGGCCAACCGGTGCAGGGCGTTGCCGCTGATCGGGCCGGTGTCGCGGACCCGGCGCTGCAACGTCTGGCCCTCGATGTACTCGCTGACCACGTAGGGCGGCTCGGCGTCCAGGTCGGCGAAGAGGATCTGCGCCGTGCAGAACGAGGCGACCCGTCGGGCGGCGGCGATCTCCCGGACGAACTGGGCCTTCGCCTTCGGGTTGTGCCGCAGGTCCACGTTGATCATCTTGACCGCGACCCGGTTCGCCTGGTCGTCCAGACCCAGGTAGACCACGCCCTGGCCGCCGGCCCCGAGTCGCCCTACCAGCCGGTACGGACCCGCCGCCCGGGGGTCGTAACTGCCCAGCGGCACAATGTCCGGCATCGCCGCCCCATTCAGCCCGGTGAATTCCGCTCCACGACGCCCGTGCCGTGCAGCCGGTCACCGGTCGAGGACACCGGTATCGTGTCACGACTTCGTCGGCGACGGCAGCCGGCACCTGGCCGATCGGCTGAGGGGCGGCCGACCAGCCGGCTGATGAGGGCAGATACCCTTGCCGGCATGCGTCTCTCCGCCCGGGTCGACTACGCGCTGCGGGCCGCCGCCGAGCTCGCGGCGGTCGCTGATCCCGACAACCTCGGCCGGGCCCGGCCGCTCACCGCCGAGCAGATCGCCCGTGCCCAGGCGATCCCGCCGAAGTTCCTGGAGAGCATCCTGCTCCAGTTGCGGCGGGGCGGGATCGTCCATGCCCAGCGGGGACCGGAGGGTGGTTACTGGCTGGCCCGCCCGGCCGGGGAGATCTCCCTGGCCGAGGTGATCCGGGTGATCGACGGGCCGTTGGCCCACGTCCGGGGACAGCGACCGGAGGAGCTGGGGTACGCCGGCGCGGCCCAGGCCCTCCAGGAGGTGTGGATCGCCCTGCGGGCCAGTGAACGGCAGATCCTGGAACTGGTCACCGTCGCCGATGTCGCCGCCGGCCGGCTGCCCGACCAGGTGCGCGAGCTCGTCGCCGATCCCCGCGCCTGGTCCTGAGGCGTTTCTCCCCACTTCTCCCGGTCGCTCCTGCCGGTCGGCATCCCGTCACCCGGTAGGGACTTGACCGGTGGCCGGCGCGTGCCGCATTCTCGACCAAGTCGATAGGAGATGCCGAAAAGTCTGGGGGCGCTCGTGCGTAAGCTGCTGATCCTCGCCGTGGTGGGGCTCATCGCACAGCTCGTCGACGGTGCGCTCGGGATGGCGTACGGGCTGACCTCGTCGACCCTGCTGCTCCTGGTCGGGGTCGCGCCCGCTGCCGCGTCGGCCTCGGTGCACCTGGCCGAGATCGGTACCACGCTCGCCGCCGGGTTCGCCCACTGGCGCTTCGGCAACGTCGACTGGCGGGTGGTCGCCCGGATCGCCGTACCCGGCGCGGTGGGCGCCTTCGCCGGGGCAACCTTCCTCAGTTCGATCTCGACCGCCGCTGCCGCACCCTGGATGGCCGGCATCCTGTTCACCCTCGGCGCGTACCTGCTGGTCCGCTTCTCCCGCCCGTTGCGCGCCAACCGCGCCGCCGGGCCGTTGCGGGCCCGCTTCCTCTCTCCGCTCGGGCTGGTCGCCGGGTTCGTCGACGCCACCGGCGGCGGCGGGTGGGGGCCGGTCGCCACCCCGGCGCTGCTGGTGTCCGGCCGGATGGAGCCACGCAAGGTGATCGGTTCGGTGGACACCGCCGAGTTCGTCGTCGCCGGCGCGGCCAGCATCGGCTTCCTCATCGGTCTGGGCAGCGAGGGCTTCCTGCTGCCGACGGTGCTCGCCCTGCTGATCGGCGGCCTGATCGCCGCCCCGGTCGCGGCCTGGCTGGTCCGGATCGTCCCGGCCCAACTGCTCGGCGCCACCATCGGCGGGGTCATCGTGCTGACCAACTCCCGTACCCTGTTCCGCGCCGCCGAGGTGACCGGCCCGCTCAGCCTGGTCGGGTACGCGCTGCTCGCGGTCGGCTGGGTGGTCGCCCTGGTGTTCGCCGTCCGGGCGCTGCGCCGGACCCGCCGGGCCCGGGCCGTCGCCGCAGCGGCCGTCGAGGGTACCCGGACCGACGTCACCGCCGCCGGGCCGCTGGCCGCCGACGCGCCGGTCGGGGCGGCGGAGGTCCGCGCCGGTGAAGCCGACCCGGGTACGCGCACCCAAGATCAAGTTCGGGGACCGTGACCCGGCCATCGAACTCGCCATCACCGAGATCGCCGGTCACCTCACCTTCACCCCGAACACCGTCACCGCCTGGTACTGGCTGCCCGAGGTGCGCTGGGCGTTCCGCCCGGACGCGGAACGGGAGGCCCTGCTCGCCGCCATCTCCGAGCAGTACGCCGGTCTCGCCGGCTTCCGGCTGCACCTGCGCCGGACCACCCGGCCCTTCCCGGCCGACGAGTGGGCCCGCACCATCGACGCGCACACCCCGCGCCCCCTGCCTGAGGTGCCCGGTACCCCCACCTGGTCCGACCACCTGGTCGCCGCCCAACGGCACCTGCTCTCGGTGAACCACGCCGAGGGGCAGACCTACCTGGGGGTCACCTTCGCCCGGCGTTCCCTGGGCGACTCCTTCACCGAGCGGCTGCTGCGCACCTTCGGACGGGGCGTCGCCGAGGGGGAACGCCGCAAACTGGGCCGTACCGTCGAACAGTTCGACGAGGTACTCGGCGCCTTCGGCATGCGTGGTCGGCAGGTCACCCCGCAGGAGTTGGAGTGGCTGCTCTACCGGTCCGTCGCGCTCTGCATGGCGCCGCCCGGCGTCCTCTCCCCGGTCACCAACGGGCACTGGGAGCGCGGGGACCTGCTCGCCCTCACCGAGCAGGTCGAGCGGTACCGCACGCCGTACGGCTCGACGGTCAAACTGGTCAACCGGATGACCGGCGAGGAACGGCACGTCGCCGTCCTCGCGGTGGGTCGGATGGAGCCCCTGGAGATTCCCGAGCGGCACGAGCCGTGGCTGCACTTCCACGAGCGGCTGCCCTGGCCGATGGAACTCTCCACCCGGGTCGACATCCTCGGCTCCGGTGACTCCTTCCGCAACCTCGAACACCGGCTCCGGATGATCCGCTCCCAGCAGCTCGACTACGCCGAGCACGGCATCGACGCCCCACCGGAGCTGGAACGGCTGGCCAAGCGTGCCCTGGTGATCGGGGACGAGATGACCACCGGTCTGCCGGTGGACTCCGCCCGTGCCCACGGCTGGCACCGCATCGCCGTCGGCGGTCGTACCCGCGAGGAGTGCCTGGAACGGGCGCGCCGGTTGATCCAGCTCTACTCCCGGGAACTGCGGATCTCGCTCCAGCACCCGAAGAACCAGGACTGGCTGGCACGCGAGTTCATCCCCGGCGAGCCGATCGCCAACACCGGCTACATCCGCCGGATGCCGGTCAACCTGCTCGCAGCGGCGCTACCGCAGGCCGCCTCCACCGTCGGCGACCGGCGCGGCGACCTGATCGGTCGGACGGCCGGCACCTGCCGCCGGCCCGTCTTCCTCGACCTGCACTTCCCGATGGAGGTACGGGAACGCTCCGGACTCGCGGTCTTCGTGGCCGAACCGGGTGGTGGAAAGTCCACCCTGCTCGGCGCACTCGGCTACCTGGCCGCCCGGCGGGGGGTACAGGTCACCCTGCTCGACCCCTCCGGTCCACTCGCCCGGCTCTGCGCGATGCCCGAGCTGCGCCCGTACTCCCGGGTACTCAACCTGACCGGGTCGGAGCACGGCACGCTGGCGCCGTACTCGCTCATCCCGACCCCGCTACGCAGCGAGTTCCCCGTGGGGGCCGCCGGCGACCGGGAGTTCGAGATCGCCATCTCCAACGCCCGGGCCGAACGCCGGATGCTCGTGCAGGACATCTGCATGATGCTGGTGCCACCCCAGGTGGCCCGCGAGGCGTCCACCGCCACCCTGTTCCGGCACGCCGTACGCCAGGTGCCGGCCGAGGAGACCTCCACCCTCGACGACGTGGTCGCCTGCCTCAGCCAGCTCGACGACGACGCCGGCCGGGAACTGGCCAACCTGCTCCTCGACACGGCCGAGATGCCGTTGGCGCTGCTCTTCTTCGGCCGCCCGCCGGAGGGGCTGCTCGGTGCCGACGCCGCGCTCACCGTGATCACCATGGCCGGCCTCCGACTCCCCGACCTCAAAATCGAGCGGGAGTACTGGTCAGCTGAGGAGGCACTGGCCCTGCCGATGCTGCACACCGCCCACCGGCTCGCAGTCCGGCGCTGCTACGGCGGCTCGATGTCGTCCCGGAAGATGGTCGGCCTCGACGAGGCGCACTTCATGGAGGGTTGGCGCTCCGGTCGGTCGTTCCTGGTCCGACTCGCCCGGGACTCCCGGAAGTGGAACCTCGCCGCCCTGGTCGCCTCGCAGAACCCGCGCGACATCCTCGGGCTCGACGTGCAGAACCTCGTCTCCACCGTCTTCGTCGGCCGGATCGCCGAGGACGCCGAGATCGCGACCGAGGCGCTGCGACTGCTCCGTGTCCCCGTCAACGACGGGTACGAGGCCACCCTCGCCTCACTGTCGAGCGTGGACGCCTCATCCGCCTCCCGGCTGGGCTTCCGGGAGTTCGTCATGCGCGACGTCGACGGACGCGTGCAGAAGGTACGGGTCGACGTCTCGTACGTCGAAGGACTGCTCGAACACCTGGACACCACCCCCACCACGGTGGCGGCGACCGCCGCCAACCTGCCGTCCATCGTGTCGGACCTGGAGGCGTGAAAATGGCGCGGGCCGGAGCACGCATCGCCTCGTCGATCCTCGCCGTCGCCGTACTCGCGGTGATGACGATCGCTTGGCCGGTGGTCTCCCCGGCCACCGCCGCTCCACCCCCCGCCAGAGCCCTCAGCAACGTCTGCACCACGGAGGAATGGCAGGCCGACTTCCGGGCCTGCGTGGACAAGCTCCAAGATGTGAGCGAAGCAACCGTCAAATGCCGCAAGGCACCGGAGCCAAGCACACCCGACTCCGGTCTCGCCGGCTGGTTCGCTGCACGTCCCGAATCCGCCAAACTGCCTGGCCCGCAGGGTCTCTACAGCGAGTACGGATACGCCGGCTACAGCTATATCACCTACGACATCGACGAGGGCTGCGCCTCTGCCGTCCTTCACCCGGACTACCGCTTCACCACGATGGTGGCGAACGCGGAGTTCATGTTCGCCACCTCCGTCATCGGGGCGTCGAACGCGCTCCGGGAGCGGGCCTGGGACCCCGGATCGATGTGGAGTTGGGCCGATCCGCTGGTGGAACAGGCCACCAAGGCCATCTACCAGAAGGTGTTCAGCGTCTTCGGCATCATCACACTCTGTGTGGTGGGTCTCTACCTGCTCTGGCGGTCACGCCAGTCGGACATGAGCAACGCGATCACCACCGCCGGATGGGCCCTGCTGGTCATGGTGGCCGTCACGGCGCTCGCAGCCTGGCCGGTCAAGTCGGCGAACATCGCCGACAGCACCCTGGTGACCACGCTCGGCGTGGTCCACGACGCAGTCGGTCCAGCCGCCCGTGATGTGCCACCGGAAAAGTGCGCTCTCCCAAATCCTGATGCCTGCAAGGACAAGCGCCCCCCGGCTGTTCGGGCCAGTGACACGGCAGCTGAGACGATGCTCTACCGCAACTGGCTGCGGGGCATCCTCGGCTCGGCGGACAGTGAAACTGCCAAGAGGTACGGGCAGGCGCTCTACGACGCCAAGTCCCTGTCCTGGGAGGAGGCCGAAAAGCTCCGCGCCAACCCCGCCACCCGCACCGCAACGCTCGAAGCAAAGAAACAGCAGTGGGCCAAGGTCGCCGAGCAGATCAAGACCGAGGATCCGGAGGCGTACGAGTACCTCAGGGGCGTGCGCGACATGGACCGCATCGGGGCTGGTTTCATCGCGGCCCTGGCCGCAGTGCTCTTCGCGATGTTCGACCTGACCGCCTCGCTGCTGGTGCTCCTCGGTTTCCTGATCTTCCGGTGGGCGGTTGTCGCCGCGCCGGTCCTCGGCACCGTCGGTCTGATGCGTCCGGCGAGCGCCGGTCTGCGCCGTCTCGCCAACGCGGTGGTCGCAGCCATCTTCAACATCGCGATCTTCGGCACCGGCGCGGCGATCTATCTCTTCGCCGTGGACCTGGTCATGAGCACACCCACCCTGCCCGGCTGGCTCCAAGTGGTGCTGGTCTGGCTCTGCGGCGTCGTCGGCTGGTTGCTACTCCGCCCCTACCGTCGGATCACCCAGCTTGGCGGAAAGGAGAGCAGCGAGGCAGCCGGCAGTTCCTGGCATCGCCGTTTCTTCCGCGACATGCGGGCCGCCTCACGGATCGATGCCAGCGAGCCGGACCAGCTCGACACCAGGTCCGGACGACGCCGGCCAGTACAGGCGGAACAGACCAATCTACGTCCGGAGGCTCGCCTCGAAGATCCGGCACACACCGCCCCACCCCGTACCGAGGGTCCGGCGCCCCGCTCCGACGGACGTGAACGCGCTGAGGAGCAGAAGGCTCCAGGTGACCGGCCGGAGAGCCGGAACGGGCCCGGCGCAGCGCCCCGCCAGCGTCGACGGGAACCGGCTGCCTGGACCGAGCCGGACGTGCCAGAGGAGAGCCCGTCCTTCGTGATCTACCGGCCTGACTCCGCCGAACGCGCCCCGGCAAAGCCGGCTCCCCGGGTGCGATCCGAGGCGAGGTAACGATGCGGCGGGCGGTCGAATTCCTCGCGACCCGGGTCCTCCGGTCCCGGCTGGGCGTCGCCCTGGGGATAGCCATGGTGGTACTCGGCATCATCGGAGCGGCGAGGCTGTTCTCAGGGCCTGCCGATCCAGGCTCCGGACTGGGTAATCCGCCCAGTCGGCCGATCACAACGGTCGATCCGACGACCGGTGACGACGGGCTGATCGCAACCGGCCCGCCGCCCTCACCGTCCATCCGGCCGGGTGCTGCCAGCCCTGAAACGATGGCGCAGCGGTTCACCACCGCCTGGCTGGGCCGTACGGGTATGACCCCTGACCAGTGGCGTGCAGCGCTACGGCCCCTGTCAACTGCCACGCTCAACGAGGAACTGGCGGAGGCTGATCCGTCGACGGTGCCTGCGCAGCGGGCAGTGGGAGAAGCCGAGCTCGTACCCCGGACCGCGTCGTTCGTCGAGGTGACGATCCCGTTGGACAACGGGCGGCTGAGACTTGAATTGGTCGGACCGGACGGGTCCTGGTTGGTGGACGCGGTGGACTGGGAGCAGCCATGAATGATGCGAAGAACGGCGTCATCGGCCCGCGTCGCCCCATTCGGGTGGCTGCTCTGGCCACAGCCCTGACCGGCGCGCTGCTGCTGCTCTGCTGCACCGGCGGGGCGGGTGCCTTCCTGCTGACCGAACTGGGTGGCGACACCGACGATCCGGTAACGAACTCACTGGAGGGCTGCGGTCGTGGCGGCGTGATCGACGTCCGTGGAAAGATGCCGCGGATCGACGGTTACGGCGACAGCCAGATCCGGAATGCAGCGATCATCATCAAGGTGGGGGCGGACATGAAGGTGCCACCCCGTGGTTGGGTCATCGCCGTCGCCACCGCGATGCAGGAATCGAGACTGAGTAACCTCGGTCACCTCGGATCGCGCAATGATCACGATTCACTCGGCCTGTTCCAACAGCGACCGAGCCAGGGCTGGGGCACACCAGAGCAGTTGCAGGATCCCGCATATGCGGCGCGGAAGTTCTACGAGAAGCTGGTCACCGTCAAGAACTGGCAGCAGATGAGCCTGACCCGGGCCGCCCAGCGGGTACAGCGAAGCGCCTTCCCGGATGCCTACGCGAAACACGAACCGGTAGCCACGAAAATTGTCGACGCACTGGCGGACGGTGCCGCGCAGACGGTGGAGATCGGGAATCGCCGGGCCTGCCAGGCTGCGGCCCGGGGCAACATTGCGGCGTCGGGCTGGACGGCGCCGATCCCCGGGGGAGTGGGGTCGGGTTTCCGCACCGCTGAACGCCCAGCTCACAACGGCGTCGACATCGCCGCACCGAAGGGCACTCTCATCCGGGCCGCCACCACCGGCCGTGTGATCGTCTCCCGGTGCGACCCGGACAGCCGAGGTCGGGAAAGCTGCAACGTCGACGGATATCCAGGCAAGGGTGGTTGCGGTTGGTTCGTCGACATTCTCCACGCAAACGACTACATCACCCGCTACTGTCACATGATCCGTAAGCCGCAGGTGATCGTCGGGCAGAGCGTCCAGGCCGGGCAGGTCATCGGCGAGGTGGGCAGCAGTGGAAACTCCTCCGGCCCCCACCTGCACTTCGAAGTGCATGTCAGCGCGGACCGGAGCAGCCGTGGTGCGGTTGATCCGGTACCCTTCATGCGCTCCCGGGGCGCTCCGCTCAACGGAGCTCCATGACCTACCTGGCACAGGAATGACCGGACCAGTTCCCGACCCGTTCGCCGACCATCCCGACTGGGCGCCTCAGCCGCCCCGTCCGGTCGTACTGCTGCCCGCCACCGGGCAGACCGAGCTTCGGGGTCAGCGGGTGGTCGTCGGGTTGCCTGGCCTGGGGTGGCGGGCCGACCTGAGGGCGGACGACCGGGTCGTGCAGGCGAGCCGCACATTCGTTCCGGTGATCGCCGAGCACGAGTGGTACCGGGCAGAGGCCGAGCAGACCGAGGTGTTCGCACCGCTGGTCCCCGCCGATCGGGTATGGGTCGAGACTGTCGGCGAAAAGGGAGGCCCGGAACTCTCCCGTAACCTTCTTGACCGGCTCGTATCGCTGGATTCGCCAACTCACCGGCCCCCGACACCCGTCATGGATGCCGACTCCGTGACCGGCAGACGGGTGGTACACGTCGCCGACGCAGAGGAACGCCGGAACCTACGTGCGGTTACCGAAACCTACACCGGCACCGACGGTGACCTGTGCGTCCGAGTGACCAGCGAACTTGACTGGTACCGATGGGCATGGCGCGGGCAGGCCCCAACAACTCTCGAAGTCCCCGTGCACCTACTCTGGATCGAATAGAGCTAGCCAGCCGGCGAGCCTGCACAAACGCGCCAATCATCCGCCAATACAGTTTCGAAACGCCAAGGCTGACGATCAGTTTGAGATATTCCGTCCACAAGGGTGGATATTTGAAGATGCACCTTCACTTCCGCCGCCTTGCCATGCTTTAGCACCTGGAGACTTCCCCACGTCACACGGAACTGGGTTTTGAATTTTTCCTCACGCTCTTGCAGATCGTTTCGAAAATTCTGCAGATCGATCAGTCCCGTTGGCTCGGCGCAACGGAATAGCGCAGCCCTGGTGTCATTCCGATCCACAAGGTAAGCCCGGAGGAAGTTGTCCACGACCACATCGGGTGAGCTGCGGTCGGGGGCGGTGGCGCGGTCGTAGAGGACGTAACCGACTGCGGTACCACCAACGCAGAGCAACGCCAGCACACCCGCCACGACCGCGAGTACGCGTCGCACCCGCCGCGGCTTGGGCGGCGTTGGCGGTGTGACCGGGGTCGGGGCGTACTGCTCCGGCGGGGTCCGTTGCGCCGGTACGCGGGAGACCTGGGAACCGGCGGGGGGCTGCACTGATTCCACCCCCTGAGGCTATCGGTTCCGGGCGCCGTACCCAATGCCCCGAAGCTGCCGATTGGTCACCCGCAGCTCCCGTGGTCCGTTGCCGCCCTCCGACCCGTCCCGGCCACCGCTGCGCTTCCCGGAAGATGTGCCGCACCTGGGTTACCGTCTCTGCTCATAGGGGTTGCCGGCCACGAGGAAAGAGGTGGAGCGGTGGCGAGCCTGACTGCACGGACCACCCGCGCCGCCGCGCTGCACCGGCAGGCGGCCGCCACAGTGGCCGCCGCGTCGGCGGCCCTTGACGCCACCCGTCCGGTCCCGGTCGACCAGCAACGGCAGTACCAGATTGCCGAGCGCCTGCGTTCGGCTGCCGCGAGGCTCGTCCCGGGGTGGGCGGGCGTCGACCTTGGGGAGGTGGCCGGAGCACTGCCGCCGGCCGGCCCGGTCCTGCCGTCGTTCGTCCGGGTCGGGATGGCGAAGCCGCTGGATGATGCCGGCTTCCCGGCGCTCGTTCCCCTGCTCGGCACCGGTCATCTGACGGTGGACGCCGATGCCCGGGATCCCCGGGTCGCCGGGCTGCTCCGCGCGGTTCTCCTCCGGCTGATCGCCTCGGCACCCGCCGGGTCGCTCCTGGTACGGGCCGTGCAGGGTCCGGGCAGCACCGAGGTTTTCGCCCCTTTCGCCGTGCTGGCCGACGCGGGGCTGCTGCCACCACCTGCGACGGAGCATTCCGGCCTGCGGGCGGTACTGGCCGAAGCGGAGCAGTGGGTACGCCCCAACGCGGCTGGCCGTCGACCCGCGCACGACCGGGTGATGCTGCTGATGATCGCGGCGCTGCCCGAGTTGGTCGAGCCCGCCGACCTGGACAGGATCAGCGTGCTGGCCGAACAGGGGCCGGCCGCCGGTCTGCATCTCGTGGTCGCGGGCTGGCCGCCGCCACCGCTCACCCCGGAGTTGACCAGGCCTCCGTTGGCGTACGCGACACCGGTGACGATGCGTAACCCGTACGCGCTGGTCGGGGCTCCGCCCGGGACGGTGCTCGGTGCGCCGGTGCTCGACGGGGCGACGGGCGGCGGTCCGGCTGCGGGTCTGAACTGTCCGGTCTTCGTCGACGCTGATCCGGGGCCGGAACTGATCGACCGGGTGTGCCGGGAGCGTGCCGCGCAGATCGACTCGGGCCGCCAACCGCGCTTACCGGATCTGCTGCCTGCCCCGGATGCCGACCTGTGGACGGAGTCCGGGGCGGAGGGGCTCACCACGACGGTGGGGTTCGCCGCAGGCCGGGCGGTCGACCTCGGTTTCGCCGATCTGACGCCGCACTGGCTGGTCAGTGGACGGTCGGGTTCTGGTCGGTCGGCCTTCCTGACCAATGTCATTGTCGGCCTGGCCGCCCGTTACGGCCCGGATGAGCTGGCCTTCTACCTCGTCGATGCTGCTGAGGGCGAGTCGTTTGCGGAGTGCCTGCAGACCGAGCGGGACCGGGCGTGGCTACCTCAGGTACGGGCCGCCGGGCTTGAGGCCGACCGTGAGTACGTCCTCGCGGTGCTGGCCGAGTTGGGCGTCGAACTCGAACGGCGGGCCGACCTGTGTGAGCGGGCCGGGGTTGCCCGGTTGGCGGCCCTGCCGCCGGAGGACCGGCCGCCCCGGCTGGTCTGTGTGATCGAGAGCTTCCACCTGCTTCTCGCCGAGCGGGACCGGCTGGCCGTCGAGGTGACGACGCGGTTGGAGACGTTGACCCGGCGGGGAAGGCCGTACGGGATCCATCTCGTGCTGGCCGGTGACGGCACCATCGGGGAGGGGCCTACGGCCGCTGGTCAGGGGGACACCGGGACCGGGTCGGGCCAGGGCCGGCGGGATCCCCTGCTGGGTCAGTTCCCGGTCCGGGTGGCCCTGCCGGGCGGTGGCGGCGTGCTCGCCCCGGCCAACGACGCGGCGGCTGGGCTGCCCCTGGGTTCGGCCGTGGTGAACACGGCGGGTGGCCTGGGTGGTCCCCGGGGCGCGGTGCGGGGGCACGAGCGGCTGGTGCGGTTCCCGGATCCGCTGGAGGATCCGGGGCTGGTCGCCGCACTGCGGCACCGGCTCTGGTCGGCCCGCCCTGAGGGCGCTGGACCACCGACGGTCTTCGCCGGTTATGCCCGGCCGCACCTGGGGAACGATCCGGTCTACCGGGCGGCGCTCGCCGGCCGGGCCGACGGGCCGGTCGCGTTGCTGGGCCGGGCGGTCGACGTACCCCGGTCGCCGGTCGGCTTCCCCCTGGACAGTGCACCGGGCCGGCATCTGGCCGTGTTCGGTGCCACCGGGGCCGCCGCCCGGCTGCTGGCCACGGCGGTCCGGACGGTGGCCGCCCATCACGAGTCCGGTACGGCCCGTTTCGTACTCGCGCCGCTCGCCGCCGGGACCGCCCAGGTCGCCGCCGGTCTCGCCGAGGAGTTGGCGGAGCGCCACCAGGTGACCACCGTGGACGGGGCGGGTCTGCTCGCCGCGCTGGACGGTGACCAGTCGGGGTACCTGGTCGTCTTCGGTTGGGACGAGCTGCCGCCGGCCGACCTGCCGCCACGGACGGACGGCGGTGTCGGTCCGGTCGACGAGCGGTTCACCGCCGTGTTCCGGGACGGCCCGGCCCGGGGAGTGCACCTGCTGGTGTCCGGGCGGGAGACGGCAGCGGGTGCGGCATGCTCCGGCGGTGCCGACGGACCGGGCTTCGGCGGCGTGGTGCTCGTGGACCCGCTGCCGGCGCAGCTGGCCGGGCTGCCCGGTGACGTGGTGCCGGAGCGGCTCCGACCGGGAAGGGCGCTGTTCCGGGACGTGCTGGCCGACCGGGTGACCGTGCTGGTGCCGTACGCGGAGAGCGGGGTGGACGGGTGACCGGGCAGACGATCAGCGTCGGACAGCAGCGGTCCGGCGGTGTGCAGCCGGACGATCCGGCGGGAAGCGTCGACGCCTGGTCCGAGTACGTGGCCGCGGCCCGTCAGTTGGACGCGGTGCGGCGCGGCGCGGCCTCTGCGGCGGGCGAGCAGGCCCGGTCGGTGCAGGCCGCCCGGGAGGAGCTGGCCGGGGTACGCGCGCTGCTGGCGCCGCAGCAGTCACGGCTGTGCGGGTTGGGTGTACCGGTGCTGGACCTGACGCCGTCACCGCCGGAGGTGTCGGCGGCGGCGCGGGGGATGGTGGCCGGGCCGGTCGCGGTGCTCGCCGCGTTACGGGACGCGGGCGGGAAACTGCGGATGGCGGACGCCGAGCTGGCGGCCACCGGAGCCCGTTGGCTGGTACCGGTCCGGAATCTGCTGGTGTACGTCCCGCTGGCGTTGCTGGTCCCGGTGCTCCAGGTGCTGGTGCACCTGTACGCCGGTGGTGGCTGGGTGTCGGTGCTGGCGCTGGCCGTCGGGCTGCCGATGCCGCTGTTCGCGTTCGGTGCGGGCCTGCTGCTGGTGGGGCGGTTGTTCCGGACCGTACCGGGCGCGCCGGTGGACCGTACCCCGCTTCTCGGTGGGGTGGTGTGTCTGGCACCGGCCCTGGTGGCGACGGTGTCGATGGTGGTCCTGCTGCTGCGCTGAGCGTCGCCGGGCGACCGGGCGGACGCGCTCTCAAGTGCGGCACGGCCGGTCGCCACGGGAGGGGCGACCGGCCGACGCGTACCGGTCAGCGCGGGATGATCAGGGCCATCGCCTCGGCCCGTGACTTGGCGTCCCGTTGCAGGGTGCCCCGGACCGCCGAGGTGATCGTCCGGGCCCCGGATTTCTGGATGCCACGCATCGCCATGCACATGTGTTCGCAGTCGAGTACGACCACCACGCCACGCGCCCCGAGCCGGTCCATCAGCAGGTCGGCGACCTGTGCGGTGAGCCGCTCCTGCACCTGCGGTCGGCGGGCGAAGACCTCGACCAGGCGGGCCAGCTTGGACAGGCCGGTGATCCGGCCGTCCGGTCCGGGGATGTACCCGATGTGCGCACTGCCCCGGAAGGGCAGCAGGTGGTGTTCGCAGAGGCTCATCACGTCGATGTCCCGGACCAGGACGAGTTCCTCGTGGTTGGCCTCGAAGGTGGTGGTGAGTACCTGGGCCGGGTCGACCCGCAGGCCGGCGAAGAGTTCGGCGTAGGCACGGGCCACCCGGGCGGGGGTCTGGAGCAGCCCGTCCCGGTCCGGGTCCTCGCCGACCGCGATCAGGATCTCCCGGACCGCCTTTTCGATCCGGGCCAGGTCGACCGCCTGCTCGACGGGGCGACCGGTGAGCTTGCCGTTGACGAGTCTGGCGGCGAGGTAGTCGAGTGTCTCGTCGCCGTCGGGTTCGGTGGACGAAGCGGCCAGCGCAGGTTCACCCTGGCTGGCCGCCGCGTCGTCGTGCTCGGGGTTCAGTGTGTACCGTCCGAGTTGCTGGTCGTCCTGCCGCCGACGTTCGCCTGGACGCCGTCGGCGGCAGCCTGTGCCTTCAGCGCCTCCTTCTCGGCGGGCGTGAGCACCGGCGGCTCGGTGGAGGGCTGCCGCTTGCCGAAGCCGTTGTACGGGGCCATCGGCGGCCGCTTGCGTACCCGGGCGCAGATCCGGGCCATGTCGGCGGTGGAGAGGGTTTCCTTCTCCATCAGCTCCAGCACGATGTTGTCCAGCACGTCGCGGTACTCGACCAGGATCTCCCACGCCTCGTCGTGGGCCAGCTCGATCAGGGCCCGCATCTCGGCGTCGATCTCGGCCGCAACGGTGTCCGAGTAGTCCCGCTCGTGGCCCATGTTGCGGCCGAGGAACGGCTCGTCGCCGCTGGTGCCGTACTTGATGGCACCGAGCTTGGAGCTCATGCCGTACTGGGTGATCATCGCGCGGGCCAGCTGGGTGGCCTTCTCGATGTCGTTGCCGGCGCCGGTGGTGGGCTCGTGGAAGACGAGTTCCTCGGCGGCCCGGCCGCCCAGCGCGTACGCCAGGGTGTCGACCATCTCGGCCCGGGTCTGGGTGTACTTGTCCTCGGTGGGCAGCACCAGGGTGTGGCCCAACGAGCGACCCCGGGACAGGATCGTCACCTTGTGCACCGGCGCGGCGTGCGGCAGCGCCCAGGCGACCAGCGCGTGGCCACCCTCGTGGTACGCGGTGATCTTCTTCTCCTGGTCGCCCATGACCCGGGTCCGGCGCTGCGGGCCGGCGATCACCCGGTCGATCGACTCCTCCAGGGAGTCGTTGGTGATCGCCCGCTGGTCACGTCGGGCGGTCAGCAGGGCGGCCTCGTTGATCACGTTGGCCAGGTCGGCACCGCTGAAGCCGGGGGTACGCCGGGCCACCGCGTCGAGGTCGACGTCGGGCGTGAACGGCTTGCCCTTGGCGTGTACCCGCAGGATCGCCTTGCGGCCCTCCATGTCCGGCTGGTCCACCGGGATCTGCCGGTCGAACCGGCCGGGACGCAGCAGGGCCGGGTCGAGGATGTCGGGCCGGTTGGTGGCGGCGATCAGGATGACCCCGCCCTTGGTGTCGAAGCCGTCCATCTCGACGAGGAGCTGGTTGAGGGTCTGCTCCCGCTCGTCGTGGCCGCCGCCCATGCCGGCGCCCCGGTGCCGGCCGACCGCGTCGATCTCGTCGACGAAGACGATCGCCGGGGCGTTCGCCTTGGCCTGCTCGAAGAGGTCGCGGACCCGGCTGGCGCCGACACCGACGAACATCTCCACGAAGTCGGAACCGGAGATCGAGTAGAACGGCACCCCGGCCTCGCCGGCGACCGCGCGGGCCAGCAGCGTCTTACCGGTACCGGGCGGGCCGAACAGCAGCACACCCTTGGGGATCTTGGCGCCGAGAGCCTGGTACTTCGCCGGGTTCTGCAGGAAGTCCTTGATCTCGTGCAGCTCCTCGACGGCCTCCTCGGCCCCGGCCACGTCGGCGAAGGTCGTCTTCGGCGTGTCCTTGGTGATCATCTTCGCCTTGGACTTGCCGAAGTTGAGCACTCGGGAGCCGCCGCCCTGCATCTGCGACATGAAGAACAGCAGCAGGATGACGAGCAGCGCGATCGGCAGCAGGTTGACCAGCAGGCTGACCAGGATGCTGTCGCTGGAGACCTCGGTGTTCGCCGGGCCGGTGATCCGGTTGGCGGCCTTGGCGGCGAGGACCTGGTTCCAGACCTCGTCACCCACCTCGTACGGGAACTGGGCCTGGATCTTGTCGGTGGTGGTGTCACCGAACTTGGCCTTGTCCTTCAGGTCGAGCTGGAGCGTCTGCTCCTTGTCCTGGAAGACGGCCTTCTCGATCTGACCCGTGTTGAGCTGATCGAGCGCAATGGAGGTGTCCACCTTGTGGTAGCTCGGACCACCGGTGAACAGCTGACTGAGCAGAATCGCGCCGGCGATCACCAGGATGATCCAGACCACCGGGCGGCGGAAGAAACGCGTACGTTCCATGCTGTTGTCGAGCGCCGAGCGCCCGGACCCTCCTGATCGACGTCCTGACCGTCTGATGGGTTCGCCGCCGGAGCGGCGCCGGAGCCGCCGTGCGGGCCGGCTTCGACCCCGAAGCGCGCGAAATGCCGCGCCGCGGTCATTCGACGGTACACCGTGAGCGCGAGGAGTGAGCTTGCGAGCCCCGCAGTCGCGAACCCGGAAGACCACCGTGAGCGCGAGGAGCGAGCGTTCCGGAGCCGCTCGCGTGGGACGCGGCGGCGCCGGAATGCGAGTAGAGCTTGCGAGCCCCGCAGTCGCACACCCGATGGTGGTACCCGTCGTGCCGGCGTGGCGACGGATCCGTACCAGGTCACCCCGCCGGTCCGGTCACACCGGCGGTGCGGCCCGGCGCGGAACAACCTCCGCGCCACCACCCGATACGGTAACCGGGATTCCTGAAAGCGCGCTGTACGTCAGCTCGGTGCAGCTCCGGCCGGGTGCGGTGGGCCCGCTCAGGCGCGGGCGTACACCTCGGGCTTCAGGACGCCGACGTAGGGCACCTCGCGGTACCGCTCACCGAAGTCGAGACCGTAGCCGACCACGAACTCGCTCGGAATGTCGAAGCCGACGTACTTCACCGGGACGGGGACCTTGACCGCGTCCGGCTTCCGGAACAGGGCGACCACCTCGACGCTCGCCGCCGAGCGCGACTCCAGGTAGCGCAGCAGCCAGGAGAGGGTCAGACCGGAGTCGACGATGTCCTCGACCACCACCACGTGCCGGCCGGCGATGTCCCGGTCCAGGTCCTTGAGGATGCGGACCACCCCGGAGGAGGTGGTGCCCTGACCGTACGAGGAGACGGCCATGAACTCCAGCTCAGCCGGCGGGCCCTGTCGCCCCAGGGCGCGGGCGAAGTCGGCCATGAACATGACCGCGCCCTTGAGCACGCAGACGAGCAGGAGTCCGTCCTGCACGTGGGCGTAGTCCGCCGATACCTGTTTGGCCAGTTCCGCGGTCTTGTCGCGGATCTGCGCCTCCGAAATGATCACGTGGTCGATGTCGGCGTCGTACCAGGAGCCGTCAGCCATGTGACTAAGCCTGCCGTACGCCGGTCGGCCGCCGTCGCCGGGGCGCCCCCTTTGCCGGTACGTCACATCTCCGGCACCCAAAGTGCCCGCCCGGTCACCAGCCGAGGGCGCAGCCGTCCACCCGGGGCTCGGAGCCGGCGACGTACCCGCCCTCCGGGAGGCGCCAGATCGCCTGGCCGTACCCGAAGGTGGCCGGCGAGTCCACGACGGCCACCTGGTGTCCCCGGGCCCGGAGCCGGTCGACGAGTCCGGCGCCACCCGGGGCGTCCCGCAGTTCCCGCTCGACGAGCACGGTCCGGCCGGCGTGCCAGTACCAGCGGGGTGCGGCCAGCGCGGCCTGCGGGTCGAGCCCCTGGTCGACGGTGGCCGAGACCAGCTGCACGTGCCCCTGCGGCTGCATGTGCCCGCCCATCACCCCGAACGGCCCCACCGCCGCACCGTCCCGGCTGAGGAAACCGGGGATGATGGTGTGGAAGGGACGTTTCGCCGGGCCGACCACGTTCGGGTGGTCCGGGTCGAGACGGAAACCGGTCCCCCGGTTCTGCAACCCGAACCCGTGGCCGGGCAGCACCACGTGCGACCCGAAGCCCAGGTAGGTGGACTGGATCAGGCTCACCATCGTGCCGTGGGCGTCGGCGGTGCAGAGGTACACCGTCCCGCCCCGCTCGGGCTCCCCGGCGGCCGGTTCGCCGGCCCGGTCACCGATCAGCGCCCGCCGCGCGGCCAGGTACCCGGGGTCGAGCAGGCCGGCCAGCGGCACGGCCGCCCGGTCCGGGTCGGCGACGTACGCGTGCGCGTCGGCGAACCCGAGTTTGGTCGCCTCGATCTGCCGGTGCATCCGTTCGTCGGCGGGCAGCCCGGCCGGGTCCGTCCCGTCGAGGATGCCCAGGGCGAGCAGCGCGGCGACGCCCTGCCCGTTCGGCGGCAACTCCCACACCTGGTGGCCCCGGTAGTCCACGCCCACCGGGTCGACCCAGGTGGACCGGTGGGCGGCCAGGTCGGCGGCGGTGAGCAGACCGCCGCTCCGGGCGGCGTACGCGTCGAGGGCCTCGGCGGTCCGGCCGGTGTAGAAGTCGGCGGCGCCGGTCGACGCGATCCGGCGCAGCGTGACGGCGAGGTCGGGGTTCCGCCACCGCTGACCTGGGCGGGGCGCCCGGCCGGCGAGGGTGAAGACCCGGGTCCACTCCGCGAACTCGGGCCCGGTCAGCCGGGCGTGCTCGTCGACGGCCCGGCGCCAGGTCTGCGCCGCGCCCGGGGAGACCGGGTGCCCGTGTTCGGCGTAGCCGACCGCGTCGGTGAACAGGTCGGCGAAGGGCAGCGCGCCGAACCGGTCGTGCAGGTCCCGCCAGCCGGCCGGTACCCCGGGGACGGTGACCGGCAGCCACCCCCGGGCCGGCATCGCGGGCCCCACCGACTGGGCCCCGCCGAGCGCGTCGACCGGGGGTACCCCCCGTCCGTCGGTGGCCGCGAGCACCGCCTGGAGGGTCAGCGCTGCCGGGGACCGGCCGGAGGCGTTCAGGCCGTACGGCCGCCCGTCGTGCCAGACGATGGCGAACAGGTCACCCCCGATGCCGTTGCTGCCCGGCTGGACCACGGTGAGGGTGATCGCGGTGGCGAGCGCCGCGTCGACGGCGTTGCCGCCCCGGCGGAGTACCGCGAGGCCGGCTGCCGCCGCGAGCGGGTGGCTGGTGGCGACGGCGCCGTGCGGGGCGTACAGCGGGTGGCGGGGGTACGGCATCCGCCATGTGTACCGCCCGACCGCCGCCGGTTCCACCCCGGCGTGCTGGCCGGCGCTCCGCCCCGTGCTCTACCCGGCGCTCTTCCCCGGGACGAGTCGGCCGTCCCGCCGGGTCACCTCTACCGCGCCGGGCAGGTGCACCGGGCCCTGGCCGTGCCAGGTCGTGACCAGGGCGTCCAGGGCGGCGACGTGCCGGTGGGACAGGGCGGCCGGCGGCGCGCCGAGTTCCCGGGCCCAGGAGTGCAGGACCCGGGTGCGGACCGCCGGTACCAGCCCGGCCAGTCCGGCCACGGCCAGCCCGCCGTCGGCGCAGCGGACCCGGTCCAGGGCAGCGGTGGCGAGACCGTCGAGGGCGGCGGTGTCGGCGGCGACGAGTCGGGCGGTACGGGCGAGGTTGTCCAGTACCCCCGGGCCGAGCGCCTGCACGAGCACCGGCAGCACGTCGGCGCGGACCCGGGCGCGGGCGTACGACGGGTCGGCGTTGTGCGGGTCCTCCCAGGGCGTGAGCCCGAGGGCCGCGCACGCTTTGCGGGTCTCCTCCCGGCTGGTGTCGAGCAGCGGGCGGAGCAGGGTCACCCCGTCGAGGTCCCGCACCGGCGGCATCCCGGCCAGCCCGCGCGGGCCGGCACCCCGGGCGAGGGCCAGCAGTACCGTCTCGGCCTGGTCGTCCCGGGTGTGGCCGAGCAGTACGGCAGCCGCCCGGTGCCGGCGGGCGACCGCCACCAGCGCCTCGTAACGGGCCTGCCGGGCGGCTGCCTCCGGGCCACCGGGTCGGCCGGTGACGTCCACCCGGATCTGTTCGGCCGGGTCGAGACCGACCGTCCGGGCCCACCTGACGACGGCGGCGGCCCGCTCGTCCGAGCCGGCTTGGAGGGCGTGGTCGACGGTGACCAGCCCGGCGGGCCGGCCGAGCCGGGGGGCCACGAACGCGGTGGCGGCGGCGAGGGCGAGCGAGTCCGCCCCGCCGGAGCAGGCGACCAGGACCGGCCCGGGGCCGGGTACGCCGGTCAGGGCCCGCCGGACCGCGACGCGGAGCGCGGCGACCGGCGGGGCGAGGGCGGCCACAGTGGCCGGGTCAGGCGACGACCGGGCCGTCGGCGTCCGGTGGCGTCGGGGGGAGCGGGCCGTGCACCCGGGCGACCCAGGCGTCCGGGTCGCCCAGTTCGTCCAGGCGGGGCAGGGTCAGCGGGGAGCTGAAGATCTTGTTGAAGCCGGTCATGCCGACCCGTGCGACGACACCGTGCACGAACTTGCGCCCCTCGGCGTACTGGCGCATCTTGACCTCGATGCCGAGCAGCTTGCGGATCGCCTTCTCCAGCGGGTTGCCCGACTCGCGGCGCTGGTTGAAGCCGGCCCGGATCCGTTCGACGCTCGGGATGACCTCCGGTCCGACGCCGTCCATCACGAACTCGGCGTGCCCCTCCAGCAGGGTCATCAGGGCGGTGAGCCGGTCGAGCACGGCCCGCTGCCCGGGGGTCTGCACGAGGTCCAGCACGCTGGTGCGGCTGTCCGGGTCGCGGACCGCGTCGGAGAGGGTGCCGATGCCGCGCCGCAGCCGGTCGAGGAAGTTCTCCCCACCGTTCTGTGAGGCGTCGACGAACGCCTGCACCTCGCCGAGGAAGTGACCGCGCATCCACGGTACGGCGGTGAACTGGGTGCGGTGGGTGACCTCGTGCAGGCAGACCCAGAGCCGGAAGTCGCGCGGGTCGGCGCCGAGTTTCCGTTCCACCTCGACGATGTTCGGGGCGACCAGCAGCAACTGGCCCGGGTCGGCGGAGAAGACCTCGTACTGCCCGAGGACCCGGCCGGAGAGGTAGGCCAGGACCGTACCGGCCTGCACGCCGGTCAGCCGGGAGCCGATCGCCTCGGTCAACGCACCGGGCTGCTTGTCGCCGGAGAGCCGGGCGACCAGTGGGTTGATCACCTCACGCAGGCCGGCGATGTTGTTCGCCGCCCAGTCCCGCCGGTCGACCACCCGGACCGGCGGATGCTCCACCTGGGACCGCAGGCCGGTGTACTCCGTCACGTGGCCGGCGGCCTCGTCGGTCAACCGCCGCAGGTCGGCCACCACGTCGGTCGCTTCGGCGAACGAGACCCGGGGCCCCGACTTGCCCAGTGCCCCCGCGGTGGCGGCGGCCAGATCCCAGTCCACGAACTGCGCCATGCACCCCACCGTACCCGGGTCGGAACACCCCCAACCCGGCTCAGGTGGGGACGTACCCACCCGGAACGCTGTATTGGTCAGCGGCACCCGCAGCCGGCGAGCGCGGCCCCGATCCGGTCCAGGGCCGGTTGGGCGGTCTCCGACCCGCCCGGCACCTTGTCGGTCAGCACCGCGAACGCCAGCAGCCGCCCGTCGGCGGTGGTGACCAGGCCGGAGATGGCGTGCACGCCGGTGAGGGTGCCCGTCTTGGCCCGGACCACGCCGGCCCCGGCGGTGGTACCGGCCGCAGGGGCGTACCGGTCGGCGAGGGTGCCCGACCAGCCGCCCACCGGCAGGCCGCTGAACACGCCGGCCAGTTCGGAGCGGCTCCCGTTGCCGGCCAGCACCAGCAGGTCGGTCAGGAGCGAGGGGCTGATCCGGTTGCGGCGGGACAGCCCGCTGCCGTCGGAGAGGGTGAGTTCGTCGGCGGGCAGCCCCAGCTCGGCCACCACCTCGTCCATCGCGGCGGCTGCCCCGGTGTACGACGCGGGTTGGTTCCGGGCCAGCGCGACCTGGCGGGCCAGTGCCTCGGCGATGATGTTGTCGCTGCTGCTGATCATGATGTCGACCAGGCGGACCAGCGGTGGGGACTCGACCCGACCCAGTTCGGTGCCGGGTGCCGGGGCGGTACCGGCGGCGGGTGAACCGGCCGGGGTCTCCGGGGCCTTGCCCTTCGTGACCTTCGCGGCGGCACCGGAGGGACCGAGCAGCCGGGCGAACGCCCGTCCGGCGGCGAGGTCGGGATCGGGGAAGCGTTCGGCGTACTTCGGCCCGGCCTTCGGATCCCGGCGGGCACCGTCGGTCATCAGGGCGGTCACCGCACCGCCGAAGCCACCGGTCGGAATGTCGGCGTCCCAGCCGGGGCCGTACACCGGGCCGGGGAAGAGCGTGGAGTCGACCACGACCGCCGTCGGGGCGGTCCCGCCCAGCGCCTGCTTGACCTGCTCGGCCAGCTTGTCGAGCCGGGCCGCCCCGGGGTAGAAGCCGGTGCCGTCGATCGCCAGGGTGGGGTCCCCGCCGCCGACGATCACCACCTCGCCCGGGTTCTGGCCGGCCACCACCCGGGTCGGGATGCGGTGACCGGGGCCCCGGGCCGCGAGGGCGGTCACCCCGGTCACCAGCTTGGTCACCGAGGCCGGCACGGTGGGCGCGTCGCCGCCGTTGTCGTAGAGCGAGGTACCGGAGGACACGTCGACCACGGAGACGTGCACCCGCTCACCGAGCGCGGCGGCCCGGACCAGCGGGTCCAGCACGGCGCGCACCCCGTCCGGGGTGGGTGACGGGGCGGCGGACACCGGCTCGCCGAGCACCGGCGACGGGCTCGGTTCCACCGGCGCGGTCCATTCCGGTGCGGCGGCCGAACCGCCCAGCCAGCCGTCGACCGGACCGGGCCGGACCACCACCAGGCCGACCGCGGTGACTGCGAGCAGCAGTACCACCGCCAGCACGGCCAGCAGGCGGCCACGACGGCGGGGCGCCGGGGCGGGCGGAGGAGCCGGGGTGGCCGGCTGCTGCCACGGACCGGACCGGCCATTCTCCGGTCCCGGACCGTCCTGCGGGCGGTAGTGTGAATCTTCCCTCCCCACCGGCCCCTCCTCACCATCCCGAAATCCGGCTAGGTGACACTACTTCGGTCCGAACACTATGTGGCGCCCGGAGCCGGTGGAGAGCATTCGCCCGTCCGGTTCCGGCACAGGTTCCGTCAGCCAGCGTGGGCAAACGAGGGAGCGTGAGATGGATTTCGACGTTACGGTTGAGATCCCGAAGGGTCACCGGAACAAGTACGAGGTGGACCACGTGACCGGCCGGATCCGGCTGGACCGCACCCTCTTCACCTCCACGCAGTACCCGGCGGACTACGGCTTCATCGAGGGCACCCTGGGCGAGGACGGCGACCCGCTGGACGCGCTCGTGCTGGTACCCGAGCCGACCTTCCCCGGCTGCCTGATCCGGTGCCGCACGATCGGCATGTTCCGGATGACGGACGAGAAGGGCGGCGACGACAAGGTCCTCTGCGTACCTTACGAGGACCCGCGTCAGGAGCACCTGCGCGACATCCACCACCTGGGCGAGTTCGACCGGCTGGAGATCCAGCACTTCTTCGAGGTGTACAAGGACCTGGAGCCGGGCAAGTCCGTGGAGGGCGCCACCTGGGTCGGCCGGACCGAGGCGGAGGCCGAGATCCGGGCGTCGTACCGGCGCCACCAGGAGGCCCAGGCCTCCGGTGAGGGCGCGCACCACTGAGTTGAGCGTGGTCCGGCCCGGGTCAGCCGAGCAGGCCCCGGGCCCGGTCGTAGAGACCGAGGACCGCGCAGGCGACGGGTACCACCGAGACCACCAGGGCGGTCTCGGTGAGGTCCGCCGCGCGGGCCAGATACGGCGAAACCGGCCGGTGCGCGTACGTCGCACCGGCCGCTGTCGTGAGCAGGGCGGCCAGCAGCGCGGCCCCGACCAGCACCAACCGACCGGTCGGTCCGGTACCGCCGGCCAGTGCGGCACCGAGCAGCGCCACCCCACCCAGCCCGGCGACCAGCAGCGGCACCCGGTGCCGGAGCGCGACGAAGAGCCGGGACCGCAGCAGCAGCGCGGCGGCGCAGACCGCCACCAGCAGCCGACCGGCGGTACCACCGGCGGTGACGAGGACGGCCGTGGCGCCGACCGCGGCGACCGCGTGGGCGGTCAGCAGGCCGCTGAGCATCTCCTCACTGCGGGCCACGGCGGCGAAGACCCGGGCCCGGTCGGGTAGCTCCCGGGCGGTGTCCGGCCCGCCGTCGGACGTGGTCGCCGGCAGCGCGACCGGTGGCAGTGGTACCCGGCCCAACCGGATCGCCAGCAGCGGCACCGCGGCGACCAGCAGGACCAGCGCGCAGAGCAGCACGGCTGCCGCGCCGGCCGCCGGCAGGACCAGGCCGCCGAGCGCGGCCACCGCACCGAGCAGGCCGGTGGTCGCCCCGGCGACCAGGAGGCGTACCCGGGACGCCACCGCGACCAGGGCGAAGACGCCGACCAGCAGCAGGGCCACCGATCCGGCGAGCAGTTCGGGCGCGCCGACCCAGCGCAGCGGCCCCGGCAGGCCGACCGGGTCACCGGTGCCGACCAGCAGCGCCCCGCCGACGAAGGCGTACGGCAGGGCGTACCCGGCGAGCGTGGCGCCGGCCGGCGCGTCACCGTACGCCCGGGAGGCGAGGGCCCCGGCGACGGCGAGCACCCCGGCCACCACCAGGGCGGGCAGCCCGCCACCCGGCTGCCCCGGCCCGCCGGCCAGTACGGCCACCAGCCCGACGGCCAGCAGCACCCCGGCGCCGGTCAGGGTGGCCGCCCGGGTGGCCGGGCCGGACCAGGCGCCGCCCCGGCGCCGGGCGCCGTCGACGATCGCCTCCACCACGTCGTCGTACTCCCACTCCGGCCACTGGGCGCGGGCCGGGACGAGATGCAGCACCTCCCCGTCCCGGACGCCCTGGGCGAGCAGGGCCTGCGCGGTGGAGAGCGCCACCCCGTCGGTACGTCGCAACACCCAGCCGCCGTGCTGTTCCCCGTCGTCGGCCAGCCCGTCCCCGGCGTGCCGCAGCACCTCGGGGAGAAGTTCGGCGAGGGGTGTCTGCTCGGGCAGGGCGACGTCGACCCGGCGGTGCGGTGCGCTGATCGTGACCCGGGCGAGCCCCGTACCCATCGGTCCTCCCTCGGAGCGGCTGCACGGACGACGGGACTTTACCTACCATGAGCCAGGCTCGGGTCACCGAGCGCATCGGGAGGACTCTTGGGTACCGTCGTCATCAAGCGACCACCGCGCCGGCCGGCACCGGAGATCCCGGTCGGGGAGGTGCCGGTCGAGCCGCCACCGGAGATCCCCGCGGTGACCGGGGGCCGGTGGCAGCAGGCGCTGATGCTGCTGCCGATGCTCGGCGGTTCGGTGGCGATGGCGATGATGTTCGGCCGGGGCGGCGGGGCCTACTCCTACGTGGTCGGTGCCATGTTCGGGCTCTCCTCCCTGGCCATGCTGGTCACCTCCTGGGGCGGTGCCGCCGGTTCACCGAACCGGTCCGAGCTGATGGCCGCCCGACGCGAGTACCTGCGGCACCTGGCCACCCTGCGGCGGCGGGTACGCGCCACCGCCGACCGGCAACGGGTCGCCCTGCTCTACCGGCACCCCGACCCCGCCCGGCTCTGGTCGACGGTGGACAGCCACCGGGTCTGGGAACGCCGCCCCCGCGATCCGGACTTCGCGGTGGTCCGGGTCGGGCTCGGCCCGCAGACCCTGGCCACCCCGCTGATCCCGCCGGTCACCCGGCCACTGGAGGATCTGGAGCCGATGACCGCCGGGGCGCTCCGGCGGTTCCTGGACGCGTACGCCGTGGTGCCGGACCTGCCGGTGGCCCTGTCGCTGCGCAGCTTCGCCCGGGTCTTCGTCCGGTCCGTGCCGAACGCCGGGCCGGGCACGACACCCGACGGGCCGGGCACGACACCCGCCCGGTCGGGCACCGCCGGGGACGACCAGGCGCAGGGACTGGCCCGGGCGGTGCTGACCCAGCTCGCCGTCTTCCACGCCCCGGACGAACTGCTGATCGCGGTCTGCGCCGGCCCGGAACGTCGGGCTGCCTGGGAGTGGGTCAAGTGGCTGCCCCACGCCCAGCACCCCAGCCGTACCGACGCGCTCGGCCCCGCCCGGTTGGTCACCAGCTCCGCCGTGGAGCTGGAGCGACTGCTCGACAACGTCCTCGCCAGCCGACCCCGGTTCGGTCCGACCGGCCCGGTCACCGAGGGCCCGCACCTGGTGGTGATCCTGGACGGTGGTGACCTGACCGGCTCGACCACGCTGGGCGGCGAGGGCGGCGTCGACGGGGTCACCGTGTTCGACCTGGACAGTCCACCGCCCCGGCTGCCGGACCGGGTTACCCTGCTGCTGGAGCTGCACGGCGACCGGCTGCTCAGTACGACCGTCGACGGCCGCGCGGAGGTGGGCACCCCGGACCGGCTCGACGTCGCCGAGGCCGAGGCGGTGGCCCGCCGGCTGGCGCCGCTGCGGCTCGCCGCCACCGGTCCGGGGTCGGACACGCCGGTCCGGATCGAGCCGGGGCTGCCGGAACTCCTCGGCTTCGGTGACCCGGAGAACTGGGGCACCGAGCAGGGCTGGGCGCCCCGACCGGACCGGGACCGGCTGCGGGTACCGGTCGGGGTGGGGGTCGACGGGGGCGCCATCGAGCTGGACCTGAAGGAGTCGGCGCAGGACGGCATGGGTCCGCACGGACTGCTCATCGGCGCGACCGGCTCCGGCAAGTCCGAGCTGCTGCGTACGCTGGTCCTCGGGCTCGCCGCGACGCACAGCTCGGCGGCGCTCAACTTCGTCCTGGTCGACTACAAGGGCGGGGCGACCTTCGCCACCCTGGACCGGCTGCCGCACACCGCCGCGATGATCACCAACCTGGCCCACGAGCTGCCCCTGGTCGACCGGATGGTCGACGCGATCAACGGGGAACTGGTCCGCCGGCAGGAGCTGCTCCGCCGCTCGGGCAACTATGCCAGCCTGCGGGACTACGAACGGGCCCGGGCCGGTGGGGTGGCGCTCGCCCCGCTGCCGTCCCTGCTCGTCGTCTGCGACGAGTTCTCCGAACTGCTCGCCGCCAAACCGGACTTCATCGAGCTGTTCGTGCAGATCGGCCGGCTCGGCCGGTCCCTCGGGGTACACCTGCTGCTGGCCTCCCAACGGCTGGAGGAGGGTCGGCTGCGCGGACTGGACACCCACCTGTCGTACCGGATCGGTCTGCGTACCTTCTCCGCGCTGGAGTCCCGGACGGTGCTCGGCGTACCGGACGCGTACGAGCTGCCCCGCTCCCCCGGGCACGGGTACCTACGGTTCGGCAACGAGCCCCTGGTCCGGTTCAAGGCGGCGTACGTCTCCGGGCCGGTCCGTCGACGCGACCGCTCCGGCCCGGACGGCCCGGCCCCGGGTACGCCCCGGCTGCTCACCTTCGCCACGCACTTCGTGCCGGTACCGGAGGTGCCGCAGCCGGTCGAGACGACCGTCCCGGACGAGCCGGCTGCCGCGTCGCTGCTCGACGTGCTGGTGGACCGGATCGCCGGGCAGGGCCCACCGGCGCACCGGGTGTGGCTGCCGCCGCTCGGCGATCCGCCCGCCCTGGACGACCTGCTCGGGCCGGTCGGCACCGATCCGGTACGCGGGTTCGGGGTCGGCAACCCCGAGTTGCACGGCGCGTTGCAGGTGCCGGTCGCCCTGGTCGACAAACCCTTCGAGCAGCGGCGGGACCTGCTCTGGCTGGCCCTGGACGGGGCGGCCGGACACGTGGCGGTGGTCGGCGGTCCGCAGAGCGGCAAGTCGGGCGTGCTGCGTACCCTGATCTGCGCGTTGGCGCTCACCCACACGCCGGCCGAGGTGCAGGTGTACTGCCTCGACTTCGGTGGCGGGTCGTTGACCGGGCTGCGCGACCTGCCGCACGTCGGCGGGGTGGCCGGCCGGGCCGACAGCACCGCGGTACGCCGTACCGTCGGGGAACTGACGTCCCTGCTCGCGGACCGGGAGCGCCGGTTCGCCGCAGCGGGCATCGAGTCGATGGCCGAGTACCGGCGGCGTCGGGCCTCGGCACTGACCACCGGTCACCCCTCCGGCGACCCGTTCGGTGACGTGTTCCTGGTGGTGGACGGCTGGTCCACGGTGCGCGGCGAGTACGACGACCTGGAACCGGCGATCACCGACCTGGCCACCCGGGGCCTCTCCTACGGTGTGCACGTGGTGGCCTCCGCCACCCGGTGGATGGACTTCCGGCCGGCGATCCGGGACCTGTTCGGCTCCCGGGTGGAGCTACGGCTCGGCGACCCGACCGACTCGGTGGTGTCCCGTCGGGCCGCGACGAACGTGCCGGACAAGACCCCCGGCCGGGGGATCACCGCAGCGAGCCTGCACTTCCTGACCGCGCTGCCCCGGCTGGCCGGTGGCGAGCCGGCGGATCTGGTCAAGGCGGTCGCCGGGGCCTGGTCGGGGCCGCCCGCGCCCCGGGTGCGGCTGCTGCCGCCGGTGCTCGGGTACGCCGACCTGGACCGCTCGGGGAGCAGCGGCCTGCACCTGCCGGTCGGCATCGCCGAGTCGGACCTGCGCCCGGTGGTCCTCGACTTCGCCTCCGAGCCGCACTTCGTGCTCTTCGGTGACGCCGAGTGCGGCAAGTCGTCGTTCCTGCGCGCCCTGGCCACCACGATCAGCCAGCGGTTCGCCCCGGAGCAGGCCCGGATGATCCTGGTCGACTACCGGCGCAGCCTGCTCGGGGCGGTCCAGAGCGAACACCTGATCGGCTACGGTACGGCGGCCAGTGCGACCGCCGACCTGATCGAGAGCGCCGCCGGCTACCTGCAACGCCGGATCGCCGGCCCGGACGTCACACCCGGGCAGTTGCGGGACCGGTCCTGGTGGACCGGACCGGAGCTGTTCGTCCTGGTGGACGACTACGACCTGGTGGCGACCGGGCCGACGAACCCGCTGCGGGCCCTGGAGGAGTACCTGCCCCAGGCCCGGGACGTGGGGCTGCACCTGGTGCTGGCCCGCCGGGCCGGCGGGGCCGCCCGGGGACTCTTCGAACCGGTCATGCAGCGGTTGCACGAACTCTCCACGGCCGGGCTGGTGATGGCCGGCAAACCCGAGGAGGGGCCGCTGGTGGGGTCGGTCCGGCCGGGTCCGCTGCCGCCGGGACGGGGCCGGCTGGTCACCCGCGCGGAGGGGGTACGCCTCGTCCAACTGGCGTACCTTCCGCCGTCATGAGGCGTCACCAGGCCGGATCACGGCGTCACCGGGCCGGATCACGGCGTCACCAGGTCGGACCGGTGGGTAACGTCGCTGAACGAGTATTCAAGGAACACTCCGAAGCGGAGCGGAAAACGGGTAACCTCCGATCGTCATGTGTCCGCCCGGGTGAATGGCTGAAGGTGTGACTGGGCTACGGCTGGGGCGTCGCGGCGTCGTCCGGCGGTTCGCTGCGACGACGGCGTTCGTCGTGGTCGTGACCGGCGGGGCGGCGGTGGCGACGACCACGGCCACACCGGACCCGTCGGGTACCGGCCCCGCCGGTCCGACCACCGTCGGCGCCACCGGTCACCGGGCCGCGCCGCCGGACGCCGGGCGACCCGTGGGCGCGCTGTCCGCCTCGCCGGGCCAGCCGGCCGGTCGTCCACTCGACCTCCCGGTCCGGCTCGACGCGATCCGGGACGAGCAGTGGCAGCTACGTGAACTCCGCGCCGAGACCGCCTGGCAGGTGTCCACCGGGCGCGGCGTGACCGTCGCGGTGATCGATTCCGGAGTGGACGCCAGTCACCCGGATCTCGCCGGGCAGGTCCTCCCCGGCCTCGACCTGGTCGCCGGCACCGGCAACGGGCAGCACGACCCGGTCGGGCACGGCACCACGGTGGCGACCCTGATCGCCGGGCACCGCGACGACCCGACCGGCGCGGTGGGGCTGGCCCCCGACGCCCGGATCCTGCCGGTCCGGGTCCTCGACGCGGAGAACCGGTACGACGACGCGCTCATCGTCGCCAAGGGGGTGCGCTGGGCGGTCGACAACGGGGCCCGGGTCATCAACCTCTCCCTCGGCGGGAACGGCGACAGCCCGGCCCTGGCGGCGGCCCTCGACTACGCGTTCGCCCGGGACGTGGTGGTGGTCGCCTGCACCGGCAACGTCGCCGCGTCGATGGGCACCGACGTCTGGTACCCGGCCCGGGAGCCGGGCGTGATCGCGGTCGCCGGCCTGGAACGGGAGAGCGACGCGCTCTGGACGGGCTCGGTGACCGGCCCGGAGACCGTCCTCACCGCACCGGCGACCGGTCTGGTCAGTGCCCGACCCGGCGGTTTCTGGCGGGTACAGGGCACCAGCTTCGCGGCGCCCCTGGTGGCCGCCGCCGCCGCGCTGGTACGCGCCCGCTGGCCGCAGATGCCGGCCGGTGACGTGGTGAACCGGCTCCTGAGCACCGCCCGTGACCTCGGCCCGGCCGGTCGGGACAACCGTTTCGGCTACGGCCTGGTCGACCCGGTGGCCGCGCTGAACGGCGAGGTCTCCCAGGTCGGACGCAATCCTCTCGACGACCAGAGTTCGCCCGGGGTGGCGGGGTTCGGCTCCGCGCCGAAGACGGCGGGCCAGGCACCGGCTGCGGACACCTCTGCGCGGCCGGAGGGGCTGCCGCACTCCGCCAGCCCGGCGCCCACGGGTACCGGCAACCGTCCGGCGACCCGGCCGGCGGTGGGCACCGGCAGGTCCCTTCCGGCCGACATGCGTCCCTGACTGCTGACGCCCCGCCGGCCGCCCGTGGTGGGGCGGGCCGGCCGCGAGGTGCGGCAGCGGATGCAGTCGCCGCTCGTCAGGTGCAGTTGCCGGTACCGACGGCCCGGGTGCGTTCCACACCGGCCACCGCGACCGGTCGCGCCTCGGCGGCGGTCACCGCGAAGCCGGTGTTCGGGTCGTCGGCCGCCGCCGCGAAGATCACCCCCAGCACCAGCCCGTTCGGGGCGACCAGCGGGCCACCGCTGTTGCCGCTGCGCACCCAGGCCCGGATGGTGTAGACCTCGCGGGTCACGTCGCCCGCCTCGTAGATGTCCGGACCGGTGATCCGGTCCACGTCCCGGATCCGGGCCGACTGGGCGTTGTACGGCCCGTCGAGCGGGAAACCGAGGACGATGGCGTCCGCCCCGGTCGGCGCCGGCCCGGCCGCGAACCGCATCGACGGCCCCGGCAGGTCGGGTACGTACAGCACGGCCAGGTCGCGGTCCGGGTCGTAGACCACCACCCGACCGTCGTACCGCTCACCGTCCAGCTCCACCGACACGCTCCGGGTACCCGCCACCACGTGGGCGTTGGTCATCACCCGGTCGTCGGCGTACACGAACCCGGAGCCCTCGATCCGGCGGGAGCAGCTCGGCGCGGAGCCGAGCACCTTGACCACGGACTGCCGCCCGTTGGCGACCACCGGCGAGCCGGCGAGTGCCGGGTCGGGCGGCTCGACCTGCCGGGCCCGGGTGGGGGCGAGGTCACCGAACACGTCCGGGAAGCCGTTGGTGTCCACGGCGTCCCGGAGGGCCGTGGAGAGCTGCTGGGCCTGGTCGGGCAGGACCCGGTCGACGACGGTGAGCAGTGCGCTGTTCCGTACCGAACTCGCCAGCCAGGGCAGCGAGGACGAGCCGAGCGGTACGGCCACCAGCCAGGCGACGAGCAGCACGGCGAAGAGGGAGACGAAGGCACCCCCGATGTCGTCGGCCCGACGGCCGACCCGGCTGGTGATCGCGTGCCGCAGGTGGGAACCGACCCAACCGGCGAGTGCCTGGCCGAGCACGGCCAGTCCGAAGATGGCGACGAGCGCGACGACGACCCGCATCACACCGCTGCTGAACTGCTCGGCGAGCAGCGGGCCGAGTTGCAGGCCGATCAGTGCGCCGAGAAAGAACCCGGTGAACGACAGCACCCCGATGACGAAGCCCTGCCGGTAGCCGCTGATCGCGAACACCAGCATGAGCAGGAGCAGAATGACATCCACCGCGGACACCAGCCCAGCCTACGGGGAGCCGGCCCGCTCGGGGCCGCGCCGGTCGGCCTGGCGCCGCTCGTTGTCGGTCGCGTCGTCCGGGCGCGGCCCGTCACCGGTCCCGCCCGGCGCCCGGTCCCGGTCGACCGGCGTCCCCTGCCGGGTGACGGTCAGGGCAGCGGACCGGTCATCTCCTCGGCCGGACCGGTCCCGGCCGACGGGGCCGGCGCGGCGCCGGACGGCGGCAGGTCGATCACCCGGTCGTTCGGCCAGGGGCGGGCCCAGCCACCCATCTCCAGCAGGGCGGCGAGCACCCCGGCGGTGAACCCCCAGACCAGCATCCCCCGGGCCGAGAAGGCGGGCCCGATCCAGCCACTGGGATGCCGTACCCGCATCCGGTTCTCCGGGTCGACCAGCTCGGCGATCGGCAGTCGGGCCACGTGGGCCACCTCGGCCGGTTCCCTGGGGTGGACCGGGTGTGGCCGGTGCCACCAGCCGAGGACCGGGGTGACCACGAACTCGCTCACCGGGATCCAGAGTTTCGGCAGCTCGGCGAGGACGGTGACGGTGGACGGGTCCAGGTCCACCTCCTCGTTGGCTTCCCGCAGCGCGGTGGCGGCGGCGTCCGCGTCGGTCGGGTCGGCCGCACCGCCGGGGAAGGCCGGCTGGCCGGCATGGTTGCGCAGGGTGGCGGCCCGCTGGAGTACGAGCACGTCCGGGCCGGTCCCGGCGTCCTCACCGAGCAGGACCAGCACGGCGCTCTCCCGGCCGCCGCTGGCCGGGGTGGTCAGCCGGGTGAAGTCCTCGGCGCGGGCCGAGCCGAGCCGGGTGAGCAGCGGTTGGAACCACTGCGGCGGTCGGCGGTCGGTCATCCGGACACCACCCCGAGGTGCTGCCGGACCAGGCCGGTGAGCGTGGCGTCGTCCAGGGCGCCGGAGCTGTCGAGGTGCCTGATCCGGCCCTGCCCGTCGACGAAGAGGGTCAGCGGGAGGGCGTTGCGGCCGAGCTGCCGGGACAGTTGCTCCTGCGGGTCGGCGAGGGTCGGAAAGGTCAGGCCGAGGTCCAGGCCGACCGACCGGGCCGCCTCGCGGCCGTCCCGGCTGTTGACCCCGACCACGTGCAGGGTCCCGGCGGTGCGCTCGGCCAGCCGTTGGAAGGCGGGCAGCTCGTCCCGGCAGGGTGCGCACCAGGAGGCCCACAGGTTGACGACCGCCGGACCGCGTAGCCCGGCCAGGGTGACGGTGCTGCCGTCGGTGAAGCAGGGCAGGTCCAGGGCCGGCAGGGTGGCGGGT
>NZ_WVUH01000120.1 GCF_017614955.1 Micromonospora echinofusca
TACCGGTACGGCTCGCCGAGCCCGCCGCGCTCGCCGTGGTCCGACCCGGTCACCGGGTGGACCTGCTCGCCGTGCCACCGTCGTCGACCGGGGAGCCGCTGCTGCTGGCACCCCGGGCGCTGGTGCTGGACGTGCTCGACCAGCCCGGGACGGTCGGCGTCGACGGGGCGGCCCTCTATCTGGCGCTCGACCCCGGTCAGGCGGAACGCGTGATCAGCCTGCCGGAGGGGAGCCGGCTGGCGGTGGTGGTACGCGGTTGACGGACCGGCCAGGCCCGACCCCGGTGGTCGGCCCGTCAGTCCCAGTGCGGCGGACGCTCGGCCAGCAGCCGGTCGTCGTTGCCGCGTACGGACTCACCCCAACCCCGGTCGGTGTCGTCCATCGTCTGCTCGGGGAGCACCACCAGCTCCTCGGTCAGGTCGACCATGCGGTCGTCGTCGGTCAGCCCGGCCATCTGCGGCTCCTCCGTCCTGATCAGCACGGACCAGGGTAGCCCGGCGCACCGTGCCGTCGGTAGCACCCGATGGAACGTTGGTAGCGTCGGAAGGCGTGACCACGCCAAGCGGACCCGGCCCCGCACCGATCCCCGGACCGGACGACAGTTACTGGCGGCGGCCGGCGGCGGACGCCGGGGATCCGGGTGCCGGCCCGTCCGCACCGGCGCCTCCTCCCGGGCCGGTACCGCCGGCCGGGCAGCCCGCTCCCGGGTACCCGGGGCCGCCCACGGCACCGCCGCCGGCTGCGGACTGGCGTCCGCCGGTGCACCTGCGGCCCGCTCCGCCCCGGCGGCTCCCCGCCCAGGATCCCGGCCGGCTCGACGATGCCGAGCGGAGTGCCCGGACCGTCACCTACGGGGTGGGCCTGATCGCCGGAGCCGTCGCCCTGGTGCTGATCTGCCTGCTCTGTTCCCGGCTGGTGTTCTGACGGCCCGCTCCGTCACCGGGTGCGGTGCGGACGGTCCGCTCCCGGGTGCCGACGGTCGTCGGCGGTCAGACCACGCCCTGCCACACCGCCTGCGCACCGGAGTCCCCGGTCAGGAAGACGTAGACCGCAGCGACCACGGCGAGGACGACCACCAGCCCGCTCAGCGCCCACCCCGACCAGGACGGCAGGCCGGCCACCCGGGGGCGCCCACTGGTGACGAAGAGCAGCAGCCCGGCCACCACGGCCAGCGCCAGGGTGACCAGGAACAGCACGTCGGCGTACTCGGCGTGCTCCTCGATCTGGGCCAGGATGTCCGGCGGGTAGCCCTTGGCCCGGAACGCCTCCTCCAGCGCCTCACCGGACTCCTTGGCGAACCAGGTGGCCACCGGGGTGGCGACCGCCAGGACCGCCACCGCCCAGCCGACCTTCGGACGCCAGCGCGGTACGACGGCGTACGCGACTGCGAGCAGCACCAGCAGCGGGACGAACACCACCGCCGCGTGGACCAGCAACGGATGCGCCGGAAGACCCTGAATCTCGTCGAACATCCCGACACCTCCGACAGGTACGTCCCGTTCCGTTCCGCAAGAGTACGGCCGGGTCACCGCGACGCCCAGGGATCGGGTGTGTCGGGGGCCACCCCGGGCCGGAGGTCACCTTGTCGCCCCTGAGCACCCGTGCTGTCATGGAGCCATGTCCAGTGCTGAGGAGTTGTTGCGGTCCCGTGGCCTGCGGGTCACCCGGCCGCGTCTCGCGGTACTGGACGTCCTCGCCGCCGGCGGGCACCTGGAGGTCGACGAGATCACCCGGCGGGTCCGGGAACGCCTCGACTCGGTCTCCACCCAGGCGGTATACGACGTTCTCGGCGCGCTCTCCCGCGCCGGCCTGTCCCGCCGGATCGAGCCGGCCGGCAGCCCCGCCCGGTACGAGGCCCGGGCCGGGGACAACCACCACCACGTGGTCTGCCGGGGCTGTGGCGAGATCGAGGACATCGACTGCACGGTCGGCAGCGCCCCCTGCCTCGACCCGGACACGGCCCACGACTTCGAGGTCGACGAGGCCGAGGTGACCTTCTGGGGTCTCTGCCCGGCCTGCCGGGTCCGGCGGGACGCCGACGACTGAGGTCGCTCGCCCGTCGGGCGTGGCACGCTTGGAGCCATGGCATCCGACGATCTCGGGCTCTTCGGGCCGGATTCGGTGACCTGGAAGGTGCACGCGGAGCCGATCCTCCTGGTCGGCGGCCTCCGTTCGCTCTACCTCCAGGCGTTGCACCCCCGGGCGATGGCCGGCGTGGCGCAGAACAGCAGCTACCAGACCGACCCGTGGGGCCGGTTGCTGCGTACCGCGACGTACGTGGCCACCACCGTCTACGGCACCACCGCCGAGGCGCAGGCAGCCGGCCGCCGGCTGACCGCGTTGCACTCCCGGCTGCGGGCCCGGGACCCGTCAACCGGGACGGAGTTCCGCATCGACGAGCCGGACCTGCTCCGCTGGGTACACGTCACCGAGGTCGAGTCGTTCGTCGACACGGCCCGTCGGGCCGGCCTGACGTTGACCGACGACGAGGTCGACGGCTACTACACCGAGCAGCGCCGGGCGGCGGCCCTGGTCGGTCTCGACCCGGCCACCGTCCCCGGTACGGCCGCCGAGGTGGCCGCCTACTACGCCGAGGTCCGCAGCGACCTGCGGATGACCCGGGAGGCGGCCGAGACCGCGCTGTTCCTCACCGCGCCACCGCCACCCGGGACGCTGAGCCGGCCGGTACGCCTCGGACTGAGCCTGGGCCCCACCCGGTGGGCGTACCTCGGGGTCGCCGGCACCGCGTTCGGACTGCTCCCGGCCTGGGCCCGCCGGATGTACGGGACCCTCGGCCTGCCCACCACGGCGTTCTCCGCCGAGGTGGGTGTACGCGCGTTGCGTCTCGCGCTCGGCGCCGTACCCCGGCGGTACCTGGAGGGACCGATCTACCAGGCGGCCATGGCCCGGGCGGCTGCGGCGCAGGCGGCCCGGGTGGCTGCCTGACCCGACCTGATCGCGGCCGGACCGGCTCCGGCGGTACCGCTAGTCGGCGCGCTCCACGGCCGCCCACGGTTCCCGGCCCGGCGTCTGCGCGCCCTCCGGGCAGGTCCGCCGGTAGTCGCACCAGCCGCACCGGGTACCCGGGGTGGCCGGGAAGGCGTCGTCCGGGTCGTCTCCCCCGGTGACCGCCCGTTCGGCGGCCATGATGTCCCGGGCCGTCTCCTCGGCCCGGCGGAGCTGACGGTCCAACGACTCGGCACTGTGGTCGTGCCCGGCGACCGTCCCGGTGGGCAGGTGGTGCAGTTCCACCCGGCGGCACGGACGGCGGAAGACCCGCTCGGCCGCGTACGCGTAGAGCGCCAGGGCCTGGGAGCCCCGGGCGTCGTCGGCGTCCAGCCCGGTCCGGCCGGTCTTGTAGTCGACGATCACCAGTTCCGGGCCGGACGGGCCGGGCCGGGAGTCGATCCGGTCGGCCCGCCCGTTGAAGGCCAGCACCCCGGTCTTGACCGCGACCACCCGCTCCACGCCGACCGGCTCGGCCGTCGGCTCCTGACCGTCGAGGTAGGACTCCAACCAGCCGAGGGCCCGCCGGAAGGCGGCCCGCTCCTGCTCCTCGTCGCGGTAGCCGTCGCGCACCCACGACCCCTTGAGCAGGCCGGCGACCGCCTCCGGTCGGCGCCGGTCGACCGGCAGCGCGTACCAGCCGCGCAGCGCGTTGTGCACGCTCGCGCCGAGCGAGTTGTGCGCCCAGGGCGGGCCCTTCTGCGGGGCGGGCCGGTCCACGTACGCGTACCGGTAGCGGCGGGGGCAGTCGGCGTACGCCCCGAGCTTGCTCGGGGTGCAGACGAAGAGCCGTTCGGGCATGCCGGCGAAGCCGAGCTGCTCCGGCTCACCGCCGGAGCGTGGTCGGGGCGGCTGGGCCCGGCGGTCCGGCCGACCCGCCGGTAAAGATGCACTACGCACCCGTCGATCCTAAGGAAGGGCCCCTTGTTAACGCATTCGGTAGAGGAAGGGCCCCTTGTTAACAACTGCGCCAGCTCATCCCATCTGGAGGTAGTCGCGGACGAAGGCGGCCACCGCGTCGGCGATCAACTGCACCGCGATGGCGGCCAGCAGCAGACCGGCGATCCGGGTCAGCACCTCGATCCCGCCGGGCCGGAGCACCTTGACGATGCCGCCCGAGAACCGGAGCACGATCCAGACCGCGACCATCACCGCCACGATCGCCGCCGCGATGGCGGTGTAGTCCGTCGGCCCGTCGGCGCGCTGCACGAACAGCATGGTCGCCACGATGGCACCGGGGCCGGCGAGCAGGGGCGTACCGAGCGGGACCAGGGCGATGTTGGAGGTGGCCTGCTGACCGGGGTCGTCGGCCTTGCCGGTGAGCAGTTCCAGGGCGACCAGTACGAGCAGCAGCCCACCGGCGGCCTGGAGGGCCGGTAGCGAGACGTGCAGGTACGCCAGCAGGGTCTGCCCGGCGACCGCGAAGACCACGATCACGCCCAGAGCGAGTGCCACCGCCTGCCAGGCGGCGCGGTTGCGTTCCCGGGCCGGCAGCGGGCCGGTGAGGGCGAGGAAGATCGGCATCATGCCCGGCGGGTCGGTGATGACCAGCAGGGTCACGAAGACCTCGCCGAACAGTTTGAGATCCACCCGATCACGGTAGCGGCGCCGTTTTCCGGCGCGCCGCGGATCAGCCCGAAGCGATCGGGGTCACCCCGCTGGCCGGCCGGCGACCACCGGCCGTCATCCTGCAACCTCAGACCGAAGCGACCGGGGTCACCCCGCTGGCCGCGTCGACGATCCGCTCGTACGCCTCCGGGGTGGTGGTGAACGCACCGAGTTGGACCGTCTTGTGGGTGCCGTGGAAGTCCGACGAGCCGGTGACCACCAGCCCGAGGTCAGCGGCCAGGGCCCGGACGTGGGCCTGCTCGGCCGGCGAGTGGTCCTCGTGGTCGGCCTCCAGGCCGAACAGCCCCGCCCCGGCCAGCTCGACGATCAGCGAGTCGGGCACGATCCGGCCCCGCCGGCTGGCCCGGGGGTGGGCGAAGACCGGTACCCCACCGGCGGCCCGGACCAGCCGGACCGCGTGGAAGACGTCGATGTCGGCCTTGGGGAGGCGGTACCGCTGGCCGAGCCACTGCGGCCCGAACGCCTCGGTGGTGGTGGCGACCAGCCCGGCCCGGATCAGGGCGGCGGCGATGTGTGGCCGACCGACCGTGCCGCCGGCTGCGCCGGCCAGCACCTCCGCCCAGCTCACGTCGATCCCGTCGGCGTTGAGCAGGGCCACGATCCGCTCGGCGCGTACCTCCCGGGCGGCCCGGACCCGGGCCAGCTCGGCGGCCAGGTCCGGTTCGGTCGGGTCGAAGAGGTACGCGAGCAGGTGCAGCGGGATCGGCGGGTCCGCGCCGTACCACCGGCAGGAGATCTCCGCTCCCCGGACCAGGGTGAGCCCGGCCGGCAACGCCGCCAGTGCGGGTGCCCAACCGTCGGTGGTGTCGTGGTCGGTGAGGGCGAGGATGTCGAGCCCGGCGGCGCCTGCCGCGCGGACCAGTTCGGCGGGGGTGAGCGTGCCGTCGCTGGCGGTGGAGTGGGTGTGCAGGTCGATCCGGGCGGTCGGAGCGGGCGGGTACGCGGGCCGGGTCATGGTCCGACGCTACCGGCGTCGGATCTGCGGGAACGGGCCGGCCGGGCCCGGCAGGGTCGCGGCGGTCAGCTGGCTGGTCATCACCACGGCCACGGCGGTCGGGCGGGGCGTCACCGGGTTGTCGGGCCGTCGACGCCCCCGACGACCAGCAACGATCCGTCGCTCCGCAGGGTCGTCCGGTCCACCGTCCCCCCGGCGGCCACGGCCGGGGCGGCTATCCGGACGAGCGTGCCGTTGCGGTCGGCGTGCGTCAGGGTCGCCGGTTCGGACCACCGGCCCGGGGCGGTCAGGGGCGGACCGGCCGCAGCCGGCGGTGCCGACGCACCGTCGAAGGCCCGGTTCAGGTCGACGAGCAGGGCCACCATGGCCGGGTCACCGGCGCGTTGGCCGTTGGCGACCAGCCATCGGCCGTCCGGCGAGACCTGGCCGACGCCGCCCCGGGTGAGGGTGAGGGTGCAGGCGGTCCGCAGCGGGGCGAGCTTCCGCGCCGGGTCGAGCAGGGCCAGGCAGGGCCGGCGGGTCGGACCGGTGACGACCTGGCCGACCACCCGACCGTCCGGCAGTACGCCGTAGACGGTCGCCGTCTCGGTGTTCCATGCGGGGTCGAAGTCGCCCTGCCCCGGCCGCCAGAGGGCGTAGCCGCCGCCGGGGGCGTCGAGGCGTACCACCACGGCGTCGCCGACGAACCCGACCGGGGCCGCCCGGGAGGGCAGCGGGGTACGGACGGTGGCGAGGGCCTTGCCGGCGATGATCCCGGCCGCGAAGAGTTCCGTACCGTCCCGCCAGGCGACCTGTCGCCCGTCGGTGGCCAGCGCCACCGCTTCGACCCCGGCGAGCACCACCTGCGGTGGGTGCTCCCCGTCGACGAACCAGAGGGTACGGCCGTCAGCCGCCGGTGCGCCGACGACGAGCCACCCACCGGAGATCCGTTGGACCCGTTCCACCGCCCCGACCGGGGTCAGGTCGATCCGGTCCCCCTCCCGGCTGTGCAGCACCGTACCGAGCACGAGATCGACCGGTGGCCGTTCGTCGGCGCCGGACGGGAGGACCAGCAGGGGAGGCGACGTCGGGTCGGCGGGTCGGGGTGCGCTGTCCGGGTCACCGATCACCACGATCTGGCCGGGATGCCGGCCCGGTCCGCCGCTGATCTGGGCGACCCCGGCGCTGACCCCGGCCGTCGCGACGGCCGCCAGCGCCAGGCCCGCCATCGCCCGGCGGCGCTGGATGTGCCGGCCCCGGCGGATGGCCAGGCCCGCCGGGTCGGCGGCGAGCCGGACCGGGTCCGCCACCTGTCGGGACAGGGAGTCCCGCAGGGCGCGTTCCAGCCTGTCACCTGCCACGGAAGGTGAACGCCCGGACTGGCCGGTCCGGTTGTCGAGGTTCGACGACGTGTTCACCGGGGTTCTCCCACGCTTGCCCGTACCGGTGTCCGTACGACTGCCGGAGCCGACGGTACGGCCGGGGCGTCCGGCCGGTCCTCCGACGGTACCGGCGATGCGGCGGCAGCCGCCGCCGGGCGTGACCCGGTCGGCTCGGGGGACCCGGCGGGCGCCGCCCCGCCCGTCGGGCGGACGGTCCGCTGCGGTACCTCCCGTCGACCGCGACCCGGACGGGCGGGCGGCGCGTCGCCTTCGGGCAGGTCGATCCCGGCTTCCGGGCCGAGCCGACGACGCAGGGTGGCCAGGGCCCGGGAGGTCTGGCTCTTCACCGTACCCGGGGAGATGTCGAGCAGCGCCGCCGTCTGCGCCTCGGAGAGGTCCTCGTAGTAGCGCAGCACCAGCACCGCCCGTTGCCGGGCCGGCAGGGCACGCAGGTGCTGCCAGAGCGCATCCCGCTCGACCTGCTGTTCGATCTCGTCGGGTACGGCCCGCTCGGGCAGCACCTCGGTGGGGCGTTCACCGTGCCAACGCCGGCGCCACCAGCTCGTCGAGGTGTTCACCAGGACCCGGCGGGCGTACGGCTCGACCGCCTCGATGCCGCCGAGCCGCTTCCAGGCGAGGTAGGTCTTGGTCAACGCGGTCTGCAACAGGTCCTCGGCGGTCGCCCAGTCCCCGGCGAGCAGGTAGGCGGTGCGCAGCAGCGCGGCGGAGCGGGCCGCCACGAACTCGCGGAACTCCTCCTCCAGGCTGTCCCTGGCCGCCACCGATCGCCTCCCCCGCCAGACTCACCAGCAGGCTGTCACACCGGGCCGGTCCGAGTCGACGGCGGGAAGGTGCGGGTGCCCTCCGATGAACGGGTGGAAACCTTCAGGCGCCGTCGTCGGCCTTGGCCTCGTCGGCCTCCTTGCCCAACCGCGCTTCGACGGCCTGCGGCTCGTACATCTCCTCCACGACACGCAGGTAGAGCTCGTTGGGGTTGGGCAGATTCTTGATCTCGCGGAGCGCCTGGTCCTGGCCGGCGGACTCCAGCACGAAGGTGCCGTAGTTGAGTGCCCGCCCGGTCGGGGACTGTTCGTACTTCATGTCGGTGACCCGGGCCAACGGCATCATGGCGACCTTACGGGTGATGATCCCGTTCACCACCATGACCCGCTTGTTGGTCAGGATGAAGCGGTCGTACCACCAGTCGGCGACCTTCCAGGCGACCCAGCCCATCACGACGAACCAGGCCAGCACCGCCACGGTGGTCAGTGCCCCCACGTCCTGACCGGCCAGGAAACCGGAGAGGTAGCCGAGGACGAAGGTGGCCGCGATCCCGACGAGCAGCGGCGTCGCCAGGTGGATCCAGTGCCGCTTCCACTCGCCCCGGTAGCGCTCGGTGGGGAAGAGGTAGCGGGCGACCAGCGAGCTGGGCTCGTCCTCCAGGGGGAGCACCCGACGCGGCCCCGAGGGCAGACCCGAGGCGTCCACCCGCAACCCGGCCAGCTCGTCCTCAGTGAACTGCGGGGGCTGGTAGGCGGTCTCCGGCTCCCGGACCCAGGCCCGGCCGGACCGGTCCTCGCCCGGATAGCCGCTGCCGGTCGGGTAGCCCCCGTCGTCCGGAAAGGATGGTCCGTCCGGACCGTCCGGTCGACCCAGCCCGTCGTCGGGCCGGACACGCGGGATCGGTTCGGTGTCCCGGTCCCGTTGACGCCGTTCGTCGTCGTCGGGCTCGGGCGGCTCGCCGGGCGGCTGTCCCATGGGCGGCTAGGCGACGAGGTTGGTGAAGAAGTCGCCGAAGCCCTGCGCAATGTCCACGATGCCGCCACCCAACGACTTGAAGACGTCAGCGGCGGAGTCGGGGCGGAATGCGATGAAGAAGATCAGAAATGCAAGTCCGGCCCAGGTGAGAACCTTCTTGACCATGACGGGCCTTCCCTCCACGCGGCGCCGGTGTGCCGTACCGCAACAGTACCCAGAGTATCAGTGACGTTTCTTACCGTGAATATCTACGTATGTTGTCCGCCATTCCGGGCGGCTTGTCAAGCCTTCCCGTGCAGGTACGGAGAGGGAGCGCCGTAAACAAGCTCGGGCGGTGTCCACTCAGTGAGATCCTGTAGGACGATCTCCTCCGCGAGGACATGACCCGCGCTCGCCGGCCAGGCTATCGCATGGAGCCAAATTCCCCGAGCCTCGCCGGCGTAGGCGCTCCGGTCTGTCGGTGATCCGACGGGCCACAGTGGAGTCGGGTGACCGCCGGCCCGGATCTTGGCGTGTGGCAGGTGCTCCGGATGGCCCGGCCCCGGCTCGGTCAGCGCCCCGACCAGTTCCGGCCCCGGGTCGGGGCCCGGGATGCCGGCGTAGCGGGTACCCAGGCCGACCCCGGGTTCCTCGGCGACCAGGATCAGGTCGGCGGGGCCACCACCGAGCGGCGCCGGACCGGCGCAGGCGACCACCGTGGCGCGTACCCCGCCCCGGTCGTCGCCGGCCCAGCCGACCCCGGTGACGGTCCAGCCCGACGGCAGCGGCCAGGGGCACCAGAGCGGCATCGGGGACTTCCCACCCCGGATCCGCTCGGCGGCGCTGGCCAGGATCTCCGGCCCGACGTTCGCGGGTACGTGGTACGGCGGCACCGGTCCGCAGCCCGCACAACGCCAGTCGGAGTTCATCAGGTCGGGCGCCCGGACCCGACCACCACATCGTGGGCAACTCACCGCGACACTCACCCGCCCACCGTCCCGCCGTGTCGCGCCGCAGTCAAGGGGACCCGCCCGATCATGAACCGGTTCGTCGGATTCGTAGGTCTCGACCAGGATCAGATGGATTCGAGCGGTTGGCCGACGCCGACCCCGGGAGCCGGTCGACCGGCAGCCCCGGGTACCGGCGGCCCCGGGTCGGCCGGGGGCGGTCCGGCGTGCGCCCGGATCCAGGCGTGCATGGCGATGCCGCTGGCCACCCCGGCGTTGATCGACCGGGTGGAGCCGTACTGGGCGATGGAGAAGAGCTGGTCGCAGGCGAGCCGGGCGGCGTCGGAGAGCCCCGGCCCCTCCTGCCCGAAGATCAGGATGCAGCGGCGGGGCAGGGTCACCGTCTCCAGCGGACGGGATCCGGGAAGGTTGTCGATCCCCACCACCGGCAGCCCGTGCCGGGCGGCCCAGTCGGCGAACTCCCCGACCGTCTCGTGGTGCCGGACGTGCTGGTAACGGTCGGTCACCATGGCGCCCCGACGGTTCCACCGCCGCCGGCCCACGATGTGCACCTCGGCGGCGAGGAACGCGTTCGCGTTGCGGACCACCGTGCCGATGTTGAAGTCGTGCTGCCAGTTCTCGATGGCCACGTGGAAGTCGTGCCGGCGCAGGTCGAGGTCGGCGACGACCGCCTCGTGCCGCCAGTACCGGTACCGGTCGACCACGTTGCGCCGGTCGCCTGCGGCGAGCAGCTCGGGGTCGTAGCGCGGGTCGTCCGGTGGGTCGCCGGGCCACGGCCCGACGCCCACCTCGGGCTGCTCACCGGTCACGGTCGTCGAGGGTACGCCGGCAGCCGGCCCCCGGTCCGGCGAAGGGTACCGGCGTCGGCGCTCAGCGCAGGCCCAACGCCTCGCCGAGGCGTTCCAGGAACCGGCGGTCGGCCGGCGACCCCGGCGCGTCGCCGGCCCCGTGCCCGTCGCCGGCCGCCCGGCAGACCCGGGCGGCCACCGACTGCACCCACTGCCGGTAGGCGGCGGAGTCGGCCGGATCGGCCCGGCGCCCGAGTACCCGGACCGCAGCCCGGCAGGAGGCGAGAACGTCGATCAGGTCGGTGAGCGGGTCGACCCGGGGCCGGGGCGCCACGGACTCCGCGTAGACGGCTGCGGCGACGGCCCGGACCAGGTCGCTGTCGAACGCCCGGCCGGCGGCGAGCCCGTCCAGCCCGGCGAGGCCCTCGGCGACACCCCGCCGGGGTCGCCCCGGACCCGGTGCGGTGGCCACGACGATCACCTGACCGGGCAGCCGGGTCAACAGCTCCCACTCGGCGGCCGAGTAGCCGGCCTCCGGCGCGCCGGACCGGTGCCCGGCAGAGGGCGGCTCTCCGGCGACGGAGTGGCTCATGGGGACCTCCGGCGCCAGCATATGCCCGCCGGTCGTGGGCCGGGCCGGGTCCGGACGGAATCCCGACCGGCCCCGGTGGGCGTGGTTGCCGGCACCGGTGCCGGACGTGCTAGCGCGGCTCGGGGAAGCTGGGGCGCTCGGGGTCCACCCCGTCGGGTACGGCCGCTTCGGCGTACTCCCGCTTGGGCACCATGACCTTGCGCCGGAAGACGCAGACCATGGTGCCGTCCTGGTTGTAGCCGCGGGTCTCCACCGAGACCACACCCCGGTCCGGCTTCGACCCGGATTCCCGCTTGTCCAGCACGGTGGTCTCGCCGTAGATGGTGTCGCCGTGGAAGGTCGGTGCGACGTGCCGCAGCGACTCGACCTCCAGGTTGGCGATCGCCTTGCCGCTGACGTCCGGGACGGACATGCCGAGCAGCAGGGAGTAGATGTAGTTGCCGACCACCACGTTGCGCTTGAAGTGGGTCGCCGTACCCGCGTAGTGGGCGTCCATGTGCAGCGGGTGGTGGTTCATGGTGAGCAGGCAGAAGAGGTGGTCGTCGTACTCGGTGACCGTCTTGCCGGGCCAGTGCCGGTAGACCGCGCCGACCTCGAACTCCTCGTAGTAGCGCCCGAACTGCATCGTTGTGCCTCCCGACTCCACGGCGATGAAGTGAGGCACAGCATGCCCTACCGCTGGTCAATACAAGAGTGGGGGCGTTCGGCGCCGCGAGATGTCACAGCACTACCGGGTTGGTCCGAGGGTGCGGTCCGGGGCCGGAGTCACGTCATCCGAGGCTGGACGCAATGAGCGGCGGGGCCCTCCCCGGCACCCGCCGCCCACGCTCTGATGCATGTGATTCTGCCGCACGGGAGGGGTGCACAGGAAGACTTATGACAGAGACTGAAGTCACATTTATCATTTTGTAACAGCACTCAGAGTAGTCGCACTCTCGCCGAAGATCGATCAAGGCAGGTGGGGTTACCGCTCGTCAACCCCAGAATTTCCACGGTGACGCCGCGTCATGATCAGCGGATCTTGGAAACGCTCCCATCACCACCTGTCACGCAACTGCAAGATGCAATTGCAGATTGCGGCGATCTCGTCAACCGAGGATCATCGATGAGCATGAGCAACTTCACCGGACCGGGGTTTGGACTCCGGCCGACCGGGAATTCCCCGGGTTCCGACCTGGTTCCATCGACGTAGGCAACCTACGGTGATCGGAGAGAGCAATGGCAACCGTTGAGCTGACCTCGGCGAACTTCGACGAGGTGACGAGCCGCGACGGCATCGTCCTGGTCGACTTCTGGGCCGAGTGGTGCGGGCCCTGCAAGCGGTTCGCCCCGGTCTACGAGCGCTCCTCCGAGAAGCACCCGGACATCGTCTTCGGCAAGGTGGACACCGAGGCCCAGCAGGAGCTCGGCGCGAAGTTCGACATCCGCTCCATCCCGACCATCATGGCCATCCGGGACGGCGTGATCGTGTTCGCGCAGCCCGGTGCGCTGCCCGAGTCGGCCCTGGAGTCGGTCATCTCCCAGGTCCAGGCGCTGGACATGGACGAGGTCCGCAAGAAGCTGGCCGGCCACAAGCACTGAGCACGCCGCGACCGCGCCGGTCGGGCCCGATGGCCCGACCGGCGCGGTCCGCGTTTCACCGCCACCCGATCGGCGCGGTCGCGTTCAGCCCGTCGACACGATCGGCGCGGTCCGCGTTTCGCCGCCGACCCGACCGGCTCCCCTTCGGGGACTGACCGGACGTACCGCAACGAACAGGCGAAAGTGGGGCCCCGGGGGCGGTGCATATCGCGTATGGTCGCCAGCCGATGGACATGTTGACGACCCGGGGTCGCGCCGTCCGGCTGATCGCCTCCGCCGTCGGCGCGGCACTGCTGCTCGCCGGCACTCTCTGGGGGACGGACGACCACTTCCCGTTCGGGCCGTTCCGGATGTACTCGACCTCCAACCCCGCCAACCAGCCCGCACCGGACACCCGGGTGGAGGGTGTGGACCGGACCGGATCCGTGGTCACGCTGGACGAACGGCGTACCGGCATCCGGCGCGCCGAGATCGAGGGCCAGCAGGACCGGTACACCGCCGAGCCGGAGCTGCTCCGTGAGGTCGCCGAGGCGTACGCCGAACGCAACCCGGCGGCCCCGGCGCTGGTCGAGGTCCGCGTGGTCGTCCGGTGGCACGGGATCCGGGACGGCCGACCCACCGGCCGGTTCCACGACGAGACGGTGGTGTCGTGGCTGGCACCGTGACCGGCGTCGGCCGGTGGCTGACCGAGGCGGTACCCCGGGGTCGGGTGGCCGCCTTCCGCACCCTGGTCTACCTCTTCGTCGCCGCCGACCTGGTGATCTTCACACCGTGGGTACGGACCCGCGCGGACGTCCCCGGTGAGCTGTACCAGCCACTGCTCGTCGGCCGGCTCCTGCCGCTGCCCACCCCGACCCCGCTCCTGGTCCACACGATCTTCTGGGTGCTGCTGGCCCTCGCCCTGCTCGCCGCGACCGGCCGCGCCCCACGCGCGCTCGGCTGGCCGGTCTTCCTGCTCTATCTGGAGTGGATGATCATCGCGATGAGCTACGGCAAGGTCGACCACGACCGGTTCGGCCTGCTCGTCGCCCTCGCGGTGCTGCCGACCGCCGGGGCGGCCCGGCACGGCGACCGGACCCGCACCGAGGCGGGCGGCTGGGCGCTACGGGTCACCCAGATCGCGGTGGTCTGCACGTACTTCCTGGCCGCCTGGGCGAAACTGCGCTTCGGCGGGCTGGAGTGGATGACCGGCTCGGTGCTGGCCCGGGCCATCCTCCGGCGCGGCACCGACCTGGCGGACCTGATCGCCGGAGTGCCCTACCTGCTCATCGTCGCCCAGTTCGGCATCATGGCGTTCGAACTGGGCAGCCCGGTGGTCTTCCTCCTCCGGGAACGCTGGCGGCACCTGACCATCGGCTTCTTCTACTCGTTCCACCTGGTCACCATGGCCACGATCACCATCTCGTTCGCGCCGCATCTGGTCGCGATGACCAGCTTCCTGCCGCTGGAACGGGTCCGGCCGCTGCACTGGTTGCGGCAGACCCTGGCGGCCCCGCCCGCCCCGACGCCTTCCGGCCCGACGGAACGGCCTGCACCGCGTCCCCCGGTACAGGCCGACGACGGCGACCAGGATCAGGTGGTACCCGGCCGCCCGGTGGTGCCGTAGAGGCGTTCCCGGGCCTCCTGCGGCAGTGCGCAGGCAGCCGTACCGCCCGGCATGCGGTGCCGGTTGCGGGCCACCCAGCGGTACGCCGGCCAGGCCAGCAGGCGCACCGGCGGCAGACGCAGCACCGCGCCGGCCACCCGCCAGAGCGGGCCGCTGTCGCCGAGCAGCCGGCCGATGGCGTCCGGCCCGGCGGCCCGCCGCCCGTCCGCCCCGACCCACTGGACGGCCTCCTCGCACTCCGCCTCGGTCAACCCGAGGGTGGCGAGGTCGGCGAACTGCCAGGGCACCACCCGGGCCCGGGTGGGGATCCGCCGCTCGATGAAGTTGGCACAGGTGGTGCAGAACGCGCAGTCCCCGTCGTAGACGAAGGTGCCGGTGCTGGTCATGCCTCCATCCTGCCCCGTCCGGAGGAACCGCGCCGCACCGGCTTGCACTTCCGTCGTACGCATGTTCGAATATGGCCCATGCGCTGGGAACACCTCGCCGCTCCCCCGGTTGAGGGAAGCCCCCCGGTGGCAGCGCCGGCGGCACCACTCCTGCCGCTGGCGCTGCCCGGCGCGACGGTCCGGACCTTCGACACCCCCGGCTTCGCCGGCATGACGTTCTACGAGGTCCGGGCAAAGTCGATCATCAACCGGGTGCCCGGCACCTCCCGGGTCCCGTTCGAGTGGACCGTCAACCCCTACCGGGGGTGCAGCCACGCCTGTGTCTACTGCTTCGCCCGCAACACGCACACCTGGCTCGACCTGGACGCCGGCGCCGACTTCGACCGGCGGATCGTCGTCAAGGTCAACGCGGGTGAGCTGATCCGCCGGGAGCTGGCCGCGCCCCGGTGGCGCGGCGCGCCGGTCGCGATGGGCACCAACGTGGACTGCTACCAGCGCGCCGAGGGCCGGTACGAACTCATGCCGGAGATCCTCGGGGCGCTGCGGGACTTCGCCAACCCGTTCTCCATCCTCACCAAGGGCACCCTGATCCTGCGGGATCTCCCCCTGCTCCGGCAGGCCGCCGAGGTCACCCGGGTCGGGTTGTCGTTCTCGGTCGGCTTCGTCGACGAGACGCTGTGGCGCACGGTCGAGCCGGGTACGCCGAGCCCGCAGCGCCGGCTGGATGCGGTCCGTACGCTCAGCGACGCCGGATTCGACGTCGGGGTGCTGATGGCACCGGTGCTCCCCGGCCTCACCGACACCGACGAGTCGATCGAGGCGACGGTGGCTGCGGTCGCCGCCGCCGGGGCGACCGGCGTGACCCCCCTCGCGCTGCACCTGCGCCCCGGCGCCCGCGAGTGGTACGCCGCCTGGCTGGCCCGGGAGTTCCCCCGACTGGTACCCCGGTACCGGGAGTTGTTCGGGGGTGGCTCCTACCTGCCGGCCGCATACCAGCGGGACCTGGTCGCCCGGGTCCGGACGGCGGCCCGCCGGTACGGCCTGCCCCGCCCCGGCGTCGTTCCGACCCGCCCGTTGGCGCCTGCCCCGTCCCCGTCGGTGAACGAACAGCTCACGCTGCTCTGAACGACCGGCGACGGTAGAGTCACGGGGTGCGTACCGCGAAGCAGATCCTCACCCGGACCGCCACGATCGCGGTGGTGGGCGCGTCCCGCGACCCGCGCAAACCGGCGCACAGCGTGCCGTTGCAGATGCAGCGGTTCGGCTGGCGGATCATCCCGGTCAACCCGACCGCCGACGAGCTGTTCGGGGAGCGGGTCTACCGCTCCCTGGTCGAGATCCCGCACCCGGTGGACCTGGTCAACGTCTTCCGGCCCGCCGAGGACGCGGTCGACGTGGTCCGACAGGCGGTGGCGGTCGGCGCGCCGGCCGTCTGGCTCCAACTCGGCATCGTGTCGCCGGAGGCCCGCCGGATCGCCGAGGAGGCCGGACTGGACTACGTCGAGGACCGGTGCCTGGTGGTCGAGCGGGCCGCCGCCGGCCTGACCCGGGTGGCCTGACCGGCTGACCGGCACCGTCGGTCGGCGCCGGTTCGGGTTCCGCCGCAGCCGGGGCAGACGCCGGTCGCCTTCGACGCTGTCGAGCTGCTCCGTTCACGCGTGCAGCGGACCCGGACCAGTACCGCCGCAGCCCGGCGGCACCTGCTCCGTCTGTGCCAGCAGCTCGACAGCGTCCGGTACACCCACCGCTCCTCCGACGGCGGCGACGCCGGACGTCACCCGCCGCCGGGTGTCAGAGCTTGTACTCCTTGAGCAGGCCCCGGGAGATGATGGTCTTCTGGATCTCCGAGGTGCCCTCGCCGATCAACAGGAACGGCGCCTCCCGCATCAGCCGCTCGATCTCGTACTCCTTGGAGTAGCCGTAGCCGCCGTGGATGCGGAACGCCTCCTGCACCACCTCGGCGCAGTACTCGGAGGCGAGCAGCTTGGCCATGCCCGCCTCGACGTCGTTGCGCTGCCCGGCGTCCTTGAGCCGCGCGGCGTTGACCATCAGGGCGTGCGCCGCCTCGATCTTCGTACCCATCTCGGCGAGCTTGAACGCGATGGCCTGGTGCTTCGCGAGCGGCTGGCCGAAGGTCCGCCGCTGCTGGGCGTAAGCGACGGCCAGTTCGAAGGCGCGGACGGAGATGCCGCAGGCCCGGGCGGCCACGTTGACCCGACCGACCTCGATGCCGTCCATCATCTGGTAGAAGCCACGGCCCACCTTGCCGGCGCCACCGAGGATGGCCGACTCGGGGACGGTCACCCCGTCGAGCACCATCTCGGTGGTCTCGACGCCCTTGTACCCCATTTTGTCGATCTTGCCGGGGATGGTGAGCCCGGGTGCGGTCTCCCCGAAGCCGGGCTCCTTCTCCAGCAGGAAGGTGCTCATGTTGCCGTAGACCGAGTCGGCACCGGTGTCGGTCCTGACCAGGGTGGCCACCACCGAGGAGTACGCGCCGTTGGTGAGCCACATCTTCTGCCCGTTGAGCACGAAGCGGTCACCGTCACGGACCGCCCTCGACTTGATCGCCGACACGTCCGACCCGCACTCCGGCTCGGACATGGAGAACGCACCGCGTACCTCGCCGGTGGCCATCCGGGGCAGCAGCGACGCCTTCTGCTCGGCGGAGCCGTGCTGGGAGATCAGGTACGCCACGATGAAGTGCGTGTTCACGATGCCGGAGATGGACATCCAGCCCCGGGAGAGTTCCTCGACCACCAGGGCGTAGGTCAGCAGCGACTCGCCGAGGCCGCCGTACTCCTCGTCGATGGTGAGACCGAACAGTCCCATCTCCCGCATCCCGTCGAGGATGGCCGTGGGGTACTCGTCGGCGTGCTCCAACCGCTGGGCGTGCGGGATGATCTCCTTGTCGGCGAACTCCCGTACGGTCTCCAGGATCGACCGCTGCACGTCGGTCAGGCCGGGGGTCTGAGCGAGTCGGGCCATCGCAGCCTCCGTGATCGGCACACCTACTGATCGGTAACTGAACGTTCGGTAAGTATCGACCCCCGGCCCGGCCAGGCCAAGGTGACCGGTCCACACATCAGCTGTGAAAAGGTTCACCGCCGGCACCGGCCGGCGGGAGCCTCCGCGACCGCTACCGGAACTGCGCCTCCCGGACACTGTTGCCACCGTCGACCACCAGCATCTGCCCGGTGATGTAGGACGCGGCGGGTGAGCAGAGGAAGGCGATCGCCGCCGCCACCTCGTCCGGCGTACCCGGCCGGCCCACCGGGGTACCCAGCCCCTGCTTGATCTCCGCCATGGTGGAGGCCGCCGTGTAGATGGTGCCCGGGGCCACCGCGTTCACCGTCACCCCGTCGGCGATCATCTCCATGGCCAGCGCCCGGGTCAGCCCCACCACCCCGGCCTTGGCCGCCGCGTACGCCGCCTCGGTGGGCAGAGCGTTGATCGGGCCGGCGGTCGCCGCGAGGTTGACGATCCGCCCCCAGCCCCGTTCCGCCATGCCCCCGATGAACGCCCGGCTGCACAGGAAGGCCGTGTTCAGGTTCCGGTCGATCTCGGCGCGCCACTCGTCGTACGTCAGCTGGCCCACCGGACGCAGCACCTCCGGGCTGGCCCGGCTCGCCAGCCCCGCGTTGTTGACCAGCACCTCCACCTCGCCGAGCTGTTCGGTGATCGCGTCGGCGAGCGCACCCACCTCGGACTCGTCGGTCAGGTCGGCGACGAACCCGGTCGCGCCCAGCTCACCGGCCCGCTCGTGGATCCGGCGGGTGGTGGAGACGATCGCGACCCGGGCCCCCAGGTCGACCAGCCGTCGTGCCGTCGCGTACCCGATGCCGTCACTGCTGCCCGCCCCGGTGACCAGCGCGACGCGCCCGTCCAGTCGGGAGGTGACCGGCTCGGCCACCGGGACCGCCTCGTCGCGTACGTCGAATCCCATGCCGTGATCCTGCCCGCTGGGCCACTCCCGGGCAACGAAGTGCACCGGCGGGGCGGACCGGCTGGTCGATCGTGACTACCCTGACGGCGCAACCCTGCGTACGACGGAGAAACCTGATGACCTACCCCCCGCCAACCGGCGACCCGAGTTCGCCGGCCCCGATCGGGCAGCCCGCCGGCCCGCCGCCCGACCCGACCATGCCGTACGGCGGCGCGCCGGTCTCCGGCCAGCCGGGCGGCGACGCGTACCCGGGCTACGGCCAGCCGGCAGCGAACCCGTACGC
>NZ_WVUH01000121.1 GCF_017614955.1 Micromonospora echinofusca
GGCCGGGGTGGTGGCGGCGCGGGTCGCGCAGCGGCGGATGTCGTCGATGGTGGCGGCGGAGATGTTCGGTCCGCGCCGGGTGCGGGTGCGTCAGGGCGCGCCGACGGACGGTCCGCAGCCTGCGGCGGCGGAGCCGGGGGCGGCCATCGAGGGGGAGATCGTTTCGCCCCGCTGATCGGGTGTCGCCGTGGCGGCCGCCGGTCACGGGTGTTCCGTACACACGTCGGCCCCCGACCGGAGAGTTCCTCCTGTCGGGGGCCGACGTGGTGGTGCGGGTGTTCAGATGCGGCCGCGGCGGGTGCGGACCTCCTGGAGCCGCTCGTTGAGGATGTCTTCCAGTTCGGCGATGGAACGCCGCTCCAGCAGCATGTCCCAGTGGGTACGCGGCGGCTTGGCCTTCTTCTGCTCCGGCTCACTGCCGTCGACCAGTCGGGCGGTGCTGCCGTCGAACTTGCACTCCCAGGTCATCGGTACCTCGGCGTCCACGGCGAAGGGCACCTCGAACTGGTGGCCCTTGGCGCACAGGTACTCCCGGGTCTGGCGGGGCGCGAGCTCGGTGTTGCGGTCGGACTCGTAGCTGACTGCGCCGAGGCGGCTGCCCCGCAGCATGCGCTCGCCCATGATCGACTTCCCCTCGTTCGGTGGTGCTGGTCTTGTCGGTGCAACAGCGCCCACCGGCCGGGGGATTCCCGTCCGGGGCGCGAGGTGCGGGTGGTCAAACCCTTCGAGGGTAACCGCACATCCTGGTAGCTGCTCGGTCTCTCCCCGGTCGACCCGCCGACCCGGCCCCATGTTATGCCACAAACAGCGGCAAACCCGACACGGGTCAGGTGTCGGCGGGTGGACCGGCGACCGACTGCCGGGCCGCGCCGAGGGCAGCCAACGCGGCGGCCAGGTCACTGACCTGCGCGGAGAGCTGGGTAACCCGGTGCTGTGCGCTGTCCCGCTCGGCCTCGACCGCCTCCAGGCGGACCCGCAGCCGGGTGAGCTGCTCCTGGGCGTCGGCGGCGGCGTGGCGTACCCCGGTCAGCTCGGCGGCGACCCGGTCGCGTTCGGCGGTGGCCTGCGTGGCCTGCGCCCGGGCGGCCTGCGCGGCGGCGTGGGCGGCGGCGGCCTCGGTGCGGGCGGCTTCGGCGTCGGCGCGGGCCCGGGTGGCCACCGTGGTCGCGGTGGTGGCCGCCTCGACCGCGCGGGCGGCCTCCTGCCGGGCCGCTGCGGTCTCGGTCCGGGCGGTCTGCGCGTCGGTGAGGGACCGTTCGGCGTGGGCCGACGCGTCGGCGGCCTGCCGGGCGGCCCGTTCGGCGTCGGCGAGCGCCGCGTCGCGGGCCCGTAGCACCTCGGCGATCTGCCGTTGCTGCGCGGCGTGCTCGGCGCGCAGCACGTCGATCTCCCGGCGCGCGGTGTCCCGGTCGCGTTCGGCCTGTACCCGCAGGGCCTCGGCGGCGTGGGCGGCCCGGCGGGCGGTGTCGGCGGCGGCGTGGGCGTCGCGTTCGGCCTGGCCGGCCTGCGCGGCGGCCGTGTCGGCCGCCGCCGCGCGGGCCAGCGCCGCGTCCCGTTCGGTCTGCGCCTGCTCGGCGCGCAGCGTGGCGGCGGCGACCCGCGCGGCGGCGTCCTCGGCCTCGGCGCGGGCGGTGTCGCGTTCGGTCTGCGCGTCGGCGACCTGCGCGGCGGCCTCGGCCCGCACCTGCGCCAACTGCCGTTCCACCCCCACCGGGGACAACTCGGCGTGCAGGGCCTCGGTGAGGGTCGCCACGGTCTGGTCGAGCCGGTCCACCATCTCCCAGGTGCGGGCCACCTGCCCGGCCAGGCCGGGGGCGTTGCGGTGGCGCATCCGGGTGTTGCGTGACGCCCGCTGGCAGGCGCCGTCGTTGTCACGGCAGTAACGGAACGGGCGTCCGGCGGCGGCGCGTTGCGGCACCGGACGCCCGCAGTGCGCGCAGGGCCGCGTGTCGGCGGCGGCGGGGGTGTCCATCGAGGGCGAAGTCTAGGTGGTGGCCGGTCGCGGGGCGCGGTTCACCGTCGGGTGGCGTTCACCGCGCGGCGCGGGCCGCGCGGTCCAGGGTGTAGTGCCGTTGCAGTGCCACCGCCGCCAGCATCACCACCACCGGCAGGGCACCGAAGCCGTAGCGGACCGCCGCGAGCGCCGTGGACGACTGGACGACGGTCTCCCCGGCGCGGCTGGCGGCGAACCCGCCGACGGTCAGGCACAGCGCGTAGGCGTAGGGGCCCAGTGCCGCGCCGGTGGCCTCGGCGGCGGTCCACACCCCGGTGTAGGTGCCGGCGCCGGTGCCGGTGGTGTCGGCGCGGATCACGTCCGGGACCATGGAGAACGGCAGGAGCTGCATGCCGGCGAACGCCACGCCGAGCACCGCGACGGCGGCGACGAGGACCGGCAGGCCGGCGGGGCGGCCGACGGCAAGTACCGCGCTGCCGGCGGCGAACGCGGTCTGGGCGGCCAGCAGGGCGCGTTGCTTGCCGACCCGGCGGGCGACCGCCAGCCAGCCGGGGGTGACCAGCAGGGCCGGGGCGACGAACGCGGCGACCAGCACGGTGGTCAGGCCGGGCCGGCCGAGTTCGTACTCGGCGTAGTAGGGCACGCCGGCCAGTACCAGGTGGGTGGTGGTGGACATGGCCAGGTAGGCGCCGACGAGCCAACGGAACTGCCGGTTGGCCAGGGCGGTCCGCAGGGACCGCCAGCCCGGCGGGGCGTGTCCGGCCGGGCTGGGCAGGGCGGCGGTCGTGTGCAGGCGGCCGATGCCGGCGACCCCGACGGCCATGGTGGCGGCCATCGCCACGGCCAGCAGCAGCGCCATGCGCAGGTAGCCGGCGCGGGTGGCGTCGTCACCGCCGGTCAGCAGCGGTGCGGCCACCCCGGCGGCGAGGATGCCCAGGGTCAGCACCACCATCCGGAACGCCATCAGCCGGGTACGTTCGTGGTAGTCGATGGCCAGGTCGGCGGGGGTGGCCAGGTAGGGCACCTGGTAGGCGGCGAACAGCAGGTTACCGGCGGTGAAGCCCACCGCGACCCAGGCCGCGGCCGGGGCGCCGGTCAGTCCGGCGGGTACGGCGAACAGCGCGACGAACGCCACCGGCAGGGCACAGCCGAGCAGCAGCAGCCGACGGCGGTGGCCGTGGCGGGCCCGGTCGGTGTCGGCGCGGTGACCGATCCAGGGGTGCAGCACCACGTCGGCGACCTTGGGCAGCAGCAGGGCCACGCCGGCCAGCCAGGCGTCCACGCCGAGGATGTCGGTGAGGAAGTACAGCAGCAGCAGTCCGGGCACGGTCACCCACACGCCCATGCCGACCGAGCCGGTGGCGAAGCCGACCAGCGGGCCCCGGGGCAGGGTGGTCGCCGGTGGCGGGTCGAACCCGGTCATGGTGGTCCTCTCCTCGCCGCGCCAATCCAACGGTCGCTGGATTGTAGGGGGACAATGGGCGGCATGACCATGCCCCGACGCCGACCCGGCCGGCCCCGCCGTGACGAGAACCTGCAGACCCGGGAGCGGGTGCTCGCCGCGGCGACCGCCCTGTTCGCCGCGCGCGGGTTCGACGCGGTCGGGCTGCGCGAGGTCGCCGCCGCCGCCGGTGTCGACGTGGCCACCGTCGCCCACCACACGGGTACGAAGGCACAGCTGTACGAGGCGTGCTTCGCGCGGGTGTTCGCGGCGGAGAAGGTGGTGCTGGAGCAGGCGGCACGGCGGGTACGGGCGGCGGCGCGGGCGCGTCCGCGACAGACCCTGGCCGGGTTGCACGAGCTGGTCGACGTGTTCGTGGACTTCCTGGAGCAGCGTCCGGAGACCACCGCCCTGTGGCTGCGGCGCTGGCTGGAGCCGCACCGGCACGCCGACCTCGACCAGCGGTACGCGGCGCCGCTGTACGAGCTGGTGGAGGCGCTGCTCGTCGAGGCGGCGGCGGCCGGTTCGCTGGTGGAGCCGACGCCGCACGTGGCGGTACGCAGTCTGGTGTGGGCGGTGCACGGGCACGTGGTGGCCCTGGCCGCCGACGATCCGGGCGGGGCGGCTGAGCGGCAGCGGTTCCGGGCGTTCGTGCACCGCTGGCTGGACGCCCTGTACGCGCCCCCGACCGGCGGCGAGTCTTGACGGGCCGCCGGCCCGGTCGGCATTATCCATCGCGTGTTGGATAAATTCCGGGTCCGCCGGTGACCCCCACCGTCGCGGTGATCGGTGCCGGCCCCGCCGGCCTGGCCACCTGCAAGGCGCTGGCCGACCAGCGGATCCCGACGGTCTGCTTCGAGGCCACCGACACGATCGGCGGGCTGTGGGCGTACGGGTCACCCGGCTCGGCCGCCTACCGCACCCTGCACCTGAACACCAGCCGCCGGCGCACCGAGTTCGCCGACCACCCGATGCCGGCGCACTGGCCCGACTACCCCGACCACACCCGGGTCGCGGCGTACCTGCGCGACTACGCCGACCGGTTCGCGCTGACCGGGATGATCCGCACCGGGCACACCGTCACCTCGGTCACCGCCGCAGGCGACGGCACCTGGACGGTGCGCGCCGAGACCGCCGACGGCCCGACCGAGGTGGTCGTGGCCGCCGTGGTCGTCGCCAACGGCCACAACCGGGTACCGCACCTGCCCGACCCGCCACCGGGCGAGGCGACGTTCCGGCAGATCCACAGCCACGCCTACCGCGACCCCGAGCAGCTCCGCGACGCGCGGGTCCTGGTCGTCGGCGGCGGCAACTCGGCCATGGACATCGCCGTGGACGCCTCCCACGTCGCCCGGGCCACCCTGCTGTCACTGCGTCGGGGCGTGTGGGTGGTCCCGAAGTACCTGCTCGGCCGCCCCTCGGACACCCTCAACGGGGCCCTGGCCCGGCGGCTGCCGTGGCGGCTGCGCCAGCGGATCAGCCAGACGATGCTCACCGCCACCGTCGGCGCGCCGACCCGCTACGGGCTGCCCGCCCCCACACACGGCCTCCTGCAGGACCACCCGACGCTGTCGGACGCCCTGCTGTCCCGGCTCACCCACGGCGAGGTCACCGTCCGGCCCGGCATCGCCGGTTTCGACGGTGACCGGGTCACCTTCACCGACGGGCGCAGCGACCCGGTCGACCTGCTGGTGTGGTGCACCGGCTACCGGGTCGACCTCCCGTTCCTCGACCCCGCCCTGCTCGGCGGCGGCGCACACCGCCTGCCGCTGTACCGGCACGTGTTCCACCTCGACGCCCCCGGGTTGACGTTCGTGGGGCTGATGCAGTCCACCGGTGCCGCGCTGCCGGTGGTGGAGGCGCAGGCCCGGCTGGTCGCCGCGCACCTCGCCGGCCGGTACGCGCTGCCCGACCCGCAGCGCCAACGCGCCGACTGCGCCGCCGAACTGCGCGCGGCCACCGCCCGCTGGGGGCAGCGCCGCCCGGCGATGCGGATCGACTTCGACGTCTACCTGGCGCAGCTGGCCCGGGAGTTGACCGCCGGTGCCCGCCGCGCGGCCCGCGCCGGCACGGCGTCGTCGTCGCGCACCGCTGCGTCGGTGGCCCGGTGAGCGGGCTGGCCGGGCGGCGGGTGCTGCTCACCGGCGCGCGGGGCACCTTCGGCCGGCAACTGGTGACCGACCTGACCGCCGCCGGCGCCCGGGTCGTCGGGGTCGACCTGACCCCCGCCGAGGCACCGGTGCCGGTGATCGGCGTCGACCTGACCGACCCGGACGCGGTCGCCCCGGCGGTGGCCGCCGCCGTCGACCGGCTCGGCGGACTCGACCTGCTGATCAACAACGCCGGGGTCGGTGGCCCCGCCCCCGCCGAGGCGCCACCCGACGAGACGGTGGCCCGGCAGATCGAGGTGAACCTGCTGGCCGCGTGGCGGACCACCGCCGCCGCCCTGCCCGCCCTGCTCGCCACCCGGGGGCGGGTGGTCTTCGTGGCCAGCCGGATGGCGGTGCTGCCGCTGCCCCTGGCCGCCGCGTACGGGGTCAGCAAACGGGCCCTGGTCGCCTACGCCGACGCGCTGCGCCTGGAGGTCGGTACCCACGTCGGGGTGAGCGTGGTCTACCCGAGCATGGTGGCCTCGCCGATCCACGACAGCACCGCCCGGGCCGGACTGTCCCTGCGGGGGGTGTCCCGACCGGAGCCGGTGGCCGGGGTCAGCGCGGCGATCCTGCGGGCCGCGACCGCCCGACGGGCACCCCGGGACGTGGCCACCACCACCCGGGGACGACTGGAACTGGCGCTGGCCCGGCACGCCCCGGCGCTGGCCGACCGGCTGGTCCGGCGTACCGTGGCCGCCCGGGTCGCCGCCGGTGACCTCGACGGCGCGCCGCTGGCCGCCGCACTGGTACGCCGCCACCGCGACCGGTCCTGACGTCCGGTATCGCCCCGTCGGCACCCGGCTGGGGCGCTCGGGCCCTACCGGGGCGGGCGGCCGGGGATGGTCTACGGTAGCCGGGTGTCGAACGAGCAGAACCCCGCAGGCGGGCAGCAGGTCCGGGTCAGAATCGCGCCGTCACCCACCGGCGACCCGCATGTCGGTACGGCGTACGTCGCCCTGTTCAACCTCGCCTTCGCCCGCCGCAGCGGCGGCCGGTTCGTCCTGCGGATCGAGGACACCGACCAGACCCGCTACGTCGACGGCAGCGAGCAGCAGATCTTCGACACCCTGCGCTGGCTCGGCCTGAACTGGGACGAGGGCCCGGATGTGGGCGGCCCGTACGGCCCGTACCGGCAGTCGGAGCGGCTGCCCCGCTACGCCGAGGTCGTCGAGACCCTGATCGCGCAGGGGCTGGCCTACCGGTGCTGGTGTTCGTCGGAGCGGCTGGCCGAGATGCGGACCCGCCAGCAGCAGCTCAAGCAGCCCACCGGCTACGACCGCCTGTGTCTGGGCAAGACCCGCGACGAGCGGGCCGCGCTGCCCGGGTTCAGTGAGCCGCCGGTGGTGCGGATGCGGGTACCGGAGGAGGTGCCCGCGTTCCAGGACCTGGTGCGCGGGGAGGTGCGTACCCCGCATCCGGACGACCAGGTGCTGCTGAAGGCCGACGGGTTCCCCACCTACCACCTCGCGGTCGTCGTCGACGACCACGACATGGGGATCACGCACGTGGTCCGGGGTGAGGAGTGGATCAGCTCCACCTCCAAGCACATCCTGCTGTACACCTGGCTGGGGTGGCCGTTGCCGCAGTTCGCGCACCTGCCGCTGCTGCGCAACGCGGACCGGTCGAAGATCAGCAAGCGGAAGAACCCGGCCGCCCGGCTGAAGTGGTTCCAGGAGGAGGGGTACCTTCCCCAGGCGCTGGTCAACTTCCTCGGCCTGATGGGGTACTCGCAGCCGGACCTGGAGGAGATCTTCGACTTCGACGCGATGTGCGCGTCGTTCGACTTCTCCCGCGTCAACACCGTCGGCCCGGTGTTCGACATCGACAAGCTGAACTGGCTCAACGGGCACTACCTGCGGTCCCTGCCGGTCGAGGAGTTCCTCGCGGCGGCGCAGCCGTTCCTGCCGGCCGGGGTCGGTACGCAGGACCTGCGGTGGATCGTCACGGCCCTGCAGGAGCGCACCAAGCGGTTGTCCGAGCTGCCCGAGCAGTTGTCCTGGCTGCACGACGGCCCGGTCACCGTCGACGTGGAGTCGTTGACCCGCAAGGGCCTGCCCGCCGACGGGGCGGCCAAGGTGCTCACCCGGCTGGCCGAGGAGCTGGCGCAGGTGACGCCGTTCGAGCCGGCGCCGGTCGAGGCGGCGCTCAACGCCTTCTGCGAGACGGAGGGCGCCAACCGGCGGCGGCTGTTCATGACCACCCGGACCGCGCTGGTCGGCGGGCCGGTCTCGCCGCCGCTGCACGAGACCATCGCCGCGCTCGGGGCCGAACGTACGGCCGCCCGCCTGCGGGCCGCGGCGGAACTGCTGGGCTGACCCGTCCCGGCGATCATGGAGTTGTGGTGGCCGACCCGTGCCGTTTCGCGGCTTCTGTGGGGCACCACAACTCCATGATCCACGGGCTGGTGTGGCATCGGACGGTTCAACCCTGAGGGGGCGCCAGGACCACGTCGGCCCCGTCGTGCAGGCGGTAGCCGACACCCCGGACCGTGGTCACCAGGGGGCGACCGTCGCCGACCTTCGCCCGGAGTCGCTGCACGTGCACGTCGACGGTCCGTTCGCCGACGTGCACGCTGCCCCAGACCGCGTCGAGCAGTTGCCGCCGGGTCAGCACCTGCCGACGGTTACGGGTGAGGTGCAGCAGCAGGTCGAACTCGATGCGGGTCAGCGCGACGGGATCACCACCCCGGTACACGGTGCGGGAATCGGGGTGTACGTGCAGCCCGGCGGGGTGCGCCCGACGCCCGGGCGGGGGCGCGCCGGCGTCCCGGCGGGCCGACACGTCCACCCCGGCAGCCGGTAACGCCGTCGCGGGGCGGTGGCTGCGGTCGAGTTCGGTGAGTTGGCGCAACAGGTCGAGCACCGCGGCCGAGTCCCGGCTGACGGCCGGTCCGTCCGGGCTGAGCCGGATGGTGACACTCATCGTGTACACCGGGGCGGCGGGGTCGGCGTGGTGCGCGGTGCGGGCGGTGAGGGGCACAGCGGATTCTCCTGATCGGGGGGCGTGACGACCCGCCGACGCGCGACGGGCGGACAACCCGTGCGCGCCGGTGCGCACGGGTACGGAAAGTGGTGGTCCGGACCGGGTACGGCGGCCGGCAGGGCCCAGCCGCAGCGGACCACCCGGTGGCGGTGCCCGGGTCAGAAGGGACAGCGGGCGCCGCCGTGGCCGACCGGGTCGACCACCAGGCGGACCGACAGCGCTCCGGCCTGTGACTGCATGTCACCGATGCTGTACCCAGTGTCGCCTGTTGTCAATGTGACCGATGTTGCAACGCGACGACCCCGCCGAGTGCGAACGCAGCCGGGCCGTCGTGTGGGACACCCCCGCTGAGCCGGCCTGCCCCCCTGCCGGGCACAGCCGCACAGTTGCGACTCGTCACCGCAGCGCTGCGCGCGGACCGGTCGATGCGGCCGGCGCCACGTCAGGCAGACGTGGGTGCGGTGACCCTCACCGGATGCCGGACCACCCCGTCGAACAGGTACCCGAACGTGTTGTACCCCGACAGCGTCGGCCGCCCGGCGCCGGTGTCGACCTCGACGGTACGGATCGCCCCGTCACCGGACCAGGACCGTCCGCGCAGCAGCACCTCGACGCCGGCGGGGAGCACCGCGTGCCACGGCAACAGGCACGCCCGCACCGACTGTCCCTGCTGGTCGGTGAAGTGGCGCCGTGCGTTGCCCGCGCACTCGATCAGCGCGGTGTCCTCCCGCGCGGGCAACGCGCGCAGGTCGTCGTAGCCGAACTCGACCGGTTCGTCGCGTCCGGGCTGGCCCCGCAGGCCACTGCCGAACAGACGCGGCCGCCAGGTGTCGACGTCCAGCAGCGGGGTGCGGGTGTGGTTGCGGACGAAGAACCGGTCGGTGGGGACCACGTACCCCTGCCCGGCCATGGCCGCCCAGCACAGCTCGGCGTTGGTGTCGTGGCGGGTCAACACACCCTGCGGGAGGGCTTGACGATCGGTGGCGACGGTTCGGCCGGTGCCGGGGAGGATGTCATCAGACGCCTTCCGTTCAGCGGACAGCGAATCCTATTGAATCAGTAGGAGTTCGGCCGGGTCGGCCCGCCTGACGTCAGACGGGCCGGCCCACGGTGGCACCGCCACCACCCCGGTCAGTCGACGCACGACCGGCTCTCGACCGCCCGCAACCGCTGTCGCAGGTACGTCCGCTCCGGTTCCGTGCCAACCAGGTCGAGCGCCTCCCGGTAGGCGGCTGCCGCGTCGGCGTGCCGCCCGAGCCGGCTCAGCAGTTCCGCCCGCGCCGCCGGGAACGGGTGGTGGCCGTGCAGCCGGGGATCACCGGCCAGAGCGTCGAGCAGGACCAGACCCGCGTGCGGACCGTCACGCATGGCCACCGCCACCGCCCGGTTGAGGGCGACCACCGGGGACGGGGTGAGCGTCACCAGCACGTCGTAGAGCGCCACGATCTGCGGCCAGTCGGTACCGTCCAGGTCGGGGGCCTCGTCGTGCAGGGCGGCGATCGCCGCCTGCACCCCGTACGGGCCGGGTGGCCCGCCGGTCAACGCGACCAGCACCAGGTCCCGCCCCTCGGTGATCATCGCCCGGTCCCAGCGGCTACGGTCCTGCTCGTCGAGCATCCGGATCCCACCGTCGGGCCCGGTACGGGCATCCCGCCGGGCGTGCACGAGCAGCATCAACCCCAGCAACCCGGCGATCTCCCGCTCGGCGGGCAGCAACCGGCGCAGGATCCGGGCCAGCCGGATCGCCTCCTCGGCCAGGTCCCGCCGCTGCACCTGCGGGCCGGAACTGGCCGCGTACCCCTCGGTGAAGATCGAATAGATCACCTGGAGCACACCGGGTAGCCGGTGCGGCAACTCGCCGGCACCGGGCACCCGCAACGGGATCCGCGCCTGGATGATCTTGCGTTTGGTCCGGACCAGCCGCTGCGCCATGGTGGCCACCGGCACCAGGAACGCCCGGGCCACCTCGGTGGTACTCAATCCGGCCAGGTAGCGCAGGGTCAGCGCGGCGCGGGCGTCGGCGGGCAGCGCCGGGTGGGCGCAGGTGAAGAAAAGCTCCAGCCGCTCGTCGGGCAGTTCCGGGTCGTCGTCTGCGCCGGACCGTCCGGCCCGGTCGGCTTCGACCTGCAACAGGGCCAGCCGGGTGGCGTAGGTGCGGTCACGGCGCAGCCGGTCCACGGCCCGCCGCCGGGCCGTGGTCAGCAGCCACGCGCCGGGCCGGGTGGGCACCCCGTCGACCGGCCAGTGCCGCAGCGCCGCCTCGACAGCCTCCGAGGCGACCTCCTCGGCCAGGTCCAGGTCACCGAAGCGGCGGGCGAGGGAGGCCAGCAGCCGGCCGTGCTCCTCCCGGAACAGCGCCTCGACCGACGCCCCGACCGACGCTGTGGTCCTCCGCTCGCCCACCACGGCCTCAGAACTCGGCGACCGGTCGGACCACGACCGCACCGCCGCCACGGGAACCGGGGCAACGGGCCGCCCATTCCAGGGCGGCGTCCAGATCGGGTACGTCGATGATGTCGTACCCGCCGAGGACCTCGCGGGTCTCGGCGAACGGCCCGTCGGTGACGCTGCGTGCGCCGTCGGCGCCGACCTGGACGGTCGTGGCGGTGGTCAGGTCGCTCAGGGCGTGGCCGGACACCCACACCCCGGCGTCCTTGAGTGCCCTGTCGTAGGCCACCCAGTCGTCGAAGACACACTGGTCGGCCACGTCGGCTCCGGCGGCGCTGTAGATCAGCAGCAGGTACTTCACAGGTCGGTCCCCCTCGGTGCGGTCTGCCGACCCGGCACGTCCGGGTCGGGGTACACCGTCACGACGAACGGGACGCCGCCGGATCGACACACCGCGCCGAGAATATTGCCCACCCCGCCCGAAGGACACGCCGTGCTCAGAGCACGGCGAGTGCTTTGACGATGTTCCGTTCCGCCAGGTCACGCATCCACCGCCGGCTGGGGAAGTCGGTGTCGGCGAGGCGCAGCGGACCTTCGATCAGGGACAGCACCTGCGCGTACCGGTACAACTCCAACCGGCGCGGGTCGCACCCGACCGGCCGCAGCGCCGGGTACGCCGCGCCGAAGCGCATCCGTAGCCAGGCGTGGTCCCATTCGACGTCGAAGTACGTCAGGCCCTCGACGTCGATCACCACCGGTTCGCCGGCCGGGGTGACGAGCACGTGGTCGGGACCGAGTTCCCCGTGTACCAGCGCGTAGACCCGCCGTACGGTCACCGCGGCACGCAGGTGCCGTACGTGCGCGGCGATCCGGTCGTGCGCGTCGGCCAGGCGGGGATCGCGGGTGGCTGCGGCGTCGAGGGTGCGCAGCGCCCGGTCCACGACGATGTCCTCGCAGTCACGGTGGTGGCCGGCCGGCCCCCGGGCCACGTCGGTGAGCCGGCCGGGGCGCGGACCGTGGGTGGTGTGCATGCCACGCAACGCCGTACCGAGCGCGTCCAGGGGCGCGGCAGCCGCGGCGGGACCGCCGGTGAGCAGATCCTGAAGGCGTCGCGTGCCGGCGTCCTCGACCAGCGCGGTGTCCGCGTCGAGGTAACGGCCGTCCCGGTCGAGCATCAGCAGGCGCGGTACCCGTACCCCCGCGTCGGTGAGCGCCGCGTGGTTGGTGGCGAACAGGTCCGCGCCGGACGCGTCGGTGAACGGGTCGTCGTCGGTACCGTCCGGTGCCGGTGGCCAGTAGTTCTCCGCCGCCGTCCAGGCGTAGAGCACCACGGTCGTCCGGTCGTCGAGTTCGAGCCGGTAGACGCCCTTCCTGGTGCCGCCGGTCAGTCGGCGCAGGGTACGCAACCGCCGGCCGGTGCCGAACACGTCGGTCACCAGGTGGTGCAGGTCGCCCAGGTGCAGGAAGTTGCGGGGCACGGTCGTCTCCTCCCGGGTCGGGCCAGGGCCACCCCGCGACCGGGCGGGCGGCCCGCGAGGGCCCGTGTGGATCGGCCGGTCACCAGCCGGCCCGACGCAGCGCGGCGGTCAACCGTGGGGCGATCAGGTCCGTGGTGGCCAGGGCGCCGATGTGGTCCTGTCCGTCGAACTCGATCACGTCGAAACCGAGGCCACGCAGTTGCCCGGTGTACGCGCGGACGTGGCGGGCGATGGCGGCTCCCCCGACGAAGTCGTACATCCGGCAGTCCGGTTCGCAGTCCCGGCTGCCGTACCACAGGATCTTGGGACCGGTGAGGGCGGCCAACGCGGCCCGGTCGTCGCGGCGGCCCCACAAGCGGTAGAGCAGCCGGCCGAGGTGGTGCTCGGCGGCCCGGTCGGGGAGCCCGGCCTGGATGAGGGCGGCCCGGGCGCCCTCCTCGAACCCGAGCCAGTAGTCGCTGCTGGCGAGCAGGGGGAACCCGCCGATCAGGAGTCCGCTCGCGCGGTCGCTCAGCGGGGCGAGGAAACCGGCCAGGGCCGCCATGCCGGAGTACCCGGCGAGGACGAAGTCGGGTACCCCGGCGGCGTCGGCCACGGTGTGCAGGTCGCTGATCTCCACCTGCGTCGGGTAGGCGTCCCAGATGGTCGGCTCCCACGGGCCGCCGGCCTCCTCGTCGGCCTCCATCACACCGACCACCTGCCGGGGTTTGTACCGCACGACCCGGTACCGGTCGGCCAGGGCTGCGGCCAGCGCGGCGAACTCCCCGCGCAGCCGGGCCGGAAAGACGATGGCAGGTCCGTTCCCGGTGGCTTCGTACCAGAGCCGGTACCCGTCGGTGGTGGTGGCGACCGGCAACGTGTCCTCCCGCGTGTCCGTGTGTGCGGAGGTCAGGCTAGTTGACGCTCCACCGTGGATGGCCCCGTTTCGGCTCGGGCTGCCGGGGCGCGGTCGATGGCGCGCGCGGTCTCCGTGGGATGGGTCAGCTGGGGATGGTGCCCGGCGCCGGAGATCGTTGTCACGGACACGTGCGTGAGGCCGTCCAGCAACCGCCTGGCGTCGTCGGTGAGCGGATCATCCGCCCCGACGATCAGGTGCACCCGTCCCGGGTGGTGGGCCAGTTTCTGCCGCAGCGCGCGGCGCCATCGCTCGTCCCGGGTCGCGGCCAGCAGCGACGCCACGGTGGCGTTGACAGTCCTGCGACGCAGGTCGGTGACGCTGGACGCCAACGCCCTGCCGTGCGCGCGGCTGCCCGTGAGCCGTTTCGACAGCGCCACCGGGTCGACCTTCTTCAGGTACGAGCGGGTGAGCGGGGTCAGGCGGGCCGGGAAGCCTGCCCGCTGTTGCAGGAAGAACGGCGAGACGAGCGTCAGGTGGGGTACGTGGTGGGCGGCGGTGGCCGCGAATTCGAGCGCCGCCGCCGCTCCGACCGAGTGCCCGATCAGGTGGGCGCCCGGGGAGTTGGCCAGGAGCGCGGCGAGCCAGCGTGTCCAGTCCGCGCGACCGCGGCCCGACGTCATACCGAGGCCGGGCAGGTCGACCGCGCGGGCCTGCCCGATGGTGCGTGCGACGTCCGCCCAGGTGTCCGCGTTGACCGGTAGCCCTGGCAGGATCACCTGTGCCGAGCCGGGGGTGCCGACCTCGAAGGTGTGGATCCCGGCGGGCTGAACGAACCGGCGGTCGGCTTCCGGGGCGCTTCCGAAGCGGTGGGCGGCGAGGTGGTCCGCCCACCGGTTGATCGACGACGTGGTGTCAGGCATCTTCAGGTCACGCTCGGCCGCCCACGTCTGCGCCGGCCCGGTGGGATACCGGTCGGCGGACAGAAAGGTCAGGGTCTCCGGGTCTGCCCCGGTCAGCGACGGGGGGAGCCGCTTGATCGCGGAGACCGGGATGCGTAACCGTGGCACCTTGACCTGGTAGTGCTGCCCGATCCGGGCGAGCAGGTCGGGCAGGGCCGGGGTGTCGTCGTCGAGGATCCAGTACGACCTGCCGGCCGTGCTCGGATCGGTGGGGAGTTCGCTCATGAAGCGGGCGAGGTAGTCGACCGTCACCACGGGCACGAAGGTCGAGGAGTCGCCGGGCAGCGCGGTCAGGGTGCCCTGCCAGAGTTCCTTCAGGTTGGCGGCCATCCCGATCTGCTGGTCGGACTCCCCGGTGGCGCTGTCGCCGATGACCGTGCAGGGGTTGACGATCGTCCACGCCACTCCGAGCTGTTGCGCGAGGGCCTTCAGCACGGTGTCGGACTCGACCTTCGACGCCTCGTAGGCGCCGAGGGTGCTGTAGGTCTGCTCGGCCAGCTCACGGTTCCACGGCACCGTCGTGTGGTCCTGACCGCCGACGCGGTAGCCGGACACATGGACCAGGCGATCCAACCGTGGCAGCGTCGCGGCGAAGCTGACGATCGCCTCGGTGCTGTGCACGTTGCCCCTGCGGGCCTCGTCGTTGCTCATCCCGAACCGGTACGCGCCCGCGCAGTTGTGGATCTCGGTGACGTCCGTGGTCGCCGAGGGATGGTCGCGCAGCAGACCGGCCTTCCCGAAGTCGACGCGGACGTCTGCCGGTGCTGTCGTCACCCCGTGAGCGGCCAGCCACTCGGTGAGTCGCTCGTACGACTCCCGGCTGCGGTTGGCGGTGGTCACGCGGACGCCGGCGCGGTGCAGAGCGAGGATCAGGTGTCGTCCGATGAGCCCTGACCCGCCGAAGACCAGCGCGTGTCGACTGCTGGTGGTCATGTCGTCTCCAGGTCGGTGTCGAGCGGGCGTCCGTCGAGGACGGTGGCGAGGACCCGTGCCGCGGCGTGGACCGGGTCCGGACTGCGCTGGGCGCGCGAGAGGATCACGGCGCCTTCGAAGCTGCTCACGATGGCGGTCGCCAGCGTCCGCGCTGACGTCGGCCCGTAGCCCGTGGCGGTGAGGTAGTCGGTCAGTGATGCGATCCACGACCCGAACGCGGTGGCGCACGCGCTACGCAGTCGTTCGCTGGCGGCACCCATCTCCAGGGTGACCACCGAGACCGGGCACCCGAGTTGGTAGTCGCTGTCGGTCAGGAGCGACGTCAGTACCTCGGCGATGCCGTTGATCATCGCGCGTGGTGACGTCGCCTGGTGGATCGTGTCGTCGACCAGGAGGCGGAACTGCCGCGCGGCCAGGTCGACGGCCTGCTCGCCGAGCGCTTCCTTCCCGTCGGGGAAGTGGAAGTAGAGCGAGCCCTTCGGCGCGCGGGCGTGTTCGGTCACGGTGTTGAGCCCGGTGCCGGCGTAGCCCTGGACCTGAATCAGTTCCAGCATCGACTCCGTCAGCCGGGCACGGGTAGCTGCACCCTTGGTTGCCATGCAGGAGACACTAGACCGGTCTACATATTTTCCGCAAGCCGGGGTGTCGTCGGCTTTCCTGGCGCGCGTCCACCGCCTGCCGGCAACGGCATCGCGAGGCAGGGTCCTTCCACGGGCTTCCGGGGGTGGGCCCGTCGCCGGCAACGCCCGCTGGAGGCATGCCTTCGCCCACCCGACCCTATTAATGGATTGCATTAGCGGATAATCCGATAATCAGCATGGACGAAGCGGGCATATCGACCATGCATCATAATGACAGTTATTGTGCGTAAGGATTCACGGTGGTGTAACCGGTCGGCCGGACACCCCGCCGACCACACACACCACCGGTCGGCGGGCCACGGTGGCCCGCCGACCGGTGGGCCGCTCCACTGCGAGCTGGGTGCGGACCTTCATCAGCGGGTTCAACGACCGCCGGAGCCGCCCCTGGACGGGCGACCCGCTCAGGCCCTCAACGACGGCCCTCTCGCACGGATGCTGGGGGACCGCGCACCATCCGGCCCGCCGGCTACACCCTCGCCGTCACGGTGAAGCTGAACCCGACGCTCGTCCGACGACGCAGCGAAACGTCACACCTGGTCCGGCGCAGCACCTCGCTCCTGCTGAGGCCGAGGCCATGCGCGATGAGCCGCTCCGGGCGCACCGGCACCGGATCCTCGAAGGCGACCCGCACCCTGGCCGGCCACACCGGGCCGTGCCCTTCCGACGCAGTGTCCAGCTGCCAGGCCCCCCTCCAGTCCAGGGTGAAGCGGTGCCGCCGGGCGAGCAGCGGATCCAACAGTCGCGACGCCACCAGCTCCGGATCATTCGCGTGGTAGCCGTCGAGCTCGGCCGGCTCGACGGACCCGACCGGCGCCCGCTCGCGCACGGTGAGCTTGCTCGTCCGATCGCAGGACACGCAACGGACCAGCAGCCACACGTCCAGCAGGTTGCCGTTGGCGTTGACGCGGAACCTGCCATCACCGGTGGTGGCCGACGCCGACCGGCAGTCCACGCACCGCAGCGACAGCAGAGGCAGCCTGGTCCGACGAACGACCCAGGGCAGCACGATATGAGGTTGTGAAGACATGGTCTCTCTCTGATCTGACACGAGGCCGATTGGGCGCGGCCTCGAACGCCGCATGACCGGGCGCGCACGGACAGCCCGGCAGAGCCGACGAAAGGGTCGGCTCACGGTGAGCGGAAGGTGTCAGATCTCCAGAGCAGGCGGGGTCACGCGGTTGTCCTCTGTCCTCACTCGACGGGGCCGCAGACAACCTAAGGGGCCCCGGAAGAAGGGCTCAAACAATTTTCGACGACGGTGGACCCGGCGCCGCGAACCATCACCACACCGGTCCGAGACGCGGTTCGTGACGGCATCCGCCGCAACGCCCCCAGCCCGGCGACCGGACGGGTGTCAACCCACCCGGCCGTACGCCGCCTGCGCCTGCGCCACCTCCACGGCCTGCCGCTGCCGCCACCGGCGCTGCGCCTCCCGGTTGCACACCCGGCAGACCCGCCGGTACCCGCCGGTGGACTCGTCGACCTCCCGGTCGTGCCCGTTGCGGCAGGTGGGGGAGAGGCGCCGGGTACGGCAGTTCTCCGCGTGATCGACCTGCCGCAGGTGCGTCGGCTCGATGCAGTCCTTCACCCCGCAGGTGTGGTCGACCTCCAGCGTCGGGTCGTAGTCGCCGACGAAGACCGCGTACGCGGCGATGTGCGCCCACGCCCGACCGGCGACCTTCTGGTACACCCCCCGGCGGGTGCCGTACCCGTGGACGACCAGGCACCCACTGTCCACCCGATGGGCGCGTTCGAGCAGGTGACGGCGCAGGCTTTCCGGGGTGAAGTGCCGGGACAGGCCCCGGACGTGGCTCAGCATCCGCCGAACGTACACCACCCTGAATGCTTACTCCGGTGTGTGGGTTGACACTCCAGCAACGTCAGGGTTGATCCTGACCGACGTGACCGACCGCACCCACCTGTTCACCATCGGGCAACTCGCCGACCGCACCGGCCTGTCCGTACGCACCATCCGCTTCTGGTCCGACACCGGCGTACTCACCCCGACAAGCCGGTCACCCGCCGGGTACCGGCTCTACGACGCCCGGGCCGTCGCCCGACTGGACCTGGTACGCACCCTGCGCGACCTGGGCCTGGACCTGGACACCATCGGCCGGATCCTGGCCCGGCAGACCACCCTCACCGACGTCGCCCGCGCCCACCTGCACGCCGTGGACACCCAGCTGCGCACCCTGCGCCTACGCCGGGCACTCCTGCGGTCCATCACCACCCGGGACAGCACCATCGAGGAGTTGAGCATCATGCACCGACTGGCCCGACTCTCCACCGAACAACGCCAACAGATGATCGACGACTTCGTCGACCGGGTCTTCGACGGCATCGACCCACACAACCCCGGCGCGCACCTGGCCACCGCGATGCGGCAACTACCGGCCGAACTACCCGACGACCCCACCACCGACCAGGTCGACGCCTGGCTGGAACTCGCCGAACTGGTCGCCGACGCCGACTTCACCCACCGGGTACGACAGATGGCGGTAGCCGGCACCGACCCGACCGCCGACCCCGGGCCACAACCGGACCCCACGCTCGTCGTCACCCACGCCGGACGCGCACACACCGACGGCGTCGACCCCCGCTCACCGCAGGCCCGCCCGATCCTCGACCGGATCATCGACCCCGGCACGCCCACCGACACCCGACGGCACCTGGCCGACACCATCGACCTGTTCACCGACCGCCGCGTCGAACGGTACTGGCAGCTGATGGCCGTCCTCAACGACCGCCCGTCGTTCCCACCCGCCGC
>NZ_WVUH01000122.1 GCF_017614955.1 Micromonospora echinofusca
GAACGGGAGCAGACATGAGCGAGCACGACGCCGTACCGTCGGACCGGCCCACCCACACTGAGCCCCCGCTCGTCGGCAGGGCGGAACTCCTTGACTACATCGCGGCGCGTACGGCTGCCGGACGCCGAGTTCTGCTCACCGGTCCCAATGGCATAGGCAAGAGTGCACTGCTCGGGGCTCTCGCGGCCACCGCCCGTGAACGCGGCGAACGCGTCTTGCACCTCACCGCCTCCGAAAGCGACCGCTGGATGCCCTGCGCCGCCCTGGCAGATCTGCTCCGAGCCGTGCCCGAAACCCTGGTCCATCAACTGCCCGACACGCAACGCGCAGCCGTGGACGCGATCCAGCTGCGGGCGCACGGCGGTACCGCCCGCGATTCCGAACTACGGGCCGGACGCATTGCCCTCTGCGCGATCTTCGAACGGTACGCCGCCGATGGGCCGGCCCTCCTATTGTTCGACGACGCCCACTGGATCGACGCCGCCTCCACCGACGTCATCGGCTATGCCCTACGCCGCCTGGCCAGCCCCGTGCTCGCCGCTGTCGCCGTCGGTACCCCGGAGTCGAGGTTTCCGCCGGCCGCCGAGGAGATACCCGTACCCGCCCTCTCCGTTGGAGAGCTGACAGAGCTTCTCACGCCGTATGGGCTGCCCGCCCGCCTCGCCACCAAGGTGCACACCGACTCCGGCGGCAACCCGTTTCTGGCACTGGCGCTCGCCGGTGCGTTGACCGATCGGTCGTCGGGCGACATCCGTCCCGTGCAGCTTCCCCGTCCGCTTCGCACGGTGATCGCCGAACGGCTGCGGGCTCTGCCCAAGGAGGTCCGGCGCACGCTGCTGACCGCTGCCCTAGCCGTGCGCCCGACCGCTGATTTGCTGCGCCGCGCCGGCCACGACTGCGCGGACGACGAGATCACGACTGCCGTCGCGGCTGGACTGCTCGTGTGCAACGACCACGAGATCCACTTCACCCCACCCGCCGTCGCCAGCGTCGTCGCCCAGTCTGCAAGCGCCGCCGAACGGACCGAGGCCCATCGCGTGCTTGCCGCCGTCACCGACGCCGCCAGCCGGATCAGACACCGGACGCTGGCCTCGACCGACTCCGAAGCACGCCCGTCCCGTGGCCTGGCCGCCGCTGCGGAAGCCGCCCTACGGAGCGGAGCGCGCGCGCTGGCTGCCGAACTCTACCTACTAGCCGCCGACCGTACGCCTGTCGAGGCCAGCACGGAACGGTTCGAGTGGCTTGCCACCGCTGCCGAGGTGGGGGCGGCCGGCTCGCTGCCGGACCCGGTGTACCGGTCGGCAGAGGCGGTGCTGTCCGCTGACGCGCCCCGGGCCCATCGGGTACGGGTCCGCCTGGCGCTGGTGGACCTGGCCAGCCAGGCCCTCGCCGCGATGGAGGAGGTACTGGCGTGTGCGCTGGAAGATGCCGAAGGCGACCCGGCGCTCATGGCCCAAGTGCGATTGCGCCTCTCGTGGGCGCGGATGGTCTGCGGAGATTCCGAACTCTTCCGTAGCGAGGCGATCGCCGCTGCCACTCTCGCCCGGGTCGCTCAGGACCCGGCCACCGAGGCCATGGCCCTGACGATGCAGGCCCTCGCTGCCAGGGTCACTGCCCGACCTGCTGAGGCCGAGAAGGCATTGGCCGCCGCATTGGCCCTGCCCGGGACCCCGCCGCCCGGGTTGCTGCACATGGCGCCGCGCTTCCACGCCGCGCGGTTCGCGTTCTTCGACGACCGGCTCGTCGAGGCCCGCACCGATCTGCTGCGGATGCTCAGCCACGTCGAGCGAGGCAAGGGAGACGAACTGGTGGTGGTGCTGCGCAGCCTTTCGGAAGTAGCGGCCAGGATGGGCTGCTGCCGTGACGCGCTCGACTATGCCCACCGCGCGATGCGTGTTGCGCGAGAGTGTGGCACGAGCCCCGGTCCCACCTGGTACACCCGGGCGGTGGCTGAACTTGCAGGCGGCAGCCTCGCTCGCGCTGCTGCCCTTGCCGAGCGCGGCATCCGTGCCTCGAAGCAGGAGCACGACACCATCTATCTGGAACGTTCCCTGCACGCGCTCGGACAGGCACTGATCCGTTCAGGACGGACCGGGCGCGGCGTCCAAGTGCTACAACGCGTACGCAGCGGAGAGCGCGGCAGAGGGCTGTCTGCCCCGTTCGTCCTACGCTGGCACGGCGACCTGGCGTTGGGGCTGGCCAGCCTCGGTCGACCAGAGGAAGCCGAAAACGTCATTGCCGAGGCCCGGGCGGCCATGAAGAGGGAGGTTCCGGACGGATCCGGCGGGGCGGTTGCTGCCCAGCTGGCACGTGCTGAGGCCGTGGTGGCCACGGGCCGGGGCGACCCGAACGGCGCGCTCGCATTGCTGGACGCGGCGCAGCGGCGGCTCGCCGAACTTGGACAGCCACTGGAGGAGGGACACTGCCTGCTGGAGCGCAGTCACATCGAACGCAGACAGCGACGCTTTGCTGCGGCGCGGCGGACGGCCTCGCTGGCCTTGGAACTGTTCGCCGGGTGCGAGGCGCACCCCTGGGCTGAGCAGGCGGCGCGTGCATTGGCCCGCTGCGAGACCCTTAGCCGCAGCGCACGGCGTATCGACGGCTCAACCGCGAAAAGCCAACGGCCGTTCATGGCGCTGACAGCCACCGAGGAACAGATCGCCGTGCTGGTAGGCACGGGAGCCACCAACAGGGAAGTGGCGTCGCAGATGTTCATCAGCACCAAAACGGTCGAGGGGACGCTGACCCGTGTCTACCGCAAGTTGGGGGTACGGTCGCGTACCCAACTGTGCTCACTCCTGCAATCTATGCTCGGTGCGGACGGGACAGCGACCCGGACGGAGGAGTTGACGGTTGGTCGGTGGAACCCGCTGCCTGACGTGGGACCGACTCCAGCGAGCCGTGCAACACTGAGTGGGGGTCTATAAACAACTCCTTCGTCAAGCCTTGGGTGCGCAGCCGGCGCCTAGTGTCGCGTAATTGAGGTCGTTTACTTGGAAGACGATCCTGGGGTTGGCGTTGAGCCAGGCTTTCACCTCGTCGGTGGTGTGGGTGGACAGGTTGTCCACGACCACGTGCAGCTCACGGTTCGGGTAGGCAGCGGCGACGGTCTTCATGAAGGTCAGGAACTCGCTGCTGCGTCGTTTCGGGAAGCAGCGGGTGGCGACGTGTCCGGTGGCGGTGTCCAGGGCGGCGAACAGGTTCGTGATGCCGTGCCGGACGTAGTCGTGGGTGCGTTTCTCGCTGCGGTCGAAGTCAATCGGCAGCAGCCTGGGTCCGGTCGAGGGCCTGGATCTGCGTCTTCTCATCGACGCAGAGCACGACCGCCCCGTCGGGTGGGTTCAGGTACAGGCCGACGACGTTGACGACCTTGTCGGTGAACGCCGGATCGCGGGACAGTTTGAAGGTGCCGGACCGGTGCGGCCGCAGACCGTGGGTACGCCACAGGTCGGCGATGAAGTTGTGCGACACCCGGAATGTTCTCGTGCCTGGCCAGGTACGCGGCCATCTCCCAGCTCGACCAGTGAGTCGACCAGGTGAACTGCGGTGGTGTCATCCGGGTCAGCGCGAGGACCCGCGCCCGCCCCGACCCGGGAATCTCGGTCGGCTTGCCCGGCCGGGGCCGGTCGGCCAGACCCGCCGCCCTTGCTGCGCTGCTGACGGTGGTCGCGGTCTGCGCGGTCGTCGAGTTCGTCCAGCGGCATCCGCTCTGGTCGGCGCTCATCGGCCTGGTCCTGCTGGCCGGTGCCGTGGCGGCGGTCCGGTTCGTCCGTCGTGAGCAGGCCGGCCGGGCCGCCGAGCAGGCTGCCCGGGACCGCCTGATCGGCGGCACCGACGCGATAACCGGCATCGAGTTCGAGCACTGGTTCGGCCGGCTGCTGACGGCGTCCGGCTGCACCGGCGTGACGGTCTGCGGCGGGGCCGGCGACCGGGGCGCGGACATCGTCGGCACCGCGCCGGACGGGCGCCGGGTCGTGGTGCAGTGCAAGCGGCGCAGCCCCGGCAACCGGGTCGGCAGCGCGGAGATCCAGCGGTTCGCCGGCACCTGTCACAACGTCCACGGCGGCGACATCTGCCTGCTGGTGACCAACGGGTCGTTCACCGACGGGGACGGGGCGCTGCTGGCCCGGCAGCTCGACATCCTGCTGGTCGACCGGGCGGCCCTGGAGACCTGGGCGTACACCGGCAGGCCGCCGCTCGCCCTCGCCGGCCGTTGGCAGGTGTGAGCACGGCTGCCGGTCACGGTCGACGGTGCTGGTTCCGGTCCGGGGTCCGGCGGGCACGGCGGTCGTGCGACGCCTGGCGCAGCTTCTCGTACCAGGCGGGCGTGGTCGCCGGGTCGAAGATCCGGGCCACCACGACATCGGTCGACGAGTGCGCGACGATCGACAGCACGATGGTCAACGCGACCAGGTGGAAGATCTCGTCGCCCGCCGGGATGCCGGCCTGGAGCACCAGCAGGCCGTAGACCACCGAGGCGAAGCCCTTCGGGCCGAACCACATGGCGGCGAACTGCTCGGCCCGGCTCAGGTGCGCACCGAGGAACGACACGGCCAACGCCAACGGTCGGGCCACCACGATGGCCAGTACCGCGAAGACCCAGCCCGGCCAGGAGATCTCGCCGAGGAACCCGATCGAGATGAGCGCGCCGAAGACCAGCAGCGCGGCCAGCTTGAACAGCTCGGCGATCAGCTCGCCGAAGTGCGCGAACGCCTCCCGCTGCCGCTCACCGAAGGTGGCCACGGTGATGCCGGCGGCGAACGCGGCGAGGAACAGGTTGGCGTGGGTGACCGTGCCCAGGGCCAGCACCAGCAACCCGATCGCCAGCGCGTTGAGCGGCTCGTACTGCGTCGAGGCCGAGAAGAAGCGCAGCTTCTCCAACCGCAGCGCCAGCCACGGTACGGCCACCCCGATCACCACGCCGAGCAGCAGTTCGGTACCCAGCTCGGTCAGGTGCAGGTCGTCGGAGCCGGCGGCGACGGCCAGGAAGAGGATCACGAACGGCAGGGCCAACCCGTCGTTGATGCCGGACTCGACGTTGAGCAGGTGCCGCAGCCGGCCGGGTACCCGCTCGTTGCCGACCAGCGCCGAGGCGAAGACCGGGTCGGTGGGGGCGAGGACGGCGCCGATCAGCAGGGCCTCCGGCCAGTCCAGCCCGACCAGGTAGTGCGCCAGCAGGGCGGTGATCACCAGGGTCAGCGGCAGACCCCAGCCCAGCGCCCGGCCGGGCAGCCGCCAGGCCGACCGCAGGTCCGCCCAGCCCAGCCGCATGCCGTCGGTGAAGAGCACGGTGAACAGGGCCAACTCGGCCAGGGTTGCCACGATCGGCGAGTCGGCGGTGATGTCCAGCACCCCGGTGGTCTCCGGGCCGAGCAGAAAACCGGCGACCAGGAACAGCACCGCGGTGGAGAGGATGGTGCGGTGCGCGAGGCTGGACACGAGCACGGCCAGCAGCAGGACCGCCGCGAATGCGAAGAGCAGCACCGGAACTCCCGGGATCAGGGGTCGACAAAGCCTCTGCCGACCAGACTTCCCGGCGCGCCGAGCTGATCATAGAGGTTCGCGCACGTGGCGCCCTGTCCGCTGGCTAGGACGGTACGGGCACCGCGCGGCCGGCACGGGTGGTCATGACAAACTGACCGCTGTGTTGCGCTGGCTGACTGCAGGTGAATCCCATGGTCCCGCCCTTGTCGCACTCCTGGACGGAGTGCCGGCCGGAGTCGAGGTGACCAGCGAGGAGATCGTCCTCGAACTGGCCCGCCGCCGGCTCGGCTACGGCCGGGGCGCCCGGATGGCGTTCGAGCGGGACGAGGTCGAGGTCATCGGCGGCCTGCGGCACGGGCGCACCCTGGGCAGCCCGGTGGCGATCCGGGTCGGCAACTCGGAGTGGCCGAAGTGGCAGACCGTGATGGCCGCCGACCCGGTGGACCCGGAGGAGTTGGCCCGGCAGGCCCGCAACGCGCCGCTGACCCGGCCCCGGCCGGGCCACGCCGACCTGGCCGGCATGCAGAAGTACGGCCACCCCGACGCCCGGCCGATCCTGGAGCGGGCCAGCGCGCGGGAGACCGCCGCCCGGGTGGCCGTGGGCACGGTGGCCAAGGCGCTGATCCGGCAGACCACCGGCATCGAGATCGTCTCGCACGTGGTGGAGCTGGGCCCGGTGGCCGCGCAGCCGGGGCTGCGTCCGCAGCCCGCCGACGCGGTGCGGATCGACGCCGACCCGATGCGCTGCCTGGACGCCGAGGCCAGTGCCCGGATGGTCGCCGAGGTCGACGCGGCGAAGAAGGACGCGGACACCCTCGGGGGAGTGGTCGAGGTGCTCGCCTACGGTCTGCCCCCGGGGCTGGGCAGCCACGTGCAGTGGGACCGCAAGCTGGACGCCCGGCTGGCCACCGCACTGATGTCGATCCAGGCGATCAAGGGTGTGGAGATCGGCGACGGCTGGTACCAGGCCCGGTCCCGGGGTTCGGTCGCGCACGACGAGATCGCGCCCACCCCGGAGGGCGTCCGGCGGCTCACCGACCGGGCCGGCGGCCTGGAGGGGGGCATCACCACGGGGGAACCGCTGCGGGTACGCGCCGCGATGAAGCCGATCTCCTCGCTGAACCGGGCGCTGGGCACGGTCGACGTGACCACCGGTGAGCCGGCCACCGCGATCAACCAGCGTTCGGACGTCTGCGCGGTACCGGCGGCGGCGGTGGTCGCCGAGGCGATGGTGGCGCTGGTGCTGGCCGAGGCGGTGACCGAGAAGTTCGGTGGCGACTCGGTCACCGAGATCCGCCGCAACGTCGCTGGCTACCTCGACAACCTGCTGATCCGATGACCGCGCGGGTGATCCGATGACGAAGCCGGTCTGCGTGCTGGTGGGTGCCCCGGGTTCCGGGAAGACCACCGTCGGGGAGTTGCTCGCCGGGGCGCTGGGGGTGGGCTTCCGGGACACCGACCACGACATCGAGGCGATGGCGGGCAAACCCATCCCGGAGATCTTCGTGGACGAGGGCGAGGCGCACTTCCGTACCCTCGAACGGGCGGCGGTGGCGGCGGCGCTGGCCTCCCACCCGGGGGTGCTCGCCCTCGGCGGCGGTGCGGTGCTCGCCGAGGAGAACCGGGCCGCGCTGGTCGGCCACACCGTGGTGTACCTGTCGGTGGAGCTGACCGACGCGGTGAAGCGGGTCGGGCTGGGCGCGGGTCGACCGCTGCTGGCGATCAACCCACGGGCCACCCTGAAGTACCTGCTCGACCAGCGTCGACCGCTCTACGCCGAGGTGGCCACCGCGACGGTGGTCACCGACGGGCGCGAGCCGGACGACGTGGTCGCCGAGATCGTCGCCCTGCTCCGGGGCTGATCGGTCGACCCGCCGACAGGTGTTTCCTCCGGCCGGGTCGTTTCCGCTGTTCGTCCGGCGGGGGCATACCCGGCCGGCCGCTTTGCTCTGCTTCAGCGGAGGAAACAGTTTCCGGTCCACGGTGTTGCCGGGAGTGAAGCAGAGCAAAGCGGGTCGGGGGGACATCGGGAGGACGTCGTACGTGGGACGGAGCCCGGATGGCCGGGCGATGCGGGCTAGGCTCACTGCCGATGGACGAGGTGACCCGGATTCCGGTCGGCGGCGAACGGCCGTACGACGTACTCGTCGGGCGTGACCTGCTCGACTCCCTGCCCACACTGCTGACCGGGGCGACCCGGGCCGCCGTGCTGCACGCGCCCCCGCTGCGGGAGCTGGCCGACGGTATCGCCGGGCGGCTCGGCGCGGCCGGCACCGAGCCGCTGCTGATCGAGGTACCCGACGCCGAGGCCGGCAAGCAGATCGACGTGGCGGCGCACTGCTGGGACCGGCTCGGCGCGGCCGGCTTCACCCGTACCGACGTGGTGGTCGGGGTGGGCGGCGGTGCCGTCACCGACCTGGCCGGGTTCGTGGCGGCCTGCTGGCTGCGCGGGGTGCGCTGGGTGCCGGTGTCCACCTCGCTGCTCGGCATGGTCGACGCGGCGGTGGGCGGCAAGACCGGCATCAACACCGCCGCCGGCAAGAACCTGGTCGGCGCGTTCCACCCGCCGGCGGGCGTGCTGGCCGACCTGGCGACCCTGGACAGTCTGCCCCCGGTCGACCTGGCCGCCGGGCTGGCCGAGGTGGTCAAGTGCGGGTTCATCGCCGACCCGGTGATCCTCGACCTGGTCGAGTCCGACCCGGTGGCGGCGGCCGACCCCACCTCACCGGTGGTCCGCGAGCTGATCGAACGGGCGGTCCGGGTCAAGGCCGACGTGGTCTCCGGTGACCTGCGCGAATCCGGGCTGCGGGAGATCCTCAACTACGGCCACACGCTGGCCCACGCGATCGAGAAGGTCGAGGGGTACCGGTGGCGGCACGGCCACGCGGTGAGCGTCGGCACGGTCTACGCCGGGGCGCTGGGCCGGCTCTCCGGCCGGCTGGACGCGGCCACCGCCGCCCGGCACCGTACCGTGCTGGCGGCCCTCGGGCTGCCCACCTCGTACCGGGCCGACGCCTGGCCGGACCTGCTGGCCGCGATGCGGGTGGACAAGAAGACCCGGGGCGACCGGCTGCGGTTCGTGGTGCTGGACGGGCTGGCCCGGCCGGGCATCCTCGACGGGCCGGACGACGCGCTGCTGCACGCCGCCTACCAGGAGGTGGTCGGCCGATGAGGAAGGTGTACGTCCTCAACGGGGTGAACCTGGGCCGGCTCGGCACCCGGCAGGTCGACGTGTACGGCGTGACCAGCTACGCGGACCTGGTGACGCGCTGCGAGTCCACCGGGCGGGAGTTGGGGTTGGACGTCACCGTCCGGCAGACCGACGCCGAACACGAACTGGTCGGCTGGCTGCACGACGCCGCCGACGAGCAGGCGGCGGTGGTCCTCAACCCGGGTGCCTGGTCGCACTACTCGTACGCGGTCCGGGACGCCTGTGCCATGCTACGCGCCCCGCTGGTCGAGGTGCACATCTCCAACATCCACGCCCGGGAGTCGTTCCGGCACCACTCGGTGGTCTCCGCGGTGGCCACCGGGGTGATCTGCGGGCTGGGCGTGGACGGCTACCGGCTCGCCCTGCACCACGTCGCGGCCCTCGCCAGCGCCTGACAGCGGGGATCGGGCGAGCTAGTAGACTTGCCAGGTCTGTCCGCCAATTGAAGATCAAGGCAGGAAATGGCCACCACCAACGACCTCAAGAACGGCCTGGTGCTCAACCTCGACGGCGAGCTGTGGGCCGTCGTGGAGTTCCAGCACGTCAAGCCCGGCAAGGGCGGCGCGTTCGTGCGCACCACGCTGAAGAACGTGCTCTCCGGCAAGGTCGTCGACAAGACCTTCAACGCGGGGACCAAGGTCGACACCGCCACCGTCGACAAGCGCACCATGCAGTACCTCTACGCCGACGGCGAGGACTTCGTCTTCATGGACCTGGAGACGTTCGACCAGATCACCGTGCCCGGTGGCACGGTCGGCGAGGCCGCCAACTACCTCCTCCCGGAGGCCGAGGCGATCGTGGCCACCCACGAGGGGGTGCCGCTCTACATCGAGCTGCCGACCAGCGTGGTGCTGGAGGTCACGTACACCGAGCCGGGTCTGCAGGGCGACCGGTCGACCGGTGGCACCAAGCCGGCGACGGTCGAGACCGGCGCCACCGTTCCGGTGCCGCTCTTCATCACCACCGGTGAGAAGATCAAGGTCGACACCCGCGACGGCCGTTACCTCGGCCGAGCCTGATGGCCGAGGGTCCCAAGCAGCAGATGCCGGCGCGCCGCAAGGCGCGTAAGCGGGCACTGGACGTCCTCTACGAGGCCGACCTGCGGGACCGGCCCCCGGTCGAGGTGCTCGCCAGTTACCTGGACCGCATCGAGCGGCCCCGGCCGGAGCACCTCGGCTACACGGTCAGCCTGGTCGAGGGGGTGGCGGCCCACCTGTCCCGGATCGACGAGGTGATTGCCAGCTACACCGAGGGCTGGACGCTGGACCGGATGCCGGTGGTGGACCGCAACCTGGCCCGGATCGCCGTCTACGAACTGCTCTACGTCGACGAGATCGACGACGCGGTGGCGATCACCGAGGCGGTCGAGTTGGCCCGGCAGATGTCGACCGACGACTCCCCGCGCTTCCTCAACGGGGTGCTCGGCCGGATCGCCGAGTACGCCACCCGCTGACCGCGACGACATCGAAGGGGCCCGTGCCGGATGGCGCGGGCCCCTTCGCGTGGTCCGCCCGGTGGGCGGCCGGTCGACCTCAGGAGGCGAAGAACGCCCGGGGGTCGGCGACCAGCACGCCGTGCTCGGTGAGCCGCTCGATCAGGCCCGAGGGGGAGGCGTCGTAGACGATCGCGAGCGCCCGCAGGTCGTCGGCGCGGATGGAGAGCACCCGACCGTTGTAGTCACCCCGCTGCTGCTGGATGGCCTTGGCGTAGCGGGCGACGTAGGCCAGCTCCTCGGAACCGTCGTCGTACAGCCGCTCCAGGTCCAGGACGATCTTGTTGGTGGGCTCGTGCCGCACCCCGCTGCCGTCGGGCAGCAGCTCCGAGACGGGTACGCGGTAGAAGTCGGCCAGTTCCGCCAGGCGGGAGACGGTGACGGCACGGTCGCCGCGCTCGTACGAGCCGACCACGACCGCCTTCCACCGCCCGTTCGACTTCTCCTCCACCCCTTGCAGGGAGAGCCCCTGCTGCTGGCGGATGGAACGCAGGCGGGCGCCCAGCGACTTGGCGTATTCAGAGGGCATTCGGACACTCCCAGTGCTGCTCGGGGTTCTCGCAGGTATCGCTACGGAGCGTGACGGTACGGGGATTGCGACACGTGGTCAAGTGTTCATGACCCACCTGTCCGGAAGAACATGGAAAGTTATCCGCTTTCCTCCGTACCTGACCCGGTGATCAGTGACCCGCCGCAGCAGGTGCTCTGACCACTGGTAACGTGGCTGGGAGCCCCGATCGGCACCGGTCCGGTCCGATCGCATCCGACGTCCTTTAACGACCCGTCCCGTGAGGCGGGGAAGGAGGTCCGCCGTGGCCTACCCGCAGGCCGCCCAACCACCGGTGCCGTCCGGCACCGCCGACCAGGTGGCCCAGCCACCGTCCGTGAAGGTGATCCTGACCAGCGCTGACGTACAGCGCGTGGTGGACCGGATCGCGCACCAGATCCTGGAGAAGACCCAGGGCGCCGCGGACACCGTCCTGCTCGGCATCCCGACCCGGGGCGCGCCGCTGGCCCGCCGGCTCGCCGACCGGATCAACGCCTTCGAAACGGTCGACGTACCGGTGGGTGTGCTGGACATCACGCTCTACCGCGACGACCTCCGCCGGCACGCGACCCGCAAGGTCGGCCCGACCCAGGTGCCGCCGGGCGGCATCGACGGCAAGCGGATCGTCCTCGTCGACGACGTGCTCTTCTCCGGCCGGACCATCCGGGCCGCCCTGGACGCGCTGAGCGACCTCGGCCGGCCCAGTTCGGTGCAGCTCGCCGTCCTGGTCGACCGGGGTCACCGGCAGCTGCCGATCCGGGCCGACTACGTGGGCAAGAACATCCCGACTGCGCTGTCGGAGAACGTCCGGGTGACGCTGGCCGAGACCGACGGCCTCGACGAGGTACGGCTCTTCGGGGGGATCAACCAGTGATCAGGCACCTGCTCTCCGCCGCCGACCTCGACGCGGACACCGCCACCCTGATCCTCGACACCGCCGCCGAGATGGCCACCGTGGCGGGCCGGGAGGTCAAGAAGCTGCCCGCCCTGCGGGGCCGGACCGTGGTCAACCTCTTCTACGAGGACTCCACCCGGACCCGCATCTCGTTCGAGGCGGCGGCGAAGCGGCTCTCCGCCGACGTGATCAACTTTTCGGCCAAGGGCTCCAGCGTGGCCAAGGGCGAGAGCCTGAAGGACACCGCGCTGACCCTCCAGGCGATGGGAGCCGACGCGGTGGTGGTCCGCCACCCCGCCTCCGGCGCCCCGCACCGACTGGCCGACTGGGTCGACGGGTCGGTGGTCAACGCCGGGGACGGCACCCACGAGCACCCCACCCAGGCGCTGCTCGACGCGTACACGATGCGGTCCCGGCTGGGCCGGCTCGCCGGGCTCTCCGTGGCGATCGTCGGGGACGTCCTGCACAGCCGGGTCGCCCGGTCCAACGTCCTGCTGCTGTCCACCCTCGGGGCGAAGGTCACCCTGGTCGGCCCGCCGACCCTGATCCCGGTCGACATCCCGGCCGCGCTGGCCCCGGGTACCCAGGTCTCCTACGACCTGGACGCGGTGCTGCCCGACGCCGACGTGGTGATGATGCTGCGGGTACAGCGGGAACGGATGGGGGACTCCTACTTCCCGTCGGCCCGCGAGTACGCCCGCCGCTACGGCCTGGACGCGCCCCGGATGCGCCGGCTGGCCGAACACGCCATCGTCATGCACCCCGGCCCGATGAACCGGGGCATGGAGATCTCCCCGGAGGTCGCCGACTCGCCCCGCTCCACGATCGTCGAACAGGTCACCAACGGGGTCTCCGTCCGGATGGCCGTCCTCTACCTGCTCCTCGGGGGGAAGTAACCCGTGCCCACGTACCTCATCAAGGGGGCCAGCGTCGTCGGCGCCGCCCCGACCGACCTGCTCGTCCGCGACGGTGTGGTGGTCGAGACCGGCCGTGGCCTCGACGCCGCCGGCGCGGTGACCGTCGACGCGGACGGCCTGGTCGCGCTGCCCGGCCTGGTCGACCTGCACACCCACCTGCGCGAGCCGGGCCGGGAGGACGCCGAGACCGTCGAGTCCGGGTCCCGGGCCGCCGCGCTCGGCGGCTACACCGCCGTCTTCGCGATGGCGAACACCTCCCCGGTCGCCGACACCGCCGGTGTGGTCGAACAGGTCTGGCGGCTCGGCCGGGAGGCCGGGCTGGTCGACGTGCAGCCGATCGGGGCGGTCACCGTCGGGCTGGCCGGCGAGCACCTGGCCGAGCTGGGTGCGATGGCCAGCTCCGCCGCCGGGGTGCGGATCTTCTCCGACGACGGCTTCTGCGTCGCCGACCCCCGGCTGATGCGCCGCGCCCTGGAGTACGTCAAGGCGTTCGACGGGATCATCGCCCAGCACGCCGAGGAGCCCCGGCTGACCGAGGGCGCCCAGATGCACGAGGGCGAGATCTCCACCCGGCTCGGGCTGACCGGCTGGCCGGCGGTCGCCGAGGAGGCGATCATCGCCCGGGACGTGCTGCTCACCGAGCACGTCGGCAGCCGGCTGCACGTCTGCCACGTCTCCACGGCGGGCAGCGTCGAGGTGCTGCGCCAGGCCAAGGCCCGGGGGATCCGGGTCACCGCCGAGGTGACCCCGCACCACCTGCTGCTGACCGACGAGCGGGCGGTCAGCTACGACCCGGTCTTCAAGGTCAACCCGCCGCTGCGTACCGCCGCCGACGTCACCGCCCTGCGCGCCGCCCTGGTCGAGGGCGTGATCGACGTCGTCGCCACCGACCACGCGCCGCACGGGGTGGAGGACAAGGAGTGCGAGTGGGCGTACGCCCGGCCCGGCATGCTGGGACTGGAGACCGCGCTGTCGATCGTGCTCGACGTACTCGGCCCGCAGTGGGACCTGATCGCCGAGCGGATGTCCCGCAGCCCGGCCCGGATCGCCGGACTCGCCGGGCACGGTGTCGACCCGGCACCGGGCGTCCCGGCGAACCTGACCCTGGTCGACCCGACCGCCCGGCGCACCGTCGAGCCGGCGGAACTGGCCAGCCGCAGTCGCAACACCCCGTACGCGGGGATGACGTTGCCCGGCCGGGTGGTCGCCACCTTCCTGCGCGGCGAACCGACCGTCCTGGACGGCAAGGCGGTCCGGTGAGGGGTTCGGTGTGGTGGAGCCCCGTGCTCGGCGGGCGGAGATCTGAACTGGTCGGCGCGAGGAACGCAGCGCAGCGGAGTCCCGCGGTCGTGAACGGAAAGGTGACGCGGTGAGCGCGAGGAACGAGCTTGCGAGTCCCGCAGCCGCGAACGGAAAGGTGACTCAGTGAGCAGGCGCAGATCCGCGATCCTCGTCCTGGAGGACGGGCGGACGTTCCACGGCGAGGCGTACGGCAGTGTCGGGGAGACCTTCGGCGAGGCCGTGTTCAACACCGGCATGACCGGTTACCAGGAGACCCTGACCGACCCGTCCTACCACCGCCAGGTGGTGGTGCAGACCGCGCCGCACATCGGCAACACCGGGGTCAACGGGGAGGACGACGAGTCCGGTCGGATCTGGGTGGCCGGGTACGTGGTCCGCGACCCGGCCCGGATCGGCTCGAACTGGCGGTCCTCCGGAGGGCTGGAGGACCGGCTGGCCGCCGAGGGGGTGGTCGGGATCAGCGGGGTCGACACCCGGGCGCTGACCCGGCACCTGCGGGAGCGGGGCGCCATGCGGGTCGGGGTGTCCAGTCTGGACGACGACCCCCGGGCCCTGCTGGCCCGGGTCCGCCAGTCCCCGCCGATGGTGGGGGCGGACCTGTCCGCCGAGGTGACCACCGACAAGCCGTACGTGGTCGAGGCGGAGGGGGAGCACCGGTACACGGTGGCCGCCCTGGACCTGGGCATCAAGCGCAACGTGCCGCGCCGGCTGGCCGCGCGCGGGGTGACCACGCACGTGCTGCCCGCGTCGTCGACCATCGAGGAACTGCTCGCCACCGGCGCGGACGCGGTCTTCTTCTCACCCGGCCCGGGTGACCCGGCCACCGCCGCGCACCCGGTGGCGCTGGCCACCGAGGTGCTGCGCCGCCGGATCCCGCTGTTCGGCATCTGCTTCGGCAGTCAGATCCTCGGCCGGGCGCTCGGCTTCGGCACCTACAAGCTCGGGTACGGCCACCGGGGCGTCAACCAGCCGGTCCTGGACCGGGCCACCGGCAAGGTCGAGGTGACCAGCCACAACCACGGCTTCGCGGTCGCCTGGCCGGGTACCGAGCCGGGTGCGGTGGTGCCGGACCAGGTCGTCCAGACCGACTTCGGCGGCGTCCAGGTCAGTCATGTCTGCCTCAACGACAACGTGGTCGAGGGGCTGCGGGCACTGGACGTGCCCGCGTTCACCGTGCAGTACCACCCGGAGGCGGCAGCCGGCCCGCACGACGCGGACTACCTGTTCGACCGCTTCGCGGAGTTGATCGAGGGCGCTGACGGCACCGACCGTGAGCGGAGTGAGGGTAAGAATGCCTAAGCGGACCGATCTGAAGCATGTCATGGTGATCGGCTCCGGGCCGATCGTCATCGGCCAGGCCTGCGAGTTCGACTACTCCGGCACCCAGGCGTGCCGGGTGCTGCGCGGCGAGGGACTGCGGGTCAGCCTGGTCAACTCCAACCCGGCGACGATCATGACCGACCCGGAGTTCGCCGACGCCACCTACGTCGAGCCGATCACCCCCGAGTTCGTCGAGCTGGTCATCGCGAAGGAACGGCCGGACGCCCTGCTGCCCACCCTGGGCGGGCAGACCGCGCTGAACACCGCCGTCGCCCTCTACGAGGCGGGCGTGCTCGACAAGTACGGCGTCGAGCTGATCGGCGCGAACATCGACGCGATCCGGCGTGGCGAGGACCGGCAGCTGTTCAAGGAGATCGTGGCCAAGGCCGGGGTCCGGGCCGGATTCGACGACCCGGCGACCCTGGTGCCCCGGTCCCGGGTCTGCCACTCGATGGACGAGGTGCACGCCACGGTCGCCGAGCTGGGTCTGCCGGTGGTGATCCGCCCGTCGTTCACCATGGGTGGGCTGGGTTCCGGGATGGCGCACACCACCGAGGACCTGGAGCGGATCGCCGGCAGCGGCCTGGCCGCCAGCCCGGTGCACGAGGTGCTGATCGAGGAGAGCGTGCTCGGCTGGAAGGAGTACGAGCTCGAACTCATGCGGGACCGCAACGACAACGTCGTGGTGGTCTGCTCGATCGAGAACCTCGACCCGATGGGCGTGCACACCGGCGACAGCGTCACCGTGGCGCCGGCGATGACCCTCACCGACCGGGAGTACCAGCGGCTGCGCGACCTGGGCATCGCGGTGCTGCGCGAGGTCGGCGTGGACACCGGTGGCTGCAACATCCAGTTCGCGATCAACCCGGCCGACGGCCGGCTGGTGGTCATCGAGATGAACCCCCGGGTGTCCCGCTCCTCGGCCCTGGCGTCGAAGGCGACCGGCTTCCCGATCGCCAAGATCGCCGCGAAGTTGGCCATCGGCTACACCCTGGACGAGATCCCCAACGACATCACCCTCGCCACCCCGGCCGCGTTCGAGCCGACCCTGGACTACGTGGTGGTGAAGATCCCCCGGTTCGCGTTCGAGAAGTTCCCCGGCGCGGACCCGGAGCTGACCACCACGATGAAGTCGGTGGGCGAGGCGATGAGCCTGGGCCGGAACTTCACCGAGGCGCTGAACAAGGCGATGCGCTCGATGGAGACCAAGGCCGCCGGGTTCTGGACCCAGCCGGACCCGGCCGGGGCCACCCTGGAGAACACCCTCGAAGCGCTGCGGGTACCGCACGACGGCCGGCTCTACACCGTCGAGCGGGCGCTGCGGCTGGGTGCCACGATCGGTCAGGTCCACGACGCCTCCGGCGGGATCGACCCGTGGTTCCTGGACCAGATCGTCGCCCTGGTGGAGCTGCGCTCCGAGATCATCTCGGCGGCCGTGCTCGACGCCGACCTGCTGCGTCGGGCCAAGCGGGCCGGGCTGTCGGACCGCCAGTTGGCGGCGCTGCGCCCGGAGCTGGCGGCCGAGGACGGGGTGCGTACCCTGCGGCACCGGCTCGGGGTCCGGCCGGTCTACAAGACGGTGGACACCTGTGCCGCCGAGTTCGCCGCGAAGACGCCGTACCACTACTCGTCGTACGACGAGGAGACCGAGGTGACCGGCTCGGACCGGCCGAAGGTGCTGATCCTCGGCTCCGGGCCGAACCGGATCGGGCAGGGCATCGAGTTCGACTACTCCTGCGTGCACGCGGTGATGGCGTTGCGGGCGGCCGGGTACGAGACCGTCATGATCAACTGCAACCCGGAGACCGTCTCCACCGACTACGACACCGCCGACCGGCTCTACTTCGAGCCGTTGACCTTCGAGGACGTCCTGGAGGTCGTACACGCCGAGGACGCCTCGGGGAAGGCGGTCGGCGGGCCGGGCGTGGTCGGGGTGGTGGTGCAGCTCGGCGGGCAGACCCCGCTCGGACTGGCCCAACGGCTGAAGGACGCCGGGGTACCCATCGTCGGTACCTCCCCCGAGTCGATCAACCTGGCCGAGGACCGGGGCGCGTTCGGCGCGGTGCTGGGCCGGGCCGGCCTGCGCGCCCCGGCGCACGGCACCGCCACCTCGTACGACGAGGCGAAGGCGATCGCCGACGAGATCGGGTACCCGGTGCTGGTCCGACCGTCGTACGTGCTCGGCGGCCGGGGCATGGAGATCGTCTACGACGACGCGACCCTGCGGTCGTACATCGGTCGGGCCACCGACATCTCCCCGGACCACCCGGTGCTGGTCGACCGGTTCCTCGACGACGCCATCGAGATCGACGTGGACGCGCTCTGCGACGCCGACGGTGAGGTGTACCTCGGTGGCGTGATGGAACACATCGAGGAGGCCGGTATCCACTCCGGGGACTCCTCCTGCGCGCTGCCGCCGATCACCCTCGCCGGGTCGCACCTGGCCGAGGTGCGCCGGTACACCGAGGCGATCGCCCGGGGGGTCGGGGTGCGGGGTCTGCTGAACGTGCAGTACGCGCTCAAGGACGACGTGCTCTACGTGCTGGAGGCGAACCCGCGTGCCTCGCGTACCGTGCCGTTCGTCTCCAAGGCCACGGCGGTGCCGCTGGCCAAGGCGGCGGCCCGGATCGCGCTCGGCGCGACCGTCGCGGAGCTGCGGGCCGAGGGGCTGCTGCCGGCGGGCGGGGACGGCGGCTCGCTGCCGCCCGAGGCGCCGATCGCGGTGAAGGAGGCGGTGCTGCCGTTCAAGCGGTTCCGTACCCCCACCGGGGCCGGGGTGGACTCGCTGCTCGGGCCGGAGATGAAGTCCACCGGTGAGGTGATGGGCATCGACGTCTCCTTCGGGCACGCCTTCGCCAAGTCGCAGTCGGCCGCGTACGGGTCGCTGCCCACCGCCGGCAAGATCTTCGTGTCGGTGGCGAACCGGGACAAGCGCGGCATGATCTTCCCGATCAAGCGGCTGGCCGACCTGGGCTTCGAGATCGTCGCCACCGCCGGGACCGGTGAGGTGCTGCGCCGGTACGGCATCGCCTGCGAGCTGATCCGGAAGCACTACGAGTCGGGTGCCGGGGAGGACGCGGTCTCGCTGATCCTGGGCGGGGACGTCGCCCTGGTGATCAACACTCCGCAGGGTTCCGGGGCGAGTGCCCGTTCCGACGGGTACGAGATCCGCAGCGCGGCGGTGACCGCGGACATCCCGTGCATCACCACGGTCCCCGGTGCGGCTGCCGCGGTGATGGGCATCGAGGCGCGGATCCGGGGTGACATGACCGTCCGGCCGCTCCAGGAGTTGCACGCCGCGCTGCGGGCGGCGGCGGTCCGGTGACCCCACCCC
>NZ_WVUH01000123.1 GCF_017614955.1 Micromonospora echinofusca
GGCCGGGCGGGCCTTCTCGGCGGCGGCCGTGGAGCTGGCGCTGGCCTCCTATCCCGGTTGCACGTTGACCACGCTCCCCGGCGACGCCACCCCGTACGGGGTGTTCACCGCCGACACCGTGCCTCAGTCCGCCGTCGAGCACGTCGCCGTACTCCCGTCCGGCGGGCGGGTCACCGTCCCACCCCCGCAGAGGTGCTTGGAAGGGCCCCTTCCTCTACCGGATCCGATAACGGGGGGCCCTTCCCAACATCTCAGCGGGCAGCGCGACGCCCCGGGCGAGGTGGTCCGGGGGCCGCTGGGCACGGTGGTGGGTGCCCGGTCCGGCGACAAGGGCGGGGACGCCAACCTCGGCGTCTGGGCGCGTACCGACGACGGGTACGCCTGGCTGCGCGACTGGCTCACCGTCGACCGGGTACGCGAGCTGCTGCCGGAGACCGCCTTGCTTCCCGTCGAGCGGTACGACCTGCCGAACCTGCGGGCGGTCAACCTCGTCGTCCGGGGTCTGCTCGGGCAGGGGGTGGCCGCCTCCACCCGGTTCGACCCGCAGGCCAAGGCGCTCGGGGAGCTGCTCCGCGCCCGGATCGTCGACCTGCCGGCGGAGCTGGTCCCGGAGCCGGCCGGCGGGCAGCGGTGAGCATCGTGGACACCCCGGAGCGTCGGCAGCTCCGGGAGCTGACCCGCCGGTTCGTCCGGCAGGAGGTGCTGCCGCACCTGGACTCCTGGGAGCGGGCCGGTGAGGTACCCCGGGAGCTGCACGCCCGCGCCGCCGGGCTGGGTCTGCTCGGCATCGGCTTCCCGGAGAAGGTCGGGGGCAGCGGTGGGGACCTGCTCGACCTGATCGTGGTGACCGAGGAGCTGATCCAGTCGGGCGGCTCGTCCGGGCTGGTAGCGGCGCTGTTCACGCACGGCATCGCGGTGCCGCACATCGTCGCCGACGGCAATCCCGACCTGATCGACCGGTACGTACGCCCGACGCTGGCCGGTGAGCTGATCGGCGCGTTGGCGGTCACCGAGCCCGGTGGCGGGTCGGACGTGATGGGGGTACGCACCACCGCCCGCCGGGACGGCGACCACTGGGTGGTCAACGGCGGGAAGACGTACATCACCAGCGGGGTACGGGCCGATTTCGTCACCACGGCGGTCTGTACCGGCCATCCCGGTGCGGGGCCGTTGGCACTGCTGGTGATCGACCGGGGTACGCCGGGGTTCACCGTCGGGCGGCGGCTGGAGAAGCTGGGCTGGCACTGCTCGGACACGGCCGAGCTGTTCTTCTCCGACGTGCGGGTACCGGTCGGGAACCTGGTCGGCGACACCGACAACGGCTTCCTCGCCCTGATGCGGCACTTCGCCACCGAGCGGCTCTCCCTGGCCACCCAGGCGTACGCGACCGCCCGGCGGTGCCTCGACCTGACCGTGGCGTGGTGCCGGGAGCGGGAGACGTTCGGCCGGCCGTTGGCGAGTCGGCAGCTCGTCCGGCACCGGCTCGCCGAGATGGCCACCCGGGTCGCCGCCGCCCGGACGTACGTGCACGAGGTGGCGACCCGGGTGGTGGCCGGCGAGCCGCTGGTGGTCGAGGTGGCGATGGCGAAGAACGTCGCCGTGGCCGCCTGTGACGCCGTCGTCGACCAGGCCGTGCAGTTGCACGGCGGGTTCGGCTACCTGCGGGACGCCGAGGTGGAGCGGCACTACCGGGACGCCCGGATCCTCTCCATCGGCGGCGGCACCACCGAGATCATGAACGAGATCATCGCGAAGGGGATGGGGTTGTGAAGGTACCCGAGGGGATGCCGCGATGACCGTCCTGACCAGTACGGTCGACCCGCGCGGCGCGGCGTACCGGGCGAACCGGGCGGCGATGCTGGACCGGCTCGCGGAGCTGGACGCGGCACTGGACCTGGCCCGGGCCGGGGGCGGCGAGAAGTACGTCGCCCGGCACCACGCCCGGGGCAAGCTGCTCCCCCGGGAGCGGATCGAGCTGCTGCTGGACCGGGACAGCCCGTTCCTGGAGCTGTCCCCGGTGGCCGGCTACGAGACGGACTTCCCGGTCGGGGCGAGCGTGGTGACCGGCATCGGCGTGGTCGAGGGGGTGGAGTGCCTGGTCGTCGCCAACGACCCGACGGTACGCGGCGGCGCGGTGAACCCGTGGTCGTTGAAGAAGACCCGGCGGGCCGGGGAGATCGCGCTGGCCAACCGGCTGCCGATGGTCAACCTGGTGGAGTCGGCCGGGGCGGACCTGCCCAGCCAGGCGGAGATCTTCATTCCCGGTGGTCGGGTGTTCCGGGATCTGACCCGGCTCTCCGCCGCCCGGATCCCGACGGTCGCGGTGGTCTTCGGCAACGCCACCGCCGGTGGCGCGTACGTGCCGGGCATGTGCGACCACACGATCATGGTGCGGGACCGGGCGAAGGTCTTCCTGGCCGGTCCACCGCTGGTGAGGATGGCGACCGGTGAGGTGACCGACGACGAGTCGCTGGGCGGGGCGGCGATGCACGCCGCCACCTCCGGGCTCGCCGACTTCCTGGCCGAGGACGAGCGGGACGGCATCCGGCTGGCCCGGCGGTGCGTCCGCCGGCTCAACTGGCGCAAGCAGGGCCCGCCGCCGCGTACGCTGCGGCCCGCCGAGCCGAGGTACGACGTGGAGGAGCTGCTCGGCATCGCCAGCGCCGACCTGAAGGTCCCGTTCGACCCGCGTGAGGTGCTGGCCCGGCTGCTGGACGGAAGCGAGTTCGACGAGTTCAAACCCGGGTACGGCAGCGCCCTGGTAACCGGCTGGGGCGAGCTGCACGGCTACCCGGTGGGCGTACTGGCCAACGCCCGGGGGGTGCTGTTCAGCGCCGAGGCGCAGAAGGCGGCGCAGTTCATCCAGCTCGCCAACGCCGCCGACACCCCGCTGGTCTTCCTCCAGAACACCACCGGTTACATGGTCGGCACCGAGTACGAGCAGCGCGGCATCATCAAGCACGGCGCCCTCATGATCAACGCGGTGTCCAACTCGACGGTGCCGCACCTGACGGTGAACCTCGGCGCCTCGTACGGGGCGGGCAACTACGGCATGTGCGGTCGGGCGTACGAGCCCCGGTTCCTCTTCACCTGGCCGAACGCGAAGTCGGCGGTGATGGGGCCGGCGCAGTTGGCCGGGGTGCTGTCCATCGTGGCCCGGCAGGCCGCCGAGGTGAAGGGCCGGCCGTACGACGAGGACTCCGACGCGGCCATGCGGATGATGGTCGAGCAGCAGATCGAGTCGCAGTCCGGGGCGCTGTTCCTCTCCGGCCGGCTCTACGACGACGGGGTGATCGACCCCCGGGACACCCGTACCGTCCTCGGGCTCTGCCTCTCCGCCATCCACAGTGGACCGGTTCGGGGTGCCGACAACTTCGGCGTCTTCCGGATGTGAGGAGCAGTAATCATGATCAGGAAACTCCTCGTCGCCAACCGGGGTGAGATCGCCCGCCGGGTCTTCGCCACCTGCCGCGCCCTGGGCATCGGTACCGTCGCGGTGCACTCCGACGCCGACGCGGACGCCCCGCACGTCGGCGACGCCGACCTGGCGGTCCGGCTGCCCGGCAACGCACCCGCCGACACGTACCTCCGGGCCGACCTGGTGATCGACGCGGCCCGCCGGTCCGGTGCGGACGCCGTGCACCCCGGTTACGGTTTCCTCGCCGAGAACGCCGACTTCGCCGCCGCCGTGGTCGACGCCGGGCTGACCTGGGTGGGGCCACCGCCGAAGGCGATCGCCGCGATGGGCGACAAGATGGCCGCGAAGGCGCTGCTCGCCGAGGCCGGGGTACCGATGCTGCCGACCTTCACCGGGCCGGAGCAGATCACCGGGTTCCCGGTGCTGGTGAAGGCGTCCGCCGGGGGCGGCGGGCGTGGCATGCGCATCGTCCGTGACCCGGCGGAGCTGGCCGACGCGGTGGCGTCGGCCGAACGCGAGGCGGCGGCCGCGTTCGGTGACGGCACGGTCTTCATCGAGCGGTACGTGGAACGCTCCCGCCACGTCGAGGTGCAGATCTTCGGCGACAGCCACGGCACGGTGGTCAGCCTCGGCGAACGCGAGTGCTCCATCCAGCGCCGGCACCAGAAGATCGTCGAGGAGGCCCCGGCGGTCGTTCCGGCCGACCTGCGGCAGCGGCTCGCCGACGCGGCGGTCGCCGCCGGCCGGGCGGTCGGCTACGTGGGCGCCGGCACGGTCGAGTTCCTGCTCGCCCCGGACGGGGAGTTCTACTTCTTGGAGATGAACACCCGGCTCCAGGTGGAGCACCCGGTCACCGAGTGTGTCACCGGGCTGGACCTGGTCCGGCTGCAACTGCTGGTCGCCGAGGGTCGGGCGCTGCCGGTCACCGACGCGCCGCCGACCACCGGCCACGCCATCGAGGTACGGCTCTGCGCCGAGGACCCGGCCGCCGGCTTCCTGCCGGCCACCGGCACCCTGCACCGGTTCGCCGTACCGCAGGTGGCTGCCGAGTTCGCCGCGCTGTCCGGGCCCGGCCTGCGGCTGGACTCGGGGGTACGCGACGGCTCCGTGGTCGGGGTGCACTACGACTCGATGCTGGCCAAGCTGGTCGCCTGGGCGCCCACCCGGGACGAGGCGGCCCGGCTGCTGGCCGGCGCGCTGGGCCGGGCCGAGCTGCACGGGGTCACCACCAACCGGGACCTGCTGGTCCGGGTACTCGACAGCGACAGTTTCCGGGCCGCCGAAATCGACACCGGCTTCCTGGACCCGCACCCGGAGGTCTTCACCCCGCTGCGACCGGCCGGGGGCGTACGCCTCGCCGCGCTGGCCGCCGCGCTGGCCGGGGCCGCCGCCCGCCGGGCGGACGTACCCGTACTGGCGGGGTTGCCGTCCGGCTGGCGCAACGTGCCGGCGGTGCCGCAGTGCTGCCGGTTCGCCGGGCCGGACGGCGAGTTGGAGGTGACCTACCGGCTGGACCGGTCCGGGGCGCTGGCCGCCTGGTCGGCCGAGCCGGCCGGGGCGGCGGAGGCGACCTCGCCGGCAGCTCCGACGGCGACCGGACCGGTGGCGGCGGAGCCGGCGGTGGTGCTGGTGTCGGCGTCCCCGGAACGGGTGGTACTGGACGTGGCCGGGGTACGCCGTCCCTACACGGTGCACCGGGTGGGCGCCGACCACCTGGTGGCCGACGCCGAGGGGACGGTCACTCTCACCGAGTTGCCCCGGTTCCCCGAGCCGACCGCCGAGCTGGCCGAGGGTTCGCTGGTCGCGCCGCTGCCCGGCACGGTCAGCCGGGTGCACGTCGAGCCGGGGCAGCGGGTGGCCGCCGGTGCGCTGCTGCTGACCCTGGAGGCGATGAAGCTGGAGCACCCCGTGCTCGCCCCCGCCGACGGGGTGGTCGCCGAACTGCCGGTGCCGGTGGGCGGCCAGGTCGACACCGGCACCGTGCTCGCCGTCGTCTCGTCCGAGTAGACACCCCTGGGAGGGCCGCGATGAACTTCGACCTCACCGACGAACAGGACCAGCTCCGTGACGCCGTACGGGCGTTGGGCCGACGCTACGGCCACGAGTACTTCGTGGCCAGGGCCAGGGCCGGGGAACACACCACCGAACTGTGGGCCGAGGCCGGCCGGCTCGGCTACCTCGGGGTCAACATCCCCACCGAGTACGGCGGGGGCGGCGGCGGCATCACCGAGCTGGCCATCGTCTGCGAGGAGTTGGCGGCGGCCGGCTGTCCGCTGCTGCTGCTGGTGGTCTCCCCCGCCATCGCCGCCACGGTCATCGCCCGGCACGGCACCGAGGAGCAGCGGAAACGGTTCCTGCCCGGGTTCGCCGACGGCTCGCTGAAGGTGGTCTTCGCGATCACCGAACCGGAGGCCGGGTCCAACTTCCACCGGCTCGGCACCGTGGCCCGGCGGGACGGCGACGACTGGCTGCTCTCCGGGCGCAAGTGCTACATCTCCGGGGTCGACGAGGCGCAGTTCGTGCTGGTCGTCGCCCGGACCGAGGACGCCACCACCGGGAAGCTCAAGCCGGCGCTGTTCGTCGTACCGACCGACGCGGCCGGCATGACCCGGTCGAAACTGGACATGGAGATCCTCTCCCCGGAGAACCAGTTCCTGCTCTACCTCGACGACGTGCGGCTGCCCGCCGACGCGCTCGTCGGTGACCTCGACTCGGGGCTGCCGGCGCTCTTCTCCGGGCTGAACCCGGAGCGGATCACGGTGGCCGCGATGGGTGCCGGCACCGGCCGGTACGCCATCGAGCGTGCCTCGGCGTACACCGCGACCCGGAAGGTGTGGGGTGGTCGGACGATCGGCTCGCACCAGGGGGTGGCGCATCCCCTGGCGCACGCGGCCGTGCAGGTGGAACTGGCCCGACTGATGATCTACAAGGCGGCCACCCTGTACGACGCGGGACGGGACCTGGAGGCCGGGGTCTCCGCCAACATGGCCAAGTACGCCGCCGGGGAGGCCGCCGCGCTCGCCGTGGACACCGCCGTCCAGGTGCACGGTGGGGCCGGCATGACCACCGAGTACGGGGTGGCCACCCTGCTCGGGGCGGTACGCGCCGGCCGGATCGCCCCGGTCAGCCGGGAGATGATCCTCAACTTCGTCGCGCAGCACGTCCTCGGCCAGGACAAGTCGTACTGAGCAGGGCGGCCAGGTCGAGCTGCCGGCCCACCGGGCCGCCGACGCTGTCGAGCTGCTGGCACGGATGGAGCGCTCCGCATGTGCCAGCAGCTCGACAGCGTCCGCGCCGGACCACACGGGGTCCGGGCAGCGCCGTCCGGCACGAGGTGCGGGGCCGCGCCGTCCGGCACGAGGTGCGGGGCCGCGCCGTCCGGCACGAGGTCCGGGCCGCAGGGCCGGGACGGCTCAGCCGGGTACGGCGGTGCGGCAGGCGGCGTCGAGGCGTTGCACCGGTCGGACCCGGCGGCCCAGCCCCTCCAGCAGCGAGTCGTCGACGTGGAAGTCGCGTACCCAGAGCCGGTGCCGGGGCAGTTCCGCCTCGGTGGGGCAGAGCACCTGCCCGCCGACCCGGTCCACCGGCACGTACCGCACGCCGCCACGTTCCTGGAGGATCACCACGTTGACGTCGTCGGTGGTCACCACGTGCCCCCGGATGTCCTCCGTCCCGCCGGTACCGTCGTCCACGGTGGTCACCGTCAACGGCAGCACCGGTGACGTGATCACCGGTACGGCCGCCCAGACCAGCATCGCCAGGACAGCGGCCTGGGTACCCACCGCGAGCGGCTGCACCACCAGCCGGGGTACCGGGCCGGTGATGCCGAGCGCCAGCAGCGGCGGGGCGACGAAGAGCAGCACCGCGACCAGTTCCTCCTGCACCCAGGCGTCGAGCACGGTGGGCAGCAGCAGCCAGTAGTAGCCGCCGAGCAGGAGGGCGAGCAGCAGGATCCGGGGTACCCGGCGCTCGTGCAGGCGCTGCGGGCTGAGCTGGAGGGTGGCGGCGAGTGCCGGCAGCAGTAGCGGCAGGTAGAGGATGTGCCAGGTGGCCACGGCCACCGCGAAGCTGGCACCGATGAACCAGGCCGGGGTGATGTCGAGCCAGCGGGCGAAGAGCGGTCGGCGGAAGCCGTCCAGCCGGGCGGCGCTGACCCCGAGCACCGAGCCGATGGCGAAGACCGCCACCAGGCCGGTCGAGACGAACCGGGCGGCGGTGGTGAACATGCCGGCGACCAGGTTCACCGGACCGACGTTCGCCACCAGCAGCAGGGTGGTCTGCAACTCGCCGCCGGCCTCCACGCCGAGGCGAAGCACCGAGAAGACCGCCGGTACGCCGACCACCACGGTCCAGAAGGACTGACTGGAGCGTTCCCGGCGGACCGTCGCCTCGTCGACGGCCGGGACGGCGACGCTACGCGGCCCCACCGTCGCAGTCATCGACTGCGGGTCTTGTCGTCGAAGTCGACCAGTTCCGGGACGTTCTGCGGGGGCGGCTGCTTCCGCCCCGGCTTGACGTAGTTGCCCAGCGTCGCGTTGTAGGCCGCCTGCCAGGGGTTGGCCTCACCCCGGCGGCTGGCCAGGTAGCTCTTGTTCAGGAAGAACGCGATCAGGTCCCGCAGGTGCGGGTCGGTCTTCGGTACGCCGACACCGAGCAGTTCGGTGGCGCCGAAGGGCATGTCGACGATCTCGAACTGGCCGGGATGCTGGTAGCGGAACCCGGCGAGGATGGTCTCGTCCGAACTGACCACGTCGTACTCGTTGGCGATGATGCCGTCGACGCACTCCCGGACGGTCGCCCGCGTCGCCGGCTTGATGCCGAGCCTGATCAGCTCCTGCTGGCTGGTCGAGCCGCCGCTGGCGCAGACCCGGACCCCGGCGGCGCTCAGGTCGTCGATGGTGCGGATCTTGTCCCGGAGCCGGACCGGGATCAGCACCTCCTGGGTGGTCACCAGGTAGGGGCCGGCGAAGCTGATGTCCCTCTCCCGCTCCTCGGTCATCGAGAAGGCGGCGACCACGAAGTCGACGTCGCCGCTCTGCAACGCCTCGATCCGCTTCTCGGTGCCGAGCTGGACCAGGGTGACCGCGTCGTCGACCCCGTCGAACGCGCCGTTGACCCGGTAACCGAGCGACTCGGCGATGTAGCGCGCGATCTCCACGTCGAAGCCGCTGTAGACCCCGTTGCGCTGCTCGCTGAGCAGCGGTTGGGAGATGCCGATACCGACGGTCAGCTTCGGCTGCCCGTTGATGTGGGTCTTCTCCATCTTCTCCCGGACCGTGGGGATGGAGCGTTCCTTCTCCTGGCAGCCGGCGCCGGCGGCGAGCGTCAGGGTCAGGGTGACGGACAGGGCGGTGGCGATGGACCGGAGACCGGCCGGCGTTCTGTTCATCGGCGTCCTCGTCCTGGTGACGGATCGGATGCCCAGCGTAGCTACCCGGATCACCGGGCGCGATCGACCGAACGACCCGGGGTGAGGGCACAGTGGACCGCCCCACCTCTGGTCCGGCCCTCGGATCGGCGCACTCCCCGGATCATGACAAGGGCTGACAGGATCCCGCACTAGGGTCGCCCGCATGACCGCACGCACCACCGGGGCCGCACGGCCCACCGGTACCACCTGCACCGTTGTCGAGCTGCGGCAGTACACGCTGCATCCGGGGCGCCGGGACGACCTGATCGACCTCTTCGAACGTGAGTTCGTGGAGAGCCAGGAGGAGGTCGGGCTCCGGATCCTCGGTACGTTCCGGGACCTGGACCGCCCCGACCGGTTCGTCTGGCTCCGGGGCTTCGCCGACCTGGCCAGCCGGCTCACCGGGTTGACCACCTTCTACTCCGGCCCGGTCTGGCGGGCGCACCGGACGGCAGCCAACGCGACCATGATCGATTCCGACGACGTCCTGCTGCTCCGCCCCACACCCGCCGGGCGCCCCTGGTCGCACCCGGGTCCGCCGCCGGCTCCGGTCCCCACCGGCGGTACCGGGCCACTGGTGGCCGGCATGGTGTACCCGTTGCCGGTGTCCGCCGGGGACGGGCTGCGGTACCTGGACGACGAGATTCGGCCGGCGCTGGAGCGGGTGTTCCAGGTCCCGGTGTGGACCCTGTGTACCGCGCCGGTGGCGAACGACTTTCCCGCACTACCGGTGCGGGAGGGCGAGAACGTCTACGTCTGGCTGGCGGCGTTCGCCGACGACGGGCACCACGAGCAGGCCACCGCACGCCTCACGACCGACCCGGAGTGGCGGGACGTCCTGGCACCCCGGCTCGACGGCCTGCTCGCCGGGGCACCCTGGACGCTCCGGCTCCGTCCCACCGCCCGTAGCGCCTTCCGCTGAGCCGAAGGCACGGGCTGGACGAGTCGGGTACCGCAGGGGATCATCGGAGCGTGAGACGCCCCGGTACGGCCCGCAGCATCGCGCTCCTCGCCGCTCTCGGCTCGGTCGGCCTGGTGGTCGCCATCGTCCTGGTGGAGGGCAGCCTGACCAGGGTCGCCCTGGCCCTGTTCGGCGTGCTGCTCGCGATGGTCTGCACCGTGGCCCTCGGCGCGGCCCGCAACCGGCCACCCGAGCCGGCGGATCCGCCCGCGCCGGCGCCGGCCGAACGGCCGGCAGGCCCGCAGGCCGGCACCCAGATCGACGCGATAACCCTGGAGGCGCTCACCCCCATCCGGGACCACCAGGGCAGACGCGGGCCCGCCGGGCCGATCCAGCGGCACCCCTGACGGCCCTACGGCGACTCCCGGTCAGCCGTTGGTGAGCGTCGGCCCGCTCAGCGCGTCGGCTCCCCGGCCGGCCAGGCAGCGGTAGGTGCGGTCACCGGCCGTCGAGCCGGTCGGCGGGAGCACCTCGAACCGCCAGCCGGTCGTGCTCATCAGACCGGTGGTCACCCGGAAGGTGACCTCGTTGCAGACCTGCCGTACGGTCGGGTCCGCCCCGACCCGTTCGTGGTCGGTCGCCGGCACGCCCGGTGGCAGATCACCCTGGGCGTAGCTCTCCCAGGTGTGCGGCCCCTGGCAGGACACCTGCTCCGCCTCGGCCCGCCGTCGGCTGATCTCGATCGGGCCGAAGCACTCCAGGTCCGTGGAGCAGCGACCACCACCGGGCAGGGTCACCAGGCAGCCCGGCAGTGCGCCACCACCCTGTCGGGAGGGCGTGTTCCAGGTGCTGCTGGCCGTGCTGGGCGACGGGCCCGGGTCGGCGGGACCCTTGGCCAGCCACGCCCCGGCGGTCGCCGAGGCGGCCAGGGCCAGCACCCCGACGCTGCCACCGAGGAACCAGCGTCGACGTCGTCGGGCCGGCGGGGTGGGTACCGTCGGGTGGCTGTCCTCCACCGGCGGCCGGGGCGTGGGGTGACCGGTCGTGGTGTGGGTGTGCTGGCCGCCCGTGTACCAGCCGACGGTCGGGCCGCCGGAGGTCGGCGTCACCGGGGGCCCGAACGACGGGCCGGGCGCCGGGGGCCCGAGTTGCAGACCGGCCAGCAGGTCACGCAGCTCCACCGCCGACGGGCGGGCGCCCGGGTCGTTCGCCATTCCCGCGCGGAGCAGGTCGACCAGTTCCGTCGGCACCCCGGGCAGCCCGGGGATCGGCTGGTGGAACATCTCCAGCACGGTGACCAGACTGGGGTTGCGCTCCGACTGCCAGCGGGGTGGCCGGCCGTGCATGACGGCGTAGAGGGTGGCGCAGAGCGCGTACACGTCGACGGCGGGCGACGGGTCGTGGTGGCTGAACATCTCCGGCGGCGCGTACGCCGGGGTCAGCACCTCCAGCGTGACCGTCGGATCCCGGACCTCGGCCAGGACGGCGAGCCCGAAGTCGGCCAGCACCGCCGGGTTGAAGTGCGAATAGAGGATGTTGGCCGGCTTCACGTCACGGTGCAGCACCCCGGCCGCGTGCGAGTGGGCGAGCGCGTCGGCGATCTTCACCCCGAGGTCGCGGGTCTCCACCGGCCCCAGCGGCGAGGTACGCATCCGCTCGGCGTACGAGCCGTCGCACAACTCCATGATCAGGTAGGGGTGCTGGTCCGGGGTGACCCCGACGTCGAAGAGATCCACGACGTGCGGGTGTGACGACATCCGGCCGGCCGCCCGGGCCTCCCGCAGGAACCGGGCCTGGTCCCGTTCGCTGTCCAGGGTGCGGTTCTCCACCTTGACCGCCACCTCGCGGCCGACGGACATCTGGGTCGCCCGGTAGACGGTGGCGTAGCCGCCCCGGGCAAACACCTCCAGATCCGTCAGTCCAGGCACGACGGGCAGCGGCAGCGCGCCGGGCGGGGTGTCGGTCACGGCTCTGAAAATACCCAACCGGTCCGACTGGTCAGCGTCCCGCGTCCGTGGACGCGACGGGCCGGGTCGACGGACGACCCGACGGACGGCGACTGTCGTACCAGAGTCCCCAGCCGGTGAGCAGCGCACCGACCCCCTCCCAGACCGCCACCCCGGCGAACCGGCCGGGTGTCACCCCGGTCAGCACCAGAGCCAGGAACACGGTGCAGGTGAGCAGGCGGAAGGGCACCGTGAACCGGTAGAACGCCCGCCACTCGGTGGCCGACGCGACCAGGTAGTAGACGCCCATGTTGAGCGACGCCATCGAGGAGGCCGCCATGAACGTCCGGGTGTGGTCGCCGGAGGCCCGTTCCCCCGGCGGCACCGACTCGAAGCCCATCAGGCCGAGCAACGTGTCGGGCCGGACCAGGCCGACGATCCCGAGCACCAGGGCGATCAGGCCGAAGACCGCGATCGTCCAGCCCGCGACGGAGCGGGGCAACGACATGGCGATCCTCCCGGGAGGGACGGCACCGGTGCCACTGTGGACTGTCCCGGCGGCCGGCAGGATTGCCGGCGTGGAACTGCCACGCTAGCCGGTGGCGCCGGCGGAAGCATCAGCGGAACCGACAACCTCGACGGACACCCCGGCCAGTCGGGCGCGCAGGGCGTCCGCGCCGGCCCGCTCGCCGCGCTGCTCGGTGGCGTACGCCAGGCGTACCGCCTCGTCGGCGGCAGCGAGCGCGTCGTCGTCGTGGCCGTTGGCGGCCAGGGTCTCGGCCAGCACCTCGGCGGCCACCACCCGGCTGCGCACGTCCTCCGCCGGTGCCGCCACCGCCCGGCGGGCCCAGTCCAGCGCCTGTTCCCGCTGTCCGATGGCGAGCAACGCGGAGGCGTACCGGGCCAGGGTCTGCCGGCGGGAGAAGAGCAGGGCGGGTGCGTTGGCGGCGGTCGCCACCGGGGCGAGCAACCCGACGGCGGTACCGGCGTCCCCGGCGGCGAGCCGGGCCGTGGCGAGCAGCACCCGGGGCCCGACCTGGGCCGGTGCCTGCGGGTTGTGCGGCTCGACCGCCGCGAGTACCGCCCGGGCGTCCCGCTCCGCCGCCACCACGTCACCGGAGTCCAGGGCGACGAACCCGCGCAGCGTCCCGGCCATCCCGGTGAGCAGCGGGTGCGCGGTCCGTTCGCCGAACGCGAGCGCGTCGGTGAGCAGGTCGGCGGCGTGTTCCGACTCGCCGAGCCCACGGGCCACCACCCCGCGTACGACCAGCGCGAAGCCCCGCCCCCAGTCGTCCGAGGCGGCGACGAAGTCCCGGTACGCCCGCCGGGCCTCCCGGTCGGCCTCGGCCAGGTCACCCAGTTCGGCGGTGGCGAACGCCTCCACGGCACGCAACGTGCCGACCGCCCACGCCTCACCGACCCGCTCCCCGAACGGCAGGAACACCCGGGCCAGCCGGCACGCCTCACCGAGCCGACCGGCGAGCAGCCGGGCGAACGCGGTCGTACCGCGCAGCCAGGCCCGCCCGTACGGGTCACCGAGTTGGGCGAAGAGCCGGGCGGCCCGGCCGAGCACGGCGTCGGTACCGGCGAAGTCGCCCCGGGTGGTGGTCACCCAGGCCAGGTTCTGCAACGACCACGCCTGCCCGCGTACGTCCTTCGCGGCGAGGCTGACCTGGTACGCGGCGGCGAGGCGGCTGCTGGCCTGCCCGAGCCGGCCGCCGAGGAAGTCGGCCATGCCGAGCCGGCGCATCGCCGAGGCGCGCTGCCCCGGCAGTCCGGCGACGGTGGCCACCTGGAGGGCCTCCTGCCAGGTGTCCACGGCCCGTTGCCGGTCCCCGAGGCTCTGGTACGCCTGCCCGGCGACGAGCAGCGCACTGGCCCGGGTACCGCTGTCGTCCCCGGCGTCGGCGCCGATCTTCTCGGCGTAGGCGAGGGCCTCGGCGGCCCGGCCGACCTGGAGCAGCGCCCGGGCGTGCACCAGCCGGTCGGCGGCGGAGACGAGTTCCCCGGCGAGCGCGGCAGCCCGCTCGGCGTACTCGACCGCGGCGACCGGCTCCCCGGCGGAGAGCGACCGACGGGCGGACCGGCCGAGGGCCGTCACGCCCAGCGGGGTGACCGTACGCGCCACCGCGTCCGGCCGCAGCCCGACCGCGTCGGCGAGCGCGGCGGCCCGTTCGACGTGGTCGGCGACGAACGCGTCCCGGACCGCCTCGGTCATCCCGGCCGGCGGGGCCGTCCCGGTGCCGGTACCGGTGACCGGCGGGGCCGCCCAGCGGGCCAGCGCGGCGTGCCGTTCGGCGAGGTCGGCCTTGCTGATCCCGGTGTAGGTGGCCTCCCGCATGAGCGGGGTGGCGAAGGCGTACCCGGTACGGGTGCGGTGCAGCATCCGGCGTTGCAGCAGTTCCTCGACGGCCCGGTCGAGTTCGACGGCGACCACGGCGGCCGGCCGGCCGTCCCGGCCGGACCGGCGTTCCTGCAACGCCTCCAGGGCACCGGTGGGCACGGTGTCACCGATCACCGCCGCGTCCCGCAGCACCGACCGTGCCTCGGTGGGGAGCGCGTCGATCCGGGCGGCGAGCACGGCGGCCAGGTCCCGGGAGAGCAGCCGGCTGCCGAGCGACCCGGGGGCCAGCCGCCAGAGCGTCGTGCCCCCGGCACCCGCCCCGTTGGGCCCGGCCCCGGCCCGGTCGGCACCGGCCCGGGTACCCCGGTCGGCGCCGGCACCACGGCTGCGGTCGGCGAGCGCCGCCCGGTCGGTGACCGGGGTGAGCGCGCCCCGTTCCATCAGCAGGGTGACCAGTTCGGCGAGGTAGAACGGGTTGCCCTGGGCGGTGGCGAGCAGCCGGTCGGCGTCGGCCTGGGGCAGCTTGCCACCGTTGAGGTAGGTGGTGAGCAGCCGGGCGGCGTCGGCACCGCGCAGCGGCGGCAGGGCGTGCACCTCGGCGTCGGCGACCCGGGTGAGGGTGCCGGCGGTACGGACCAGTTCCGGCCGGCCGAAGAGGAGGACCAGTACCGGCCCGGTGAGCCGGGAGAGGGTGCCGCCGAGGGCGTTGATGGTCTCCGGGGTGGCGTCGTGCAGGTCGTCGACGATCACCACCAGCGGGGCTTCGGCGGCGAGCCCGCTGAGCAGTTCGGCGACGGCGGTGGGCAGCGCCTCCGCGTCGGGTGCCGGCCCGGCCGAGGCCCACTCGCCGGCCTGTGCGGTACCGCCGTGCCCGGTCGGCAGTTCGGCGTAGCCGAGCAGGCCGAGGAGCTGGTCGACGGCGATCGGCGGCGGGTCGGGACGGAGCCGGGCCAGCCGCTGGCCGAGCCGGCGCAACCGTTCCTCGACCACGGCACGGGTGACCGCGGTGGCGTTGTCGCCGGGCAGGCCGACCGCGGCCCGGACCAGGTCGGCCAGGGGTGCGAGCCGGCGCCGCTCGCCGAACGCGACGCAACGGACCGAGAGCACCCGGGCGCCGGTGTGCGCGGCGTACCGGCCGGCGCCCACGTCGTACCCGGCGGCGAGCCGTTCCGCCTCGGCGGCGAACCGGCTCTTGCCGATGCCCGCCTCGGCGGTCATCAGCAGTACCCGGGGTTCACCCCGGTCGATGACCTCGGCGAGCCGGCCGGCGACCCGACCGATCTCGGTCTCCCGGCCGACGAAGGGCGCCTCGTCGCCGAGCCCGGAGCGGGTACCCGGTGCGTCCAAGAGGCCGAGCAGTTCGTACGCCTCGACCGGCTCCCGTTTGCCCTTGAGCTTCAGCGGGCGCAGGGCCCGCCAGGAGGCGACGTGCCGGGTGGCGGCGGCGGTCCGCGAGCCGGCGTAGACGGCGCCGATGGCGGCGGCGTCGGCGAGCCGGGCGGCGGTGTTCACGGTGTCGCCGATGACGGTGTACTCGATGGCGGCCTGGATGCCGGCGATGACGTCACCGGTGTTCAGCCCGACCCGCAGTCCCAGCGGTGCGCCACCGCCCCGCTCGTCGTCGAGTACCCGTCGGACGGCCCGCTGCATGGAGAGCGCGGCGCGGACGGCGCGTTCGGCGTCGTCCTCGTGGGCGACCGGGGCACCGAAGACGGCCATGATCCCGTCCCCGGTGAGCTTGTCGACGTGCCCGCCGAAGGTCTTCACCGCGCCGGCCAGCGCGGCGAGGACCCGGTCGGTGACCGCGCCGACCCGTTCCGGGTCGAGGTCCTCGGACCAGGAGGTGAAGTCGGAGAGGTCGCCGAAGAGCACGGTGACGACCCGCCGCTCGGCGGCGGGCAGGGTGGCGGCGGCCGGCAGCGCGGCTCCGCAGTTGTGGCAGAACCGGGCGCCGGGTACGGCGACGGTTCCGCACACCGGGCAGGTCACGGCTGGTCCAACCCACCGACCCCGGGGTCGGATTCCCGCGCCGCTGCGCCAGCGTCGGCACCGTCCCGCGCCAGGTGGGCGAGCTGGGCGCGGACGGACCACTCGGCGGCGGGCCAGAGTGCCCGGTCGACGTCCGCGTAGACCCGGGCGACCACCTCGGCGGCGGTGCCGGCGCCGCCGGCGACCGCCGCCCGGACCTGGTCGAGCCGGGCCCGGCGGTGGGCGAGGTAGAAGTCGGCGGCGGCACCGCAGTCGGCCAGCGCCGGGCCGTGGCCGGGCAGGGCGGGGATCTCCCGGTACGCCGAGAGCAGTTCCAGGCTGGCGAGGTAGTCGCCCAGGTCCCCGTCGGGGTGGGCGACCACGGTGGTGCCCCGGCCGAGGATGGTGTCCCCGGTGAACACGACCTGCTCACCGGCGTACTCGACGAGGAAGCAGACCGAGTCGCCGGTGTGCCCGGGGGTGGGGAGCAGTTCGATCCGGCAGCCGGTGTCGACGGGTGCCGTCCAGGAGCTGCCGGCCAGGGGTGCACCGGCGAGGGTGTGCGCCGGGTCGGCGGCGAGTACGGGTACCCCGTCGAGCAGTTCGTGCAGGCGCCGGACGCCGTCGGTGTGGTCGGGGTGGCCGTGGGTGACGAGGACCAGCCCGACCGGGGCGTGTGCGGCGATCCGGGTCAGGTGCCCGGCGTCGTCCGGCCCGGGGTCGATCACGATCGAGTGCCGCCCGCCCGGGGGGCTGAGTACCCAGGTGTTGGTGCCGTCGAGTGTCATCGGGCCCGGGTTCGGGGCGCGCAGCAGCGTCACCCAGCCCGGGAGCCCGTCGGCGAGCGCAGCCGCCGGTGCTGTCACATGCCCCGCCATGGCTGTGATCGTACGACCCTGCCGGCAACTCCCCGCGATCTTGCAGTTCCGGCCCTCGTTATGCACCCTTCAGGCGGATACGTCGGGGCCGAAAGCGCAAGATCGCGGGGCAGGTGGGGTATCGCCGGGTCAGTCGACCTCGACGATGACCTCGACCTCGACCGGGGCGTCCAGCGGCAGCTCGGCGACGCCGACCGCGCTCCGGGCGTGCCGGCCCGCCTCGCCGAAGACCGCGCCGAACAGGTCCGACGCGCCGTTGATCACACCCGGCTGCCCGGTGAAGCCCGGCGCCGAGGCGACGAACCCGGTCAGCTTGACGATCTTGACCACGTTCTCCAGGCCGACCAGCGAGTCGATCGCGGCGAGCGCGTTGAGGGCACAGCGCTGGGCCAGGTCCTTGGCCTGCTCGGCGGAGACCCCGGCGCCGACCTTGCCGGTGGCGAGCAGCTTGCCCTCGGCCATCGGCAGCTGGCCGGAGACGTAGACGTGCTTGCCGGACTGCACGGCCGGTACGTAGCTGGCGACCGGCGGTACGACCTCGGGCAGGGTCAGCCCCAGCTCGGCCAGCTTCGCGTGCGCGCCACCGCTCATGCCTTGGGCCGCTTCAGGTAGGCGACGAGCTGCTCCGGGTTCGGGCCGGGCACCACGCCGACGAGTTCCCAGCCGTCCTCGCCCCAGTTGTCGAGGATCTGCTTGGTCGCGTGCACCAGCAGCGGCACCGTGGCGTACTCCCACTTCTGCATCGCTTGAGCGCTCCTAATCTGTGGAATGGTCGGCGACAGCCTACGGGCTGACCGGCCGCCGGGGCGCGGGACGACGCTCGGAGCCGGCCGGCGGCTCGCCGCAGGGCCCCCGGTGGTTGTACCGCTGGGGGCACCGGGAGCGGTCCGGCAGCAGCAGGTCGCAGAAGACCCGGTGCCGGTTGTTCTGGTCGTCGACGGTGGAGACGGTGGTCTCCCCCGGGTCGAGTTCCGACATGTAGCCCAGTGACACGGCCACGGTGCAGGCCAGACCGGTCGCGGCGGCGAGATCGTCGACCCGGACCGGCAGGTGGATCACGTACCCCGCGCCCTCGTCGTCGCGGGTCGCCCGGGTGGGCCGGGACAGGCTGCGCAGCTCGTCCGGTTGGTCGGTCACCCGCCGGTACGCCCGCTCGTTGACCGGCATGGCCCCGGGTACCGCCCGGCGGCCGTCGTCACCGTTGGAGAAGTGGCTACGAGGGGTGTTGTCCGCAGCATCGCGCATGCCGTGCCTCCCGGCGTTGTACCTGTCCGTCGCTTACCGCGTCCCGGTCGGGCCACCCGCCCGTGCCGGCCCCCCGCACCGGGACGACGGTAGGCAGGAAACCCGACAATGACAACTGGACGCGCTTATTTGGTGACAATCAGTCACCAATCTGATTGATCCTCACTCCCTCCCGGAGCGGGCAGCACGGATCGGTCGATGGCCGATAACCTCTCCGTCGAACGCGCACGTACCGACCGGCGCACCGAGGTCCATCCCGGGGGAGACCGATGACCCAGCCGCCCAACGGCGACCCGAACCAGCCGCCGAACGGACCGGCGTTCCCGCCCGCGCCGGGTGTGCCC
>NZ_WVUH01000124.1 GCF_017614955.1 Micromonospora echinofusca
GAGCAGGGGACGGCCGGGGGGTAGCAGTTCGGTGGTGACCAGGTAGGTGCTGCCCCAGGAGATCGGGGCGAGGGCGGTCAGCGCGACGTCGACCGCCCGCCGCCCGCCGGACCTGGCCGTACCGCCGGGGGTGCAGCGTGTCGGCGTCGTGCCGCCGGGGGAGAAACGCAATGCGGTCATGGCCGCCTCCGATCGGGTCTTCTTGACGCTAATTAGCTTAGTGCTAAGCTAATTAGCGTCAAGAAGGTCAGTGGTGATGCACAATACGGTGATGTCCAGCACCCAGGGGTCCGACGGCGACGCCGTGGACGCGATCGTCGCCCAGTGGCGCCGGGAACGCCCCGCCATGCGTCCCGAACCGATGGCCGTCTTCGGTCGGATCTACCGGCTCGCCCGCCTGGTCGGCGACGCCCAGGAACAGCTCTACCATCGATGGGGTATCAGCCGGGGTGAATTTGACGTACTGGCCACCCTGCGCCGCTCCGGCCCGCCGTACGCCCTGGCGCCGAAGGCGATGACCGGGGCGCTGATGCTCACCTCCGGTGGCATGACCGGCCGCCTGGACCGGCTGGAACGGGCCGGGCTGGTCCGCCGCGCCCCGGACCCCGACGACCGGCGTTCGCTGCGGATCATCCTCACCGAACAGGGCCGGCAGGTGGCGGAGGAGGCCGCCGACGCCGGGCTGGCCGTCCAGCGGCAACTCCTCGACGCGCTCCCCACCGCCGACCAGGCCCGACTCGGCGACCTGCTGCGTACCCTGCTCGCCGCCGCCGAACCACCCGGCTGACCCGGCGTCCGCTGCCCGCCGAACCGCCTGCTGCCCCGGCGGCTGCGCCACAGCCTCCCGACCCGCGTAGACTGGCCGCCCGTGAGTCTCACCATCGGGATCGTCGGCCTGCCCAACGTCGGCAAGAGCACCCTCTTCAACGCCCTGACCAAGAACGACGTGCTCGCGGCGAACTACCCGTTCGCCACCATCGAGCCCAACGTCGGGGTGGTCGGGCTGCCGGACGAGCGGCTGGCCCAGCTCGCCGAGATCTTCGGCTCGCAGAAGATCCTGCCCGCCCCGGTGTCGTTCGTCGACATCGCCGGGCTGGTCCGGGGCGCCTCCAAGGGGCAGGGCCGGGGCAACGCCTTCCTGGCCAACATCCGGGACGCCTCGGCGATCTGCCAGGTCGTCCGGGCCTTCTCCGACCCGAACGTGGTGCACGTCGACGGCAAGGTCTCCCCGGCCGACGACATCGAGACGATCAACACCGAGCTGATCCTCGCCGACCTCCAGACCCTGGAGAAGGCGCTGCCCCGGTTGGAGAAGGAGGCCAAGCTCCGCAAGGACCGGGCGGCCACGGTCACCGCCGCCAAGAAGGCGGCCGAGCTGCTGGACAGCGGTACGACCCTCTACGCGGGCGCGGCCAAGGCCGGCATCGACCTGGCCGAGCTGCGCGAGCTGCACCTGCTCACCACCAAGCCCTTCCTCTACGTCTTCAACGTCGACGAGGCCGAGCTGGGTAACCCGGAGTTCCTCGACGAGCTGCGACTGCTGGTCGCCCCCGCCGAGGCGGTCTTCATGGACGCCAAGGTCGAGTCCGAGCTGATCGAGCTGCCCGAGGAGGAGGCCCGTGAGCTGCTGGAGTCCATCGGGCAGCCGGAGCCGGGACTCCACCAGCTCATCCGGGTCGGTTTCCGTACCCTCGGGCTCCAGACGTACCTGACCGCCGGGCCGAAGGAGACGCGGGCCTGGACCATCCCGGCCGGCGCGACCGCCCCCGAGGCCGCCGGGGTCATCCACTCCGACTTCCAGCGCGGCTTCATCAAGGCCGAGGTGGTCTCCTTCGACGACCTGGTCGCGGCCGGGTCGATGGCGGCGGCCAAGGCGGCGGGCAAGGTCCGCATCGAGGGCAAGGAGTACGTCATGCAGGACGGCGACGTGGTGGAGTTCCGTTTCAACGTGTAGCCCCGACCCGGCCGCCGCGTCCGCCCTGCTCGACGGGGCGTAAGCCGAACGTGGCGGTGGGGTGGCCCATGTCGGCCACCCCACCCGATGATCTCCTGTCCTGTCCTGCCCGATGCGGCTGATTCCTGCGGTCACGCGTTGATGCTGGCGGGCTTCCACCCCTGAGCGTGCGACCACTGGGTGCAACTGTCGAGGTAGAGGTCCTGCTCCCAGCCTCCGGCGGCGCTCAGGCACAACCCGGAGTTGAGGTTGACCAGCCAGTAGCCGTTGTGGAAGAACGCCCACTTCTGGTTCTTGCCACCGTGGCAGTCCCAGAGGATCACCTTGGTGCCTGGTGAGGTCCCGCCGCCCGAGGCATCCAGGCAGAGGTTGGCGTTGTAGTAGCTGTGCGGGACGGTGATCTCACCGGTGCTGTAGTTGTAGGTCCAACTCTGGGCCGGAGATCCGTTGCACGGCCAGTACCACACGTTGGTGCCCGCTTGGCGGTTCCCCCACTTGACGTCGAGGCAGCCGCTCATGCCGTTCTGGTAGTTGACGATCGGCGTGCTGCCTGCCCCCCAGCGGAGGCGGCAGTTGTCGTACAGTTCCTGCCAGCTCATCTTTCGGCCCCAGCCGGAGATGGTTCCGCTGAGCGAGTCCCCGCTGACTGCGTACGCGTTGGCGTCGAGCCAGTCGCTGTAGTTCCCGTTGGCGTACATCCGGCCACTGGCTTTGGCCTTCTGACTGCGAAGCTCGACCCACCCCAGGTACATGCCGGGGAGATTGATGTTTCGTTCGACGCTCGTCGAGTAGGTTTTACCTGTCTCCCACCCGTAGGTCATCTCGAGCGACCCGTTGACGACGCTCCCGATGCTCTGGCTCATGCCCAGGGTGACATTCTGGCTGTACGACGAGGACTTGCTCCAGGTGTGCCTGACCGTGTAGGTCGAGCTCACCGTGCTGCAGTTGTGGGAGACCGGCGACTTGTCGACTGTGGTCTCGCTTGTGGCGCTGCTCTGGACAAAAACGCAGCCGGGGTAGATCTGGCAGAGGGTGCTGGCGGTGGCGGCGGCGGCCGGGCTGCCGGTTGTGACGGTGACTGCCGCTGATGCCAGCAGTGTCAGGACGGTGACCAGCCCTGCTCGTATCCGACTCATCTTGATGCTTTCCTTGTCTCGCAGTCGAGATTGAAGATCCGTTTCGAAATCGGTTGGCTTTCTGTTCTGGATGGTGCTGTCCGACCGGTCGACTCAGGTCCCCTTGGGCCGCCAACCCTGGTTGGAGCTCCAGTACTGGCAGTTCTGCAGCGTCAGTGCGGCGCCTTCCCAGTTGCCCGCGGTGGTCAGGCAGAGGCCGGACTTCAGGTTCATCAGCTGCCAGCCGCTGTGCAGGAAAGCCCACTTCTGGTTGCTGCCGCCGTGGCAGTCCCAGACGATCACCCTGGTGCCCGGCGAGGTTCCGCCACCCTCGGCGTCCAGGCAGAGATTGGAGTTGTAGTAGCCGTGCGGAATGGTGATCGCACCGGTCTGGAAGTTGTAGACCCAGTTCTGTGCCGCGGTCCCGTTGCACCCCCAGTACCAGACCCCGGTACCCGCCTGGCGGTTACCGTTCTGCACGTCGAGGCACATGTTGGTGTTCAGGTAGCTGCGGAACGACGACAGGTACGGCAACTGCCAGTTGAGGCGGCAGGAGTTGTACTTGTCGGTGACGGTGAGCGGAGCGGTGAAAAGCGAGAAGCTCCCGGAGAGCTGGTTACCGTTGACCTTCCACGCCGACCCGCTGAAGTACTCGCTCCAGTACGTGTTGGCGTACATCCAGCCTTCGGCGTTGGCCTTCTGGGTCCTGAACTCCACCCATGCCTTGCTCTGCCCCGGAAGGGTGATGCTGTTGGAGTAGGTCGTCGAGTAGGTCTTGCCGACCTCCCAGCCGTACCCGTAACCGCCGCTGAAACCGAGGCCGGAAATGAGCGACAGGCCCACGCTGGTGTTGACGCTCGTGGAGTAACTGGCGGACTTGCTGAACGTGTGTGTGACACCGTAGTTCGACTTGCTGCCGACGCCGCAGTTGACGCCGACAACCGGTGTCTCGTAGACGTCGTTGATCGACGAGGAAGCGCGGACGAACTCGCAGTTGGGGTACACGGCGCAGAGAAAGTCCGGGGTTGGAGTCCAGACGGGTTCGGACCACTCGGCAGCGGCGGGGGTGGTGCCGATCAGCGCAGCCGTCGCCGATATCAAAAGTGTCAGCGTACCGGCCAGCAGTTTTTGTCTCCGGTTCATTGCGGAACCCTTCATCGGTAAATAGCGGATTGTGTCGTAGGTGTTTCCCTGTGTGTTGTCGGCAGTAGTTGCGAGTTGATACAAGAATTCGCTCGACAGAGCCGGCGAGAATATCCGCCAGCTGGCCCAGGTTGAGAGGTTCCTGAGTTTTACGGTGACAACCCGTCATGCCCGGACAGCAGTGCGGAACGGGTGTCGGTGTGTCGTGACTCACAGTCTCGGCCCGGTTGCTTCCCCCGGCATCGAGGTGACCGGTCCGCCCGTCCGGTGGTCAGCCCGGTGGGCACCGTCGGGCATCGCGTAACGAACACGCAGTGACGAAAGAGCACCGGCGGGCGCCAGGACCGGTCCTGAACAGCCGGGACGCCAGAATGTCGGGCGGCACCGTGAGGACGGAGCCGTCCGGGGGCGGATCCCGTCGTCGGAGTGGTCGCCCCGGAGGCGGGCAGGTCACTGCGGATACCTGCTGGTGGCAGGGCGGGCCGAAGAACATCGGCCAGCTCGCCCGAATTCCCGTGAACGCGAGCCGGCCTGGCCTGCCCGGCTCGTCCGATCCTGGCAGGATCGGTTCATGCGGGGACGGATCGAGGGCGTGAGTTCACCACGGGAGGTCCGTCGCGACTACTGGGGTGTGGTGCTGGACGCACCCGACGCGGCGGCGCTGGCCCGCTTCTACACCGAGTTGCTCGGCTGGGAAACCACCAGGGAAGAGCCGGACTGGGTCACGATCGCCCCGCCCGACGGCGTGGCCTACCTGGCCTTCCAGACCGCCGTCGGGTACGTGCCACCGACCTGGCCACCGGTCGAGGGCCGGCAACAGATGATGGCGCATCTCGACTTCGAGGTCACCGACCTGGACGCAGCCGTGTCCCACGCCGTCGAACTCGGCGCGCGGGAAGCCGGACACCAGCCACAGGACGACGTCCGGGTACTGCTGGACCCGGCCGGTCACCCCTTCTGCCTCTACCTGGGCACCTGATCACCGGCTGACGACAGGAGCCTCGACCCCAGACCGTCAGCCGAAGCTGTTGTGCCCCAGCCAGAAGTCGAGCAGCGCCCGGTCACCGAGCACCTCGACGGCGGCATCGTCGACCGACCGTCGGCCGTAGACGACCAGCAGCAGCTCGGTGACGGGACCGCGTACCGCCACGGCGGCCTTCTCGTGGGCCCGCCGCCAGGCGAGACGGTCCCCGGTCAGGTCGACCAGCCACTCCGCCCCCGACTCCGGCAGGGTGTCGGTGGCGTGGAGGTGCAGGGTACGGCCCGGACCGAGCAGTTCGCGCCGTTCGGGATAGAAGTCGAACATCTGCGGCAGCGAGCCCAGCTCCATCCACTCGTCCAGCGCGTCCACGGCGACCTCATGGGCGACGGTGAACTCCGCGCCGAGCGCAAGGACCGCGTCGGCCCGGTGGATCAGCGTCTCGTGGGCGAAGCGGCGCGCCCAGAAGGTCGACGTTTCACCGGGTACCGGGGTCCAGCCGGTGTCGGCATCCGGGCCGGCGGCGCGCAGCGTCCCCGCTAGTTGCCCTGCGCCCTCGACCAGCCACGAACCGAGCTTCACCGGATCCTCGTCCCGGTAACCGGACAGGTCGCGGAAGTCGTCGTCGGGGAGCGGACCGGTGGCCCGGGTGCGGACGATCTCCTCGACCCAGCGGTGGCCGCCGCCGAGGTGCCGGACCAGTTGGCCCACGTTCCACCCCGGACAGGAGGGGACCGTGGCGGTCAGATCCGCCTCCCGGATGCCGGTGACCAGCAGATCGCTCTGATTGCCGATCTCCGCGCAGTACCGTTCGTAACTCAGTCGCGTCATGACGTGACGCTAGACCCACCCGCCGACAGTATCGAGCTAGAACACCCGGGTGACCTGCTCGGCGACGATCCGGGAGTCGACCGCTCCAGGGTCGAGGTTGGCGCAGAGCACCACCGAGGCGCCCACGGCGAGCGGAGCCAGCAGCCACTTGACCGGATGCTCGTGTGCGGCCGCGTCGACCAGTACCCGGTCACCTGCCCGCAGGTCGCGCTGCGCGGCGATCTCCTCCGCCAGGCTGCCCCACTGCTGGTAGCTGGTGCCGTCCGGGGTCGCCGGGTCCGAGGGTCGGACCAGCGCGTACGCCGGCAGGTCGGCCGGATGCTGCCGGACCTCGGTCAGCCAGTCCCGGTACCCGGCCGGTACCTCGGCCAGCGGCGCGGCAGCCGGGGCCAGGCCGAGCACGAAGCGGTGACGGGCGGCAGGCACGTCTTCGAGCCAGTCGTCGAGCCGCTGCGGGGTGACAAAGGTGGCGTCGAACGGTTCGTCGGCGCCCGGTTCCAGTGCGGCCAGGCCGGCGGTCGCGGTGAGCCGGTAGGAGACCGCCACCCCGGCCGACCAGGCGCCCAGCAGCACGGCGGCGGTCTGCCAGTGCGGTGGCAGCAGTACCGCCGCCCGGCTCCCCACACCCAGCCCGCAACCCTGGCGCAGCAGCCCGGCCGAGCGTGCCGCCCACTGCCCCAACCCGGTCGCGGTCAGTTCGGTGCGCTCACCGGTCGCGTCGTCGTAGTAGGTGAGCAGCGGCCGTTCGGCCTCCGTGAACCCACCACCCGCATTCCCCGGTACCCCGACGACAGCACTCTCGTTCACCCGGCGCTCCCTGGATTGGTGTACGGCCAGTCTCCCACCTTGTCCACCCGAACCTGTGGACGCCGGACGACCCAGCCGCCCTTGATCGTTTGCAGTTCAGCTGCACTTCGGCCGGCGTGTCGCGTCGCTAAACCACAAACGATCAAAAACCCGATCGCATCACGTTGGCCGTGTCAGTTGGCTGTCTCGATAGCGGCCTCGACTTTGTCGAGATAATCGAACCACCACTCGTCGTCAGGCTTTGGCTGAGACGACAGCAAGCTTGCGGCGACGGTGAAAGAAAGGGTGACAAAGCGCTCTGACGGAAGCGTGGCGCCTGACAGGTGGCCGTGAACTACGGTGTTAAGGTAGGTTGCCACCTCATCCTTGGTCAGAGATGCCCAAGATTCGGTTTCGGAAACCTCGAAAGCCAGAGCATCGATTTCCTCGGTGGAGGGGATGTGGCCGAAAGCGTCGACGGAAACGTATCTGCATATCTGCACGAGCAGCTCAAGAGCTGCCAAGCGTGTCCGCTCGTCGGTGAAGGACCGGATCGCCTGGTCAAGTTCGTGGGGCTTTTGTTTCACTGCCCAGTGGAGAGTGTCGCGAACCTTCTGTTCGACCTCATCGTCAATTATCATCTCTTTCGCCCATTTCGTTCTTGTGCTCTTGTTTTGCTTTGACAGATCCCCACGTTGCTATGATCCCGAGTAATACGCCCATGATGGCCTTCGGAATGGGCGGTAGGAACTCGGACACACTTGCCCAGGCGGTAGTGGCCACCGACCCTCCGACTGCGATGTCCTGCGACTGGATCTTTCGTCGGCGTCGGGCTTGTGGGGCGGCCTGCACATCGCGTGACCGGCTCCCGGGTCGTCTTTCCGCTTGCCGCATTGTCGGTTGGGGGCGGATCGGTAGTTGTGGTGCGGCAGGCCGGAGGATCACGGGTGGTCGGCGGGTTGCGCTACCACCACCCGCGCCTAGTTTCCCAGGGCTTGGACCCTGGCGATCGTCTCCTGGATGCCGTGCTGAGCCGGTGTCACCGATCCCGCAGCCTGCGCCATGCTGGCGCGGACGCTGTCGAGTACGCCGACCAGTTGACCGGAAGCACCCTCCAGGGCGCCGGCCACGAGGGTCCGCGCCTCGTTGACGTCCTGGGCCGCCGCTGCCGCCTTCGCCTGTGCTTCGGTCAGCTTCTGCCCGGCCGCAGCCAGCCGGGCGATCATCTCAGCCGCGCTCGCCATCGTCTCCCCAAGTGTGAATGGCTGTCGTGGGTTGGCGCTGTAACGCCGAGGCCACAGTGGAGACTACGAGATGCGCGCCACACTCCGCGACTGTCCCGCTACGCAGGAAGGAGTGCTGTCGGGTTCACACCATCTCCGTTGTCAAGACGCCGAAGACGATGTTGCGATCCAGGGTTGCCTGGTCAGCGGTCGGAGACGAAGACGCCCAGCCCGTGAACGCCCTCCACAAGCCCTTGGGTCTGGAGCACGAGGATCGCCTGCCGGACCATCCCTGCGGAGATGTTGTGCTCGGCGCGGAGTTGGGCCGTGGACGGCAGTTTGTCGCCCGGCTGAAGCTCGCCGGACTCGATCTGAGCGCGGATGTGGTCCGCGAGTTGTTGCCACTTGGGCTTGGTGGGCATGTTGGCTCCCTGGTCTGCACCTCCATTCGATCACAGCCGTCCTTACCTCGACAACCACGACGTACACAGTGTTGGCGTTGACATCCCTAGGGTTCACTGGCAAAGTTCGCTCCGACCGGTTCCCTGGTCTGCAACCTGGAGCCGGTTGTCCCACCCGCACCATGCCCGGCCGACCGGCCTCCCCCCGGTCGGCCGGGCGCTCCGGACCGTGCGGGTACCCGCCGGCACCGGAGCCACGACCGGAGGAACAAGACCGACAGACGGGAGTACCCCGTGCACCGGACCCCCGACCGGACCCCCGACTTTCCGTCCCGGCAGGACCTGGACGACGCCGACGACATCCTCTTCGCCCACCCGCCACGCCGGGTGGCCCGCTGGGTCTGTGACTGCGGCGAGGACTACCCGTGCGACGAGGTGCGCTTCGCTCTCGTCATCAAGAAGGCCGCCGCATGACCGGACTACCGGCAACCGACTACCACGAACTCGCCGTCCGGCGGGTCGCCGAGGCGCGCGGGACGCTCGCCGAGCACGTCGTCTCGGCGTACACCGGATTGTGTCTGGGTTGTCTGCGGCCCGGGCCCTGCGACGACCGGCGCGCGGCGCTCGACGATCTGGCCCGCTACGGCCCGCCGGCCGCCCGGGACGAGCCGAGTCCGACCACGGTCGCGCTCACCGCCGTCCGCAATGATCTCGACGAGCTTCGGACCGCCTGCGCGGCCATCGTCACCGCCGCAGACCGGGCCGGCTCGGTGCTGCACGGTACCGGCCGGCTCGGCAACCATCCGGCCAGCTTCCCGCGGGCCGTCGTCGACGCCTGGGCCGCCCTTGGTGCGGTGTACGCCGGGCTGGACGCCGCCCGCAAGCTGCCCGAAGCACCGTCGGGAAACGTCGGGACGATGCTGGCCGGGCTGCGGGCCGCCCGGAACGACGCGGCCCGGGCCGCCGCGTCGGCCCGCGTCGTCCGGCTCCGGCTCACCGTGGCGGTGGACCGGTTGACGCGTACGCAGACCCCGGCCGGACTGGTCGCGGCCCGGCGGCTCGACGCGGCGATCGTCCGGTTGGACCTGGTCGCCGCGCGGCTGGCGGTGGGCGGCCGGGCGCTGGACCGGTACGCCGCCGTGCTCGGACACGCCGGCAACCCAGGTCGCCCGAAGCCGGAGCCCGTGCCGGTTCCGCCGGTCGGGTTGCCCACCGACGTCCGGGCCGGGGCGTTCGCGGCGGGCCGGCTGGTCGCCACCGCGCGGCGCCGCCGGCAGCCGGGTTTCTGGTCCCGGGTACGACACCAGTTGCGCTTGGAGGCAGCCCGATGAAACAGCCCAGCGCCGCCCTGACCGACCTGCTCACCGGGCAGTTACGCGCCCACCACCGGCGGCTGCGGGCCTTCGGTGACCAGGACTGGCAACGGTACGGCGACCTGCTCCACGGGGTCTTCCTGCTGGCCGTGCAGCGCCGGTTCACTCCCGGGGCGGACCGGGCGGCCATCATCCGGTTCGTGGCCAGTGTCCGGGAGCGGTACGACCGCACCGGGTACGACATCGAACCGGGGCTGGCCGAGGAACTCGTCCGGGCTGCGTTGGAGGACCGGGCTGCGGTGGACGGCCCGGAACCGGTACCGGTCAGCGCCGCCGCTGTTGCCGCCCGCACCCTGCTCGTCGTGGGTCTGCTGGAGGACGAGGGGATGCCCGAGGCGGAGCTGGTCGAATTCCTGGACGCGGCGACCGCCGCCACGGACCGGCCGACTGCGGACCGGTCGACCGGGACGGCGGCGGGACCGGTCCGGGACGCGACGGGCACGTCCTGACCGCCGGTCAGGGCAGTGGGCGGCCCAGTACGGTCAGCTCCTCGTCGAGCAGTCGGGTCGTCAGGTCGTACCTCGGCCGGTCCGTCTCACCGGTCATCCCACGGCTGGGCATCTCGACCGTCATCAGCAGGTACAGGTGCATCCGGTAGAGCGCCAACCGGCGGCGGGCCGCCCCGTCCAGCCACGACGGCAGGTCGGCCCCGCCGGTGTACCCGGTCAGGAACGGGTGCTGCGGGTCGTCCTCGATCCGGCTGAACAGGGCCGGTGAGACCAGGTCGAACAGGGGGTCGCCGAACAGGTACCGCTCGCCGTCGACCAGCCCGGTCAGCCGGGCCGTACCGTCGGCCCCGGGGTGGGCCAGCACGTTGCCGTCCCACAGGTCGAAGTGCACCAGCGCGGGCCGGGCGACCAGGTCCAGGATGCCGGCGTGCCGCACGACCAGGTCCCGGATCCGCTCCGGCGACGCGGGCAACTCGACAGCCCACCGGGCGCCGTCGTCGAGCAGTTCGTCGATCATCGCGGTGAACGCCTGCGCCCAGGTCGACCCGTGCGCGCGCGACCCGGGGTAGCCGAACCGGGGCCCGGTCACGGTGTGCAGCCGGGCGACCAGCGCGCCGAGCTGCCGGCGGACCGGGGCGTCGTCGAGAGCCGGGTGCCGCCGGTGCCACTCTGCCAACGGGGTACCGGGCAGGAAGGCGGTGAAGAGCCAGTCGGTGTCCAGCACGCTGCGGTCGGTGCCGTGGTGCAGCACCGCCGGGACCGGAGCCCCGGGCAACCGGGTCGCGACCAGCCGGTAGTACCCGGCCTCGGCGGCGATCAGGTCCCGCTCGTACGCCAGCAGGGGCACGTCGGGCGGCGGGGAGACCTTCAGGACGGTCCGCCTACCGTCGGCGAGGCGTACCCGCCAGACGGCGGCGAAGCCGCCTCCGGTGAGTTCGGCGCACTCGATCACGGTGGTGGACGGACCGAACGAGGCCCGGGCGAGCCGGACGACCTCGGCCGCACCGAGCCGGCGGATGGTGGGACTCGGCACCGGGCGCCTCAGGAGATGTGGTGGAGGATCACGTTGTGCACGTGGTGGCTCTTGTGGTCGCCCCGGAACTCGACCTCGTAGGTGTGCGTACCGACGTGGATGGCGATCGCCCCGGTGGAGAAGAACGAGCCGCCCCAGGACTTGTTGCTGACCACGCTGACGCTGCTGATCTTGGAGTACGGGATGCTGGTGATCGCGAACTTCTTCCCGACGAAGGACCGGTCCTGGATGATCACCCGCCGGTCGGTCAGCCCGATGAACCCGGTGCCGGTGCCGATGGCGTCGTAGACGGCGATGATCTGCTCGCCGGGCAGCAGGCCGCTCTGGATCTGCTGGAACTGTTCCCGGCGGTCGTACGTCGCGTTGGCCATGGCCCCCACGCTAGGCAGGCCGCGCCAGTCCAGCGGTCACGCGGACGGGTCGGTGACCGCCCGGTACGCGTCCTCGATGCGGGCTGCGAGGAGTACCTCGCCCTGGCTGAGCGCGTCGCCGTCCCGGCGTCCCACCTTGATCTGGGTGTGCCCGGCGAGCCGGCGGACCTCGGGCCGCAGCCGGAGCGCGTCCGCCACCACCTGGATCCGCTCGGTCAGGGCGGCGTGCTGCGCGTCGTCCAACTGGAGGGTGCGCCGGATCTGCTGGCCGTCCCGGATCCACCCGGTGAGCAGCGTGAGCGCGTCGGTAAGGTAATCGCCCTTCGGGCGACCGCTCCACAGCGCTCGTATCACCGCACCTCCCAGGCGTCGTCGCCGGCTTGTGGCCAAATCGTCGCCATCCCGTGTCTTGATCGGTGCTTCCAGTCTCTAGTCATGTGGCGGGTGTGTCCACGGCCACATTTCCCAGTCTTGTTGTCCTAGCGGACGACTCCGGTACCCGAACCGCCGATTGATCTGGCACGCTGGACGCCCGTGCGGGCCGGACAGCTGGACGGGAGCGGGTGGATCGCAGTGACCGAGGGTGTCGGAGAGCGTACGCGGAAAGTGATCGTGGGGGCGGCCATCATCTCCGCCGGCCGGGTGCTCGCCTGTGCCCGCTCCGCGCCGCCCGAGGTGGCCGGCATGTGGGAGTTCCCCGGTGGCAAGGTCGAACCGGGCGAGACCGAGCAGGCCGCGCTGGCCCGCGAGTGCGCCGAGGAGTTGGCGGTACGCGTCGAAATCGGCGCCCGGGTCGGCCGGGACGTCCGGATGGCCCACGGTCGTTCGGTGCTGCGGGTGTACGCCGCGCGGCTCCTCGGCGCCGACCGGCCGCAGCCGTTGGAGCACGCCGAACTGCGCTGGCTGACCGCCGAGGAGTTGGACACGGTCGTCTGGTTACCCGCTGACGCCCCGATCGTCACCGCCCTGCGCCCGTTGCTCGCCGCCGGGGCGGTCTGACCGGCCGCAACCGTCTGACCGGCCGCAACCGTCTGACCGGCCGCAACCGTCTGACCGGCCGCAACCGTCGGACCGGCCGCAACCGTCGGACGGGACGGAGCGGCCCGACCGGCGCGGCGGAGAGCGGACGGTCGGGCCGGAACGGGACGGGGGCCGCCGGCAAGTGCCGCGGCCCCCGTGCTGACTGTCCGGTTCAGTGCTTCTTCTCGTCCTGTTCCGGGTGGGCGTAGTTGAGGTGCTCCACCGGCATCGGGAAGGTCACGTCGTCGCCGAACGGGGACGGCGCGGCCGGCCGGTCGAAGGTGAGCTCGGTCAGCGGCAGCCGGCCGTGCTCGTCCACCGGCGGCACGGTGGGCTTGGGCACCTGACGGTGCCAGTTCACCCCGCGCTGCGCCTCGGCCTCCGCGTGCGGGTCGTGCGACCCGCCCGCGTGCGAGTGCACCCCGCCCTTGGGCTGCGCGTGCACGGCACCGAGGACACTGGTCTCGCCGTGCCCGACCGTCTCGGTCATCGGCCGTCGGAAGATCTTGCTACCCAACCACACCAGGGGATCGTACCTGCGGTCGACGACGCGCTCCTTCATCGGGATGATCGCGTTGTCGGTGATCTTGATGTGCTCGGGGCAGACCTCGGTGCAGCATTTGGTGATGTTGCAGAACCCGAGGCCCTGTTCCGCCTGCGCGTACTCCTTGCGGTCCGTCTTGGCGTCCAGCGGGTGCATGTCCAGCTCGGCGGCCCGGATGAAGTAGCGCGGACCGGCGAAGGCCTGCTTGTTCTCCTCGTGGTCACGGACCACGTGGCAGGTGTTCTGGCACAGGAAGCACTCGATGCACTTGCGGAACTCCTGCGAGCGCTCCACGTCGACCTGCTGCATCCGGTACTCGCCGGGGGCCAGGTCGGCCGGCGGGGCGAACGCCGGGGTCTCCCGGGCCTTCTCGTAGTTGAACGAGACGTCGGTGACCAGGTCCCGGATGATCGGGAAGGTCCGCAGCGGGGTGACCGTGACGGTCTCGTTCTCCTCGAACGTCGACATCCGGGTCATGCAGCCCAGCTTGGGCATCCCGTTGATCTCCATCGAGCAGGAGCCGCACTTGCCGGCCTTGCAGTTCCACCGGCAGGCCAGGTCCGGCGCGTCGGTGGCCTGGAGCCGGTGGATCACGTCGAGGACCACCTCGCCCTCGTTGACCTCGACCTGGTAGTCCTGCAACTCACCGCCGGACTCGTCCCCCCGCCAGACGCGGAAGTGGCGCTTGCCTCCCATTACTTACCCGCCTCCTCAGCGTCCGCGGCGAGGGCGTCGAAGTCGGCGAGCTCCTCGTCGGTCAGGTACTTGGCCAGCTCGGTCCGGTCGAAGAGCCGGATCAGCTCCGCACGCATCTTCGGCAGCGGCTTGTGGGTCAGCTTCACCTGGTCACCGTCGAGCGAGCAGACCAGGTTGACCTGCCGCCACTTCGACGACATCGTCGGAAAGTCCTCCCGGGTGTGGCCACCCCGGGACTCCTCCCGCTCCAGGGCGGCCTTCGCGGTGCACTCCGAGACCACCAGCATGTTGCGCAGGTCGAGCGCGAGGTGCCAGCCGGGGTTGTACCGGCGGCCACCCGAGGCGCTGACCTTGGTCACCCGCTCGCGCAGCTCGGCGAGGCGGACCAGGGCGTCCGCCAGCTCCTCGCGGCGCCGGATGATGCCCACCAGGTCGCCCATGACGGCCTGAAGGTCCTGCTGGAGGGCGTACGGGCTCTCCCCGGTGTCCCGCTGCAACGGGGCGAGCGCGGCGTCCACCGCGGCCTCCACGTCGGTGGTGGACACCTTCGGCCGGGAGGTCAGCTGCTCGGCGTACCTGGCCGCGTGGCCACCCGCCCGACGGCCGAAGACCAGCAGGTCGGACAGCGAGTTGCCGCCGAGCCGGTTGGAGCCGTGCATCCCGCCGGAGACCTCACCGGCGGCGAAGAGCCCCTGCACGGTGCCGTACGCGGCCCCGCTGTCCGGGTCGACCTCGACGCCACCCATCACGTAGTGGCAGGTCGGCCCGACCTCCATCGGCTCCTTGGTGATGTCGACGTCGGCCAGCTCCTTGAACTGGTGGTACATCGACGGCAGCCGGCGCCGGATCTCCTCGGCGGGCAGCCGGCTGGCGATGTCCAGGTAGACACCGCCGGCCTTGGTACCCCGACCGGCCTTGACCTCGCTGTTGATCGCCCGGGCGACCTCGTCGCGGGGGAGCAGCTCCGGCGGACGCCGGTTGTTGTCCGGGTCCTTGTACCAGCGGTCCGCCTCCTCCTCGGTCTCCGCGTACTGCTTGCGGAAGACGTCGGGGACGTAGTCGAACATGAACCGCTTGCCCTCGGAGTTCTTCAGGATGCCACCGTCACCCCGGACACTCTCGGTGACCAGGATGCCCTTGACCGACGGCGGCCAGACCATGCCGGTCGGGTGGAACTGGAGGAACTCCATGTTGATCAGCGTCGCGCCGGCCCGCAGGGCGAGCGCGTGGCCGTCCCCGGTGTACTCCCAGGAGTTCGAGGTGACCTTGTAGGAGCGGCCGACCCCACCGGTGGCCAGTACCACGGCCGGTGCCTCGAAGAGAACGAACTCGCCGGACTCCCGGTAGTAGCCGAACGCCCCGGCGACCCGGTCACCGTCGAGCAGCAGCTCGGTGATGGTGGTCTCGGCGAAGACCTTGATCCGGGCGTCGTACGCGCCGAACTCCCGCTTGTCCTCCTGCTGGAGGGAGACGATCTTCTGCTGGAGGGTACGGATCAGCTCCAGGCCGGTCCGGTCACCGACGTGCGCCAGGCGCGGGTACTCGTGGCCACCGAAGTTGCGCTGCGAGATCTTGCCGTCCTTGGTGCGGTCGAAGAGCGCCCCGTAGGTCTCCAGCTCCCAGATCCGCTGCGGCGACTCCTTCGCGTGCAGCTCGGCCATCCGGAAGTTGTTGAGGAACTTCCCGCCGCGCATCGTGTCCCGGAAGTGGACCTGCCAGTTGTCCCGGCTGTTCACGTTCCCCATGGCGGCGGCGGCGCCGCCCTCGGCCATCACGGTGTGCGCCTTGCCGAAGAGCGACTTCGAGATGATCGCGGTCTTCTTGCCGGCCAGCCGGGCCTCGATCGCCGCCCGCAGACCGGCACCGCCGGCCCCGATGACGACGACGTCGTAGTGGTGTCGTTCGATTCGCGTAGTCATGTCCAGGGGCCCTTTAGTTGATGAACCGCAGGTCGGGGATCCACTCGGCGGCGACCGCCATGACGTAGAAGTCGGTCAGCGCGAGGGTGCCGAGGGTGATCCAGGCCAGCTGCATGTGCCGGACGTTCAGCTTCGAGACGAAGCTCCAGGCCCGGTACCGCACCGGGTGCTTGGAGAAGTGCTTCAGCCGGCCGCCGATGATGTGCCGGCAGGAGTGGCAGGAGATCGTGTACGCCCACAGCATGATCACGTTGACCAGCAGGATGATGTTGCCCAGCCCGAAGCCGAAGCCCTTGGGGCTGTGGAAGGCGAGGACCGCGTCCCAGGTGTTGATCAACGAGATGATGGCGGCGGCGTAGAAGAAGTAGCGGTGCAGGTTCTGGCCGAGCAGCGGGAACCGGGTCTCGCCGCTGTAGGTCTGGTGCCCGTCCGGCACGGCGCAGGCCGGCGGCGACAGCCAGAACGACCGGTAGTACGCCTTGCGGTAGTAGTAGCAGGTGAGCCGGAACAGCAGCAGGAACGGCAGGGTCAGCGCGGCGTCCGGGATGATCCACCAGCCGGGCAGGAACCGCCCGAAGTGGGACGCCTGCTCGACACAGCGGTCGGTGACACAGGGGGAGTAGAACGGGGTCAGGTAGTGGTACGCGTCGACCCAGTACCACTTGTGCATGAAGACCCGGACCGTGGCGTACGTGACCCAGGCGCCCAGTCCGATCACCGTGAGCAGTGGAGCGAGCCACCAGCGGTCGGTACGCAACGTCTTCGCCGCGATGGCCGCGCGCGGTCGCGCCTGCCCCGGCTTGAGGGTCGGCGTCGTGGCCGACTTAGTAGTCATTCCAATGTCTCCCTGACGGGGCCCGGTCTGGCTGACGGGCACGGATGGTGGTCCGGCCGGGCGCGCGGCCGGAAACGGACCCGCAGCCGCGTCCCCTGCGCGCTCCGATACCGCGCCGGAGCCTTCCGGCGCAGTTCGCGGTGCACACGTTACGCCGCACGCCGAGGGCGTTACGCGCAAGGGAGTGTCGCGTGTGTCCCGCCGGCTAGGAAAGTGCCGACACCCGATCAGTGCCGGGATGTTAAGAACTTCACTTTGCGGTCGGCGCAGGCGGAGTCGTCACGCTGCGTACCAGCAGGAGGCTGTCACGCTCTGTGTCCCCGGTGGCGCGGCTGCTGACTCCTCCCTTCCTCCTTTGCTCTGCTTCAGCGACGGCAACACCGCCTTGAGCAGCAGCTATCAGAGAAAACCTGAGCGGCGAACGTCGGACCGTGTGACGCTGAGTGCCTGTTTCCTTGATTGAAGCAGAGCAAAGCGGCGCGTGCAGGCGGGCGGACCGCCAAACGTCATGACAATCCGTCACCGACGTCCGCCGGTCCCGGCTGCCCGGTCGCCCGGCTGCCCGGTCGCCCGGCTGCCCGGTCGGTCACCGGGCCGGTCGGTCACCGGCCCGGTCGCCCGTCGGCCCGGTCGGTCACCGGGCCGGCCGGTCGGGCCCCGTCAGCCCGACGCGCCGCCGGTGAAGTTCCAGGCGGCGAGGTGCAGGGCGGGAGCCGACCACCGCACGGTGTCCCAGCGGGCGGGCTGGCGTACCGCCCGCCGACCGGTGCCGAGGACCGCACCCGGGGCCAGTGCCCTCGGGTACGACTGGGTGAACCGCAGGTCCCGGACCGCCCGGGTCACCACCCCGTCCTCGACCAGCCACACCCCGTTGCGGGTCAGCCCGGTGATCACCAGACTCTTCGGGTCCAGTACCCGGGTGTACCACAGGTCGGTCACCAGCAGCCCCCGCTCCATCCCGGCCACCAGCGCCGCGGTGTCCGCGTCGCCGGACCTGTCCGCCGGGTCGGCTCCGTCGACGGCGCCGACCGCGTCGGCGGGGAGCAGACAGAGGTGGTGCGGTACCGGGCCGGAGGTGGCCGAGTCCGGGCCGGCGTGCCCGGTGGACTCGGTACCCGCAACCGCCGCGGTCCGCCGGTCGTGGGTCACCGCCCGGGTCACGCCCGCCTCGACCAGGACGAGCCGTCGGCGTGGCGTGCCCTCGGTGTCGAACGGCCACTCCGGCCCGGCCAGCGGATCGTCGACCAGGGTCACCGCCGGGTCGAACTGGGCGGCACCCGGCGTCGCGAAGGACCGCCGCTCGACGTACGACCTGCCGTTGAAACCCCAGTTGGAGAAGTTCTGGAGCAGGTCGGCGACCGCTTCCGGCTCCAACACCACCGGGTACGCCGCCGGGGGCAGCTCGATCGGGTCGGCGCCCGCCCGGGCCTTCGCCGCCGCGCGCGCCCCGAGCGTCGCGCCGTCCAGGTCGGCGAGCCGGTCGGCGGCCAACCGGGCCACCCCGTCCACCC
>NZ_WVUH01000125.1 GCF_017614955.1 Micromonospora echinofusca
CCGGACGTGCCCGCACCGGCACCCACCGCCGGCCAGCCCTACGAATACCGCCGCAGCCCCCTGGTCGAACCCGACTGGACCCGCTTCCCCGGCTGGCGCCACGTCACCCGCGACCAGTGGGAGAACGCCCAGTGGCAACGGGTCAACTGCGTCAAGAACATCAAGCAGCTCCGCACCGTCCTCGGCGACACCGTCGACGAGACCTTCTACGACGACCTCACCGCCGACCAGAACGCCCTGGCCACCATGTCCATGCTGGTGCCGCCCCAGATGCTCAACACCATGGTGCCCTTCGCACCGATGAGCACCGAGGCGTTCCTCGCCGACCCGATCCGCCGCTACATGATCCCGGTCGCCTCCGACCGGCGCACCGACTGGCCGTCACACCCCTACGCCACCCGCGACTCACTCCACGAACACGAGATGTGGGTCGCCGAGGGCCTCACCCACCGCTACCCCACCAAGGTCCTCGCCGAACTGCTCTCCACCTGCCCCCAGTACTGCGGGCACTGCACCCGGATGGACCTGGTCGGCAACTCCACCCCCGCCGTCGACAAACTCAAACTCAGCCTCAAACCCGTCGACCGGTACGACGCCCACATCAGCTACCTCCGCGCCCACCCCGGCGTACGCGACGTCGTCGTCTCCGGCGGTGACGTCGCCAACGTCCCCTGGCGCAACCTGGAGTCGTACCTGATGCGGCTGCTGGAGATCGAAACCATCCGCGACATCCGGCTCGCCACCAAGGCGTTGATGGGCCTGCCCCAGCACTGGCTCCAGCCGGACGTCGTCGAGGGCCTGGAGCGGGTCGCCCGCACCGCCGCCCGACGCGGCGTCAACCTCGCCATCCACACCCACGTCAACCACGCCCAGTCGATCACCCCGCTGGTCGCCCGGGCCGCGCAGACCGCCCTCGACGTCGGCGTACGCGACGTCCGCAACCAGGGCGTACTCATGCGCGGGGTCAACGCCACCGCACCCGACCTGCTCGACCTGTGCTTCGCGCTCCAGGGCGAGGCCGGCATCCTGCCGTACTACTTCTACATGTGCGACATGATCCCCAACGCCGAGCACTGGCGGGTGCCGGTCTGGCACGCCCAGCAGCTCCAGCACGACATCATGGGCTACCTGCCCGGCTACGCCACCCCCCGGATCGTGTGTGACGTGCCGTTTGTCGGCAAGCGCTGGGTGCACATGCTCACCGAGTACGACCGCGAGCGCGGCATCTCGTACTGGACGAAGAACTACCGCACCTCCATCGAGTCCGCCGACACCGAGGCACTCAACAAGCGGTACGCCTACTACGACCCGATCGACACGCTGCCCGAGTCCGGCCAGGACTGGTGGACCCGGCACGACCTGTCCGACTGATCCGGACCGACATGCGGAAGGCCCCCAGGGAGTCCCTGGGGGCCTTCCGCATGTGTCGCCAGGTCAGCGGGTGAAGGCGTCCCGCACGTCACGACCGGCGTCCTTCACGTGCTCCCCGGCCTGCCGGGTACGCGCCTCGGTCTGCTGGGTGGCACCCTCGGCCTGGAGCCGCTCGTTGTCGGTCGCGTCGCCGAACTTCTCCTTCGCCGCGCCGCTCATCTCGTCGAGCTTGTTCTTGGCCTTGTCCGCGAAGCTCATATCGACTCCTTCTGCTGATCGTCCGGCTCAGGGGCTGCATCGCCCGTGCTGAAGGAATGCCCGTTTCGTCGCTCGGGGAAACCTGCTCTCGGTCCGGTGGATCACCACCGCTAGAGCGTCCTAGGACGCTAGTGTTCGACGGGTGCACCGCGTGCACCGCCGACCGGGCTCTACCGGCGAGCAGCGGACTGATCGGCTCTGGCAAGCACCATCGCCTGATCGTCGTGTTCCCGGCCCTGCGGTCGCCGCACCAGACGGCAGACCTCCCGCATCCCCGCAGCCCCGATCCAGGAAACGACCTCGTCGGGTGTACAGAGATGACGCTGGAGCTGCACCTCGTGCCCGAAGCGTCGGTAGGTCGGGGCCACGTCACGGACCCCCTTCCCGGCTTGGAACCCGACCAGCAGGTGGCCCCCCTGGCGAAGAACCCGGCCCGCCTCCGCGAACAGCCGCGCCTGTCCAGCGGGAGGTGCGTGGATGGTGGAATACCACAGCATCACGCCCGAGAACCGGTGGTCCGGATAGGGCAGGTCGGCCAACGAGCCGACGGTGAAGTCCACGCCCGGGTGATCGCGGCGAGCGATGGCGATCATGCGCGACGAGAGGTCGACCCCGGCCACCAGGCACCCCCGCTCGGCGAGGTACCGGCTCATCCGACCCGCACCGCACCCCGCGTCCAGGACACGCGGGTCACCGCTGGCCCTGACGGCCTCGGCGAACCTGTCGACCATGGCCAGGTCGAGCGAAGCCTCGACACGGGTGTCCGGGACAGCGCTGGCGTAGGTCTCCGCGACGGTGTCGTAGGCACGGCGTACCGCGTCGAAGTCGAGCCGATCCGGAGGAAAATGGGTCACGGAGCGCATCCTCGCATCAGAGGGCCCCGCGCCGACGGTCGCCGACGCGCGTCTCCTCCTGCTCCCGGCCCACCCGCCGGGCGTCGTTCCTCGCGAAAGCTGCGGGCAGCCCTCGTAGACCCGGGCGACCCGGACCGCGCAGGATGGAAGAACCGAACAGGCGGTCGGACGTGCCACGATGCAGACCATCAGCGGCACCGCCGACCCGGCGAGCCGACCGGTGGTGGGACCGTCTCGTGGAGGTGACGTCATCGCGCACATCGACCTGGGCCTGGACGAACGCCAGTACCCCGGAATCATCGGCCTGCTCCGCTACCGACCGGAGACCGCCGCTCCCCTGCTGGCGATGGTGGAGGTGCTGATGCGCGGACCACACCCACTCAGCGAGGGCGAACGCGAACTCATCGCCACCTACGTCTCCGGCCTCAACGAGTGCCGGTTCTGCCGGACCGCGCACGCGGCGCTCGCCGCCGCCCGGCTCGACGAGGGTGCCACCCTGGTCGAGCAGGTCCTCACCGACCCGGACACCGCACCGATCCCGGCGAAGCTGCGCAGCCTGCTACGGATCGCCGCCGCCGTGCAGCGCAGCGGCCGCGAGGTCACCGCCGAACTGGTCGCCGACGCCCGCGCGGCCGGCGCCAGCGACCTGGAGATCCACGACACCGTCCTGATCAGCGCGGTGTTCTGCATGGCCAACCGGTACGTCGACGGACTCGGCACCCTCCCCGTCGACGACCCGGCGCAGATCTTCACCACGGCAGGGCAGACCGGCCCGTCCTGACCCGCCGTCCGCAGGCCGCATGATCAGGACTTCGTGTCGCCGCCGCTATCCGGGTGGCGGCGCCGGGGGCAACCGCGACACCCGATCCAGGACCGGCCTGAGTTCGCGCCGTACCAGTCGACGTATGGTCCAGACGTGTCTTATCCGTGGCACGGCCGGCGGGAACCGGGTGAACTGTGGACGCCACCGGTGGTCGAAGGACAGGATCCCCTTGACGGGGAAGTCCCACCGGAGCCCCCCGGTGTCCGCAGCGGGTGGCGGGATGTCCGGCAACTGCGGTAGTGGTGGCCAGCTGACGTCCGTCTCAACGGACGACCTCGTCGCGTACTCCCGGCTCACACCCTCCCGGAAAGCATGGTAGATCTCGTCGTGGTAGACGATCAGCAGCAGCCGGGCAGGTGCGATGACGCGTAGCGCCTCGGTGAACTCCCACGCGGTCCCCGCACCCGGAGCTGCCGTCATGATCACTGCCTGGGCGCCCTGGATCAGCCTGCTCACCGGGTCCTGCCAGTTTTCGCCGGGCAGATAGCCGCGCTCGGCCCCGAGTGCCGGCAGGCGCTCGCCGGGTTGCCCGACCGCGACGATACGACCGAGGCCGCGGAACTGACGTACCAGGAACTCCTCGTGCGTCCCGGAGAGCTCGAAGGGTGACCGGGTGGCCCAGCCTGGCGCCTCGTCCAGTGGAAGGGCCATCGCGGGGTCGACGGAGAAGGGTCGCAGGTAGAGCAGATAGCGCTCCCCCGCGAGTTCCTCGAATGCGGGGATGACCCGGTGGCGGTGCCGTCTCCCCCGCTCCGCCAGCGCATCCGCGACACCGAAGAGCAGAACCGGAGCCACCGCAGCGAACGCGGCCACCGGACGTGCCCACAACGGGAGGTCCGACTCGGTGACCAGTTCCTCGTACAGTGGGCCGGCCAGGAGAAGCATCACCAGGGTCAGGACGCGCAGTGCCCACCCCAGGACAGTCAACACACGTCCCCGGGCAGGGCTCTGACGTGCCCGGCTGGCCGGCTCCGCAGGGCCCGGACCAGGTGGGGTGTCGACCTGGCTGCTGTCGGCGCCGGACCGCCCGCCCGCGCCACCGACGTTTGCCAGCAGGCCACCGACGGTACCGACCGCGATGATCAGCCAGGGAATGTCAGAAGCCGGGTGGACGTAGGTCTCGGTGACGACGACCGACACACCGACCGCCGTGGTCGTGACCAGTGTCGCGGTGTACGCAAGAGCCTGCGACCTGTCCCGGAATCCCGCGACCAGCCCGCTGACGATCCCACCGAGGAACGCCGGTGCCAGAAAGACCACGAGCACATGGCTGGTCACGTCGGCAGCGAAGAGCACCCACCGGAAGAATGCCGCGTCGAGTTCGTCGCGGATCGCCAGGTACGCGAAGGCGCCAATCTGCCGTCGTTCCCACGCGTAGCCCTCCAGGGCTACCGACAGCGCGGCGAACACCGTGCCGAACAGGCACAGCCTGACACCCAGGGTGTTCACCACGTCCGCATCCGGGTTGGATTCGCGCGCTTTCCGGACCCGACGTACGTGCCTCACCGTCGTGATCGTCTGGATCAGGGCGGCAGCAACCGCGATCCACGGGACGACACCGGGAACCGGAGACACCCGCCAATGATTCCACTCGATGGCGTAGGCAGGCGGTACCCGTCGTGGCTGGCCGACCAGCGACGGCGGGATCAGCGGAAGGCGGCGAGCCCGGTCAGCGCCTGACCCACCACCAGCTTGTGCACCTCGCTGGTGCCCTCGTAGGTCAGCACCGCCTCCAGGTTGTTGGCGTGCCGCAGCACCGGGTACTCCAGGGTCACCCCGTTCGCGGCGAGGATCGTCCGGGCGGTCCGGGCGATACCGATCGCCGTCTCGCAGCTGTGCAGCTTGGCGAGACTGACCTGGGCGGCGGTGGCCCGTCCGGCCTCCCGCTGCCGCCCCACGTGCACCGCGAGCAGCAGCCCGGTGACCAGACCCCGGGTCATCTCGGTCAGCTTCTCCTGGGTGAGCTGGAAACCGGCGATCGGCCGACCGAACGCCTCCCGCGTGCCGGCGTACTCCAACGCCACCCGCAGACAGTCGTAGCCGGCGCCCAGGGCGCCGAAGACGATGCCGAGGCGGGCCTCGCCCAGACACGCCAGCGGAGCCCGCAGCCCCACCGCCCCGGGCAGCACCGCGTCGGCCGGTAGGCGGACGTCCTGCAACACCAGGGCGGAGGTGACCGAGGCCCGCAGGGAGAGCTTGTGCCCCACCGGCAGGGTGCCCACCCCGGGGGTGTCCATCGGCACCACGAAGCCCCGGACACCGTCGTCGGTGCGGGCCCAGACCACCGCGACGTCGGCGACCGCCGCGTTGGTGATCCACATCTTCTCGCCGTCGAGGATCCAGTCGGCGCCGTCGCGTCGGGCGGTGGTCCGCATCGCCCCCGGATCGGAGCCCGCGTCCGGCTCGGTCAGCCCGAAACAGCCGATCGCCGTACCGGCCGCCATCGCCGGCAGCCACCGTTCCCGTTGCGCCTCGCTGCCGAAGGTGCGGATGGCGTACATCGCCAGGGAGCCCTGCACCGACACGAGGCTGCGTACCCCGGAGTCGGCCGACTCCAGCTCGAAGCAGGCCAGCCCGTAGGCGACCGCCCCGGTGCCCGCGCAGCCGTAGCCGTCCAGGTGCATGCCGAGCAGCCCGAGCCGGCCGCACTCCCGGGCCAGTTCGCGGGCCGGCAGGGTGCCGTCGGCGTACCACTGCGCGACGTGCGGACGGATCTGCTCGGCGGCGAAGCGCCGCACCGTGTCGCGGATGTCGCGTTCCTCCTCGGTGAGCAGGCTGTCGAACGCGGCGAGGTCCATCGGGTCGGTCACTGCTGCTCCTCAGGGGAAGGGGCGTCCTGGGCGCCGGTGGCGAGCCAGGCCCGGACCTGGGCGGTGTGCTCGCCGAGGTCGGGGGGTGGACGGTGGTAGCTGGCCGGGGTACCGGAGAGGGTGATCGGGTTGGCGACCTGACGCGCGGGCCGGGGCCGACCCGGGCTGTCGATCTCCACCACCGGCGTCAGCCCCAGGTCGGTGGCGAGGTCGACGGCGGCGGCGAGGTCGTTGACCGGTCCGCACGGCACACCGGCGGCGGTCAGCGCGCCGGCCAGGTCGTCGGCGTGCCACGCGGCCGTCCGCCCGGCCAGGGCGCGGATCAGCGGTTCGCGATGGCGGACCCGGTCGGCGTTACGCCGGTAGCGCGGATCCTCGGCCAACGCCGGCACGCCGAGCACCCGGCACAGGGCGGTGAACTGCGCGTCGGTGCCGACCGCGACCACCAGCGGCCGGTCCGCGGTGGGCAGGAGTTCGTACGGCACGACACTCGGATGGGCGTTGCCCAGGATGCCCGGCACCACCCCGGCGGCGACGTACCCGGACGCCTGGTTGACCAGCGCGGACAGCACCGACGAGAGCAGGTTCACCTCGACGTGCTGCCCGACGCCGGTGGTGTCCCGGTGCCGCAGCGCCGCCAGGATGCCGATGGTGGCGTGCAGGCCGGTGATGACGTCCACGACGGCGACCCCGGCCTTGACCGGTTCACCCGGGCGGGCCCCGGTGACGCTCATCAGCCCGCCGACGGCCTGGGCGAGCAGGTCGTACCCGGGCCGGTCCGCGCCGGCGCCGGTGCCGAAGCCGGTGATCGAGCAGTACACGGCGCGCGGGTTGGCGGTCAGGACGTCGGCGGGGCCGAGGCCGTACCGTTCCATCGTGCCGGGCCGGAAGTTCTGCACCACCACGTCCGCGCGGCGGACGAGTTCCCGGGCGACGGCCCGGTCGTCCGGTTCGGCCAGGTCCAGCGCCACCGACCGCTTGTTGCGGTTGACCGCGAGGTAGTAGGTGGCGGTGCCGTCCGCGTCGTACGGCGGACCCCAGCCACGGGTCGCGTCGCCGCTGCCCGGTTGTTCCACCTTGACCACGTCCGCGCCGAGGTCGGCCAGGAGCATGGTGGCGTACGGGCCGGCGAGGACCCGGCTGAAGTCGGCGACCAGGATGCCGTCGAGTGCGCCGGTCATCCGGACCACCCCCGGACGGCGGCCACCGCCCGGCGCCACCGCTGCCGGCTGCTCTCCCCGTCGACCGCGCCCGGGTCCGGGGTGAACTCGCGGTCCAGTCGCCACCGGGCGGCGATGTCGTCGGTGCCGTGCCACACACCGGTGGCCAGGCCGGCCAGGTAGGCCGCGCCGAGCGCGGTGGACTCGGTGCTGACCGGCCGGCGGACCGGTCGGCCGAGCTGGTCGGCCTGGAGTTGGCAGAGCAGGTTGTTGGCCGCGGCCCCGCCGTCGACGGTGAGGCTGGTCAGTGGCCGGCCGGTGCAGCGGGCCATCGCGTCGGCCACGTCCCGGACCTGGAAGGCGATGGCGTCCAGGGTGGCGCGGGCGAGGTGGGCCCGGGTGGTGCCCCGGGTCAGGCCGAACATCGCGCCCCGGGCGTACGGGTCCCAGTCCGGTGCGCCGAGGCCGGTCAGGGCCGGGACGAACACCACCCCGCCGGAGTCCGGCACGCTGGCCGCCAGCGGCTCGATGGCCGGTGCGGCCGGGATGACCCCGAGACCGTCGCGCAGCCACTGCACGGCCGCCCCGGTGACGAAGATCGACCCTTCGAGGGCGTACGTGGTGGCCTGCCCGGCGAGCTGCCAGGCGACCGTGGTGACCAGTCCGGTGCCCGGTCGCATCGCGGTCGGGCCGGTGTTGACCAGCATGAAGGAGCCGGTGCCGTAGGTGCACTTGGAACTGCCCTCGGTGAGGCAGGCCTGACCGAACAGGGCGGACTGCTGGTCACCGACGAGGGCGGCGACGGGCAGGTCGAGGCCGAGGAAGGCGTCCGGGTCGGTGCGGCCGACCACCGTGTTGGTGGCGACGATCTCCGGTAGGGCGTGCCGGGGCACGTCGAACAGTGCGCACAGTTCCGGCGACCAGTCGCCGGTGGACAGGTCGTAGAGCAGGGTGCGGGAGGCGTTGGACGGGTCGGTGACGTGGGCCCGGCCGGCGGTCAGTCGGGCGGCGAGGTAGCTGTCGACGGTGCCGACGGCGGTGCGGCCGGCCCGTACCCCGGCCCACGTCGACGGTTCCTCGGCGGCCAGCCAGGCGAGTTTGGTGGCCGAGAAGTACGGGTCGAGGCGCAGGCCGGTGCGGGCGGTGACCAGTGGTTCGTGGCCGGCGTCGCGCAGCCGTCGACACAGCTCGGTGGACCGGCGGTCCTGCCAGACGACGGCGGGTCGGACCGCGGCGAGGGTACGGCGGTCCCAGAGCACCACGGTCTCCCGCTGGTTGGTCACGCCGACGCAGCTCGGTGGGTGCGGGGCGACGGCGAGGGCCCGGGCGGCGGCCGAGCGGACCGCCGCCCAGATCGCCCCGGGGTCGTGCTCGACCCATCCGGGTCGGGGGAAGAGCTGCGGGAACTCCTGGTAGCCCCGGGCCACCACGGTGCCGTCGGCGTCGACGACGACGGCGGTGACCCCGGTGGTGCCGGCGTCGATGGCGAGGACGGTCATCAGGCGACCCCGACCAGGGCCGCCCGGTTGGCGCCGGTGAGCCGGCGGTAACGGGTCACCTCGCGGGTGATCCAGTCCCGGTCCCGGCCGAGGACGCCGGCCATCAGGGTGGCGATCTCCTCGGCCGTCGCGGCGGCCCCGTCGGCGGTCTCCAGGCCGGCGTGGCTGCGCCGCAGCAGCACGTCCTCCACGGCGAGGGCGCCCTCGTACCGGACGGCGTGGCCCGCCTCGGCGCGCAGCAGCCCGGTGGTGCCGGTCACCGGGACCAGGTCGGCCGGGTCGGCCGTGGCGAGCAGTTCGGTGACCGTGCTGCCGTGCCGGTGGAGCAGGTCGTCGACGGTGCCGGTGGGCAGGCCGTACGCGCGGGCGAGGTGACCGCGCCGGTTCCAGGTGGCGTGGAAGCCGTCGGCACCGACCAGGGGCAGCCGGTCGGTGACCGACGGCGGGTAGCCGCCGCCGAGCCGGTCCACCACGGTGTCCACCGCGTCGCGGGCCATCACCCGGTAGGTGGTCAGTTTGCCCCCGGCCACGGCCAGGCACCGGTCGTCGATGGTGGCGACCACGTGTTCCCGGCTGAGCCGGGCCGTGTCGGCGGTGCCGACCCGGTCGACCAGGGGGCGCAGCCCGGCGTAGACGCCGACCACGTCGGCGCGTTCCAGGGGCCGGCGCAACCAGCGGTTGACCTGGTGGAGCAGGAAGGTGATGTCGTCGCCGTCGGCGGCCACGTCCCGGGGGTCACCGGTGTACGGGGTGTCGGTGGTGCCGATCAGGACGGTCGCGCCGACCGGGATGACGAAGAGGACGCTGCGGTCGGTGCGGGTGATCAGGGCCCGGTCGACGCGCAGGGCGTCGCGGCCGACGACCAGGTGCACGCCCTTGGACGCGCGGACCCGCAGGGTCTCCCGGCCGACGAGGCGCTGCACCTCGTCGGTCCAGACCCCGGAGGCGGCGAGAACCTGCCGGGCCCGGACGGTGAGGTCGGTACCGGTCAGCTCGTCGCGGACGGTGACCCGGGCGCCGGAGCGGTCGGCGGTGTAGCCGACCGCGCGGACCCGGGTGGCGATGACGGCGCCCTCCCGGGCGGCGGTGCGGGCCACGGCGAGGGTCAGCCGGGCGTCGTCGACCTGGCCGTCGTCGTACTCGAGGGCGCCGACGGCGAGGTCGGTGCGCAGGGCGGGCATGGCGCGGGCCAGGCCACGTCGGGTGAGGTGCCGGTGCAGCCGGAAGACCCGGTCGGTGCGGCCGGTGGGAAGCTGCCCCATGCCGTCGTAGAGGCTGAGTCCGGCGCCGACGTAGGCGCGTTCCCAGACGCGGTGCCGTAGCGGGTAGACGAACGGGAGTCGGCGGACCAGGTGCGGGGCGAGCCGACCGCCGAGCAGGGCGCGTTCCCGTAGCGCCTCGCGGACCAGCCCGAACTCCAGTTGTTCGAGGTAGCGCACGCCGCCGTGCAGCAGCCGGCTGGACCGGCTGGAGGTGCCGCCACCGAGGTCGCCGGCCTCGACGAGGGCCACCCGCAGCCCCCGGGAGGCCGCGTCGAGGGCGGCACCGGCGCCGGTGATCCCGCCGCCGACGACGAGCAGGTCGTAGGTCCCCTCGTCGAGGGCTGCCAGTGTCGCGGTCCGCCGAGCGGCGTCGATCATTCCGCTGTCCACGTCCACACCTTTCCTACAGAATATAGAATCTGTCCGCCGGTGCAGCCCCGGGTCACCACCGGCGCCGCACCTCCTCGGCCCAGCCGAGCAGACCGTCGACCGGCACCCGCTCCCCCTCGTCGGTCACCACGTGCCCCGAGTAGTGGCCGAAGACCTGGTGCTCGTCGCTCTCCACCACCAGCCAACTGCTGCGCGCGTTCCGGTCGTGGAACGGAGCGAAGGTGAGGTCGACCCGGTCGCCCACCACCCGCCAGGGCGCCAGCCAGTCGTGGGTGTCGTAGTACCAGGTCAACTCCTCGCCGATCTTGTGGAGCCGGCCGTCGACCCGGATCGCGTTCTCCGTCATGCCGGTCCCGACGGTCCACTTGCCGCCGAGCTGCAACCCGATCTCCCGGCCGCCGCACCGGCCGCTGGCCGCGCCCCAGTTCCAGACGATCGCGTACGGCCACCGACCCCGCCCGTGGTCCAGGGCCGCGTACGCGGTGTCCGGGTCGAACTCGTACGCCTGGCCGTCGGCCACCACCCGGCCCTGGGCGGGCAGGCAGTTGTCCTTGCGGGTGTACTGGAACAGCCGCTCGCTCCACGGCACCACCACGCCCAGCGACTCGTGCCCGTCGGGCCGTTCGACCAGCAGGTCCACCGAGAGCCGGGCCGAGCGGGCCCGCAGCCGGGTACCGAACGGGGTCTCGTCGAAACCGACGGCGAGCTGCCGGCCCCGGCCGCGTACCCCGCCCTCGCCGGAGGTCGACGGCATCGGTGTAGCCAGGGGCAGCAGTGCGCGTTCGGCGGTCTGGATCGCCCGGTCGGTGGCGAAGTCCAGGAAGAACGCGGCGTAGGTGACCCGGTAGTCGGCGTGCGAGACGTTCAGCGCGACCAGATGGGTCGGGGTGGTCACACACCAGTACTCGAACCGTTTGTTGCGCCCCCAGCCGCGCAGGTTGGCCCGGTGCAGGGGCCGGCGGGTCCAGCCGACCGCGTCCGGGTTGAGCCGGCCGTCGGGCCGGCACAGGTCGACCCGGTCGGTGATCTCGCGTTCGTGGGTACGGTGTCCGTCCACCGGTGGGCTAACCATCGAGTTCCACCGCCAGGTACTTGTAGTCGAGGTAGTGCTCGACGCCGTGGTGGCCGCCCTCGCGGCCGTAGCCGCTGCCCTTGACCCCGCCGAACGGGCCCTGCGGCGGAGCGAACGTGCCGCCGTTGACCGAGACCATGCCGAAGCGCAGCGCCTCCGCCGAGCGGATCACCCGGGACAGGTCGCGGCTCCACAGGTACGACGCCAGCCCGTAGGAGGTGTCGTTGGCCCGGGCCAGCGCCTCGTCGTCGGAGTCGAAGGTGAGTACCGGCGCCACCGGGCCGAACGTCTCGTCGGTGCTGACCAGCATCTCGTCGGTGACCCCGGCGAGCACGGTGGGGGTGTGGAAGGTGCCCCCGGTGTACCCGTCGCCGTCGGGGCGGTCGCCGCCGGTGAGCACCCGTGCGCCCCGGTCGACCGCGTCGGCCACGTGGGTGGCCACCTTGGTCACCGCCGCCTCGTTGATCAGCGGGCCGATCCGGGTCCGCGCGGCGAGTCCGTTGCCGACCGGCAGCTCCGCCGCGCGGGCCGCGAGCAGCCGGGTGAACTCCCCGGCCACCGACGCGTGCACGAAGATCCGGTTCGGGGAGGTGCACGCCTGCCCGGCGTTGTAGAACTTCGCCCGGGCCACGCCTGCGGCGGCCTTCTCCAGGTCGGCGTCGGCGAACACCAGCACCGGCGCGTGCCCGCCCAGCTCCACCGACATCCGTTTGACGTCGGCGGCGCTGGCCGCGATGAGCAGCCTGCCGACCCGGGTCGAGCCGGTGAAGGACACCTTGCGGACCTCGGGTGCGGCCATCAGGACGCCGGTCAGCTCCGCCGGCCGGGTGGTCGGCACGATGTTGACCACCCCCGCCGGCAGGTCCGCCTCGGCGCACGCCTGCGCCACCGCCAGCGCCGAGTACGGCGTCAGCTCGGACGGTTTGAGGACCACCGTGCAGCCCGCCGCCAACGCCGGGCCGATCTTGCGGGTCACCATGGACAGCGGGAAGTTCCACGGGGTGATCGCGGCGACCACCCCGACCGGCTCCGGGAGCAGCCAGATCCGGGAGCTGGGCGTACTGGCCGGCACGGTCTCGCCGTACAGCCGGCGGGTCTCCTCCGCCGACCACAGCATGTGGTCGGCGCCGGAGAGCACCTCGGCGCGGGCCTCGGCCAGCGGCTTGCCCTGTTCCCGGGTCATCATCTCGGCGATCTCGTCGGCCCGCCGGGTCAACGCCGCGGCGACCGCGCGCAGCCGGTCGGCCCGCAGGTGCGCCGGTAGGGCCCGCCAGCCGGGCAGGGCCCGCGCCGCCGCGTCCACCGCCGCCGACGCCTCGGCCGGACCGCAGTCGACCACGGTGCCGAGGAGACCGCCGGTGGCCGGCTCGCGCACCTCGAACACCGCTCCCCCGGCCGGGGCGCACCACGCCCCGTCGATGTAGGCCAGTCCCACGTCACTCATACGGTCTCCTGTCGACGGCCGGCCGGCCGTGCTTCGTTCTGGCTCTGCATGCCCTGTAGCAGGGCGTTCATCCCGGCCCGCTCGTGCTGCTGGACCAGCCGCGCGGCGTGGGCGTAGTCCCCGGCCACGATCGCGTCGCGGATCGCGACGTGCTCGGCGTGCGACTCGGCCAGCCGCCACGGCACGAACCGGAAGCCGTGCTTGGCGCCCTCGGTACGCGACCAGAGCGAGGTCAGCATCCGGTTGATCACCGTGGTCTGCGGGGTGTCCGACAGCAACGCGTGGAACCGCCGGTTGAGCTGGGAGAACCCGTCGACGTCCCGGGCGGCCACCATCGGCTCGCAGTCGCGGAGCACCGCGTCGATCTCGGCGATCCGCTGCGGGGTGTAGCTCACCCCGCCCAACTCGACGGCGAGCGCGCCGAGGCTGCCCCGGATGCCGTAGATCTCCTGGATGTTGTCCAGCCCGACACTGGCCACCACGGCGCCGACGTGCGGACGCAGCACCAGCCACTCGTCGGCGACCAGGGACTTGATCGCCTCCCGGACCGGGGTCTCACTGATCCCGAGCGCCTCGGCCACCACCCGGGCGGTGATCCGGCTGCCCGGCGGCGCCGCGCCCGACATGATCAGTTCCTTGATGTGGTTGATGGCGATGTCCGACTTCATCTGGAAGGTGTCGCTGGTCACCGGTCGTCCTCACACTCGCTGCACGGTCAGTCTGTCGATCGCCGCCCGGTCCAGTGCGACGCCGAGGCCGGGCGCGGTGGGCAGCCGCACCGCGCCGCTGACCGGATCGGGCAGCAGCGGCTCGGTCAACATCACCTGGAAGACCTCCGGCACGATGACCGGCGGATCGTACGGGTACTCCAGCCACTCGCAGTCCACCAGGGACGCACAGAGCTGGAGGTTGCCGGCGACACCCAGCCCGGTCGCCCACGCGTGTGGGATGAACCGCCGGTGCCGCGCGGCGACCATCGCGCCGAACTGCCGCAGGGCATGGATCTCCTCGCTCTCGTTGGCGTCGGGTTGGTAGATGTCGAAGCAATCATCTTCCAGCAGCCGGACCAGCTCGGCGATGCCACGGTTGTGTTCCCCACCGGCGATCGGTACCGGCGCGGCGGCGGTCAGCGCCCGCTGTGCCCGGTAGTCGTGCCGGGGCAGCGGCTCCTCCAGCCACGCCACGTCCAGGGCGGCCAGCTCCCGGGCGGTGGTCAGGGCCCGCTCGTACGACCAGATCAGCCGGCTGCCGTCCGGTGCGTACCGCCACCGCGCGGCGGCCTGGTTGGCGTCGACGGCGATCATCACGTCCGGTCCGACCGCCTCCCGGACCGCGGCCACCTGCCGCAGGTCCTCGTCCACGGTGGACGAGTGGACCCGCAGTTTGATGCCCCGGAACCCGGCCGCCACGGCGGCCAGCGCGTCGTCGACCCGCTGCGCCGGGTCACGGACCTCACCGAAGCTGGCGTAGGCGCGCAGCTCGCTGGCCGCCCCACCCCACAGCTGGTAGAGGGGCCGGCCGCAGGCCTTGCCGACCGCGTCCCACACGGCGACCCCCACCACCCAGGGGCGGGGGAAGAAGTACTGGGCGACGTAGCGCAGCCGGTTGGCGATGTGCTCGGTGGCGAAGACGTCCTGTCCGACCAGCAGCGGACGGACCACGTCGCGGATCGCGGCGAGCAGCAGCGGCCCGGAACCGTGCCCCATGTCGCCACCGGCCACCCCGGTCACCCCGGCGTCGGTCTCCACCTCGACCACCACGGCCGCCATCGTCGGATGGGCGCCCTCCGGTGCCCACGACGGTACGAACGGCCGGGGGTAGGGGATCTCGACGAGCGAGGCCCGGACGTCGCGAATCTTCATGTCCTCCGCCAATCTCTGCGACCGACCAGGGCGTCAGCCCTTGGTCGCGCCCTCCGCCAGGCCCTTGATCAGCCACTTCTGCACGAACAGCGCGAACACCACCACCGGGACGACGGTCAGGGTGCCGACCGCGGTCAGCGGACCCCACATCGCGCCCTGTTCGGTGTCCGCGGCCATGCCGGCGATGGCCACCGGGATCGTCGCCGCGTTGCGGTTGGTCAGGATCAGCGCGAACAGCAGTTCCTCCCAGGCCAGGATGACGCTGAAGATGAGCGTCGAGATCAGCCCGGGCAGGCTGCACGGCACGATGATCCGGAAGAACGCACCGAACCGGGAGGCGCCGTCGAGCATCGCCGACTCCTCCAGTTCCCTGGGCAGCGCCAGGAAGAACGACCGCATCAGCCACATCACGTACGGGATCAGGAAGGTGCAGTAGGCGAGGATCAGGGTGATGTGCTGGTCGATGAGGTCGAACCGCCGGGCGACCAGGAACATCGGCACCGCCAGGGCGATCGGCGGTACGCCCCGGGAGGCCAGGATCAGCCCGCCGATCAGGCCGGCGCCCCGGATCGGCAGCCGGGCCAGCGCGTACCCGGCCATCGCACCGGCCACCAGCGACAGCAGACCGGAACCGGCCGCGACGATCACCGTGTTGGCCATGCGGGGGCCGATGTCGGCCTGGGTCAGGTAGCTGGTGTAGTTGTCCAGCGTGACGCTGCTGACCCAGCGGGGCGGGGTGGTGAAGATGTCCCGGGGCAGTTTCAGCGAGGTGCTGACCATCCACAGCACCGGGAAGAGGAACAGCAGCGTCGCGCCGATCCCGGCACCGATACGCAGCCGACGGCCGAGCCGGCCGGGCCGGGCACCGCCCCGGCGGGCCGCTGTCGCGGTCAGGGTCACCATCGCTTCTCCAGGAACCGGTTGAGCCGCAGGAACAGGAAGGTCAGCAGCATGGTGAGCGCGAGCACCAGGGTCGCCATCGACGACGCGGTACCGAACTCCAGCCCCCGGAACGCCTTCTCGTAGATGTAGAGGTTCACCACGTCGGTGGCCTGCCCCGGCCCGCCCTTCGTCGCGGCGAGCGCGATGTCGAACATCTTCACCGCGCCGAGCCAGCGCACGATGAACGCGGCGAGGATGACCGGGGCGAGCAGCGGCAGGGTGACCTTGCGCAGGGTCGCGAACCAGCCGGCGCCGTCGACCCGGGCCGCCTCGAACACGTCGGTGGGCAGGGACATGAGCCCGGCGGAGGCGATCAGGACCACGAAGGGTGTCCACCGCCAGGTGTCGATGAGCACCAGGCTGACCATGGCCAGGGTGGGATCGGCCAACCAGTCGACCGGGCCGACACCGACCAGCCCGAGGACGTAGTTGACGAAGCCCCACATCGGGTCGAGCAGCATCTTCCACACGCCACCGGCCACCACCGGGACGACCACCATCGGGATGAGGAACAACGCCCGCAGCACGCCCCGACCCCGCCAGTCGACGTTGAGCAGGAAAGCGATGCCGAACCCGAGGACCATCTGCAACGGCAGCGCCAGCGCCAGGTAGACACCGGTGACCTTCACCGAGTTGAGGAACCCGGGGTCCTCCAGGACCGTCCGGTAGTTGAGCCAGCCCACGTTGCGGGCCGGGGTGAAGGTGGCCAGGTCCAGCTCGGAGAAGCTGATCCGGACCGTGTAGAACAGCGGGTACGCCAGCACCGCCACCAGGATGGCCAGCGCGGGCGCCAGGAACAGCCACCGGCTGCCCAGGTCGCGCCAGCGCCGGAGCGCTGCCGGGCGGCCGGTCGGTGGCCCCGCCGGGGCGGTGGGGGTCGTGTTCCCCACCGCCCCCGTCTCAGTCGTGGTAGACACCGTCTCTGCTCCGCCCGGCTCAGTAGCCCTTGGACTTCAGCAGCTTGTCGATCTCGTCGGCCGCCGTCTGGAGTGCCTGGTCAGCGGTCGCCTGACCGGACATCGCCCGGCTGGTCTGGGTGGCCAGGATCTGCTGCACCGCGTCCGCCTCGGGCAGCCGGGGCCGCCACATCCGGCCCTTCTCCATCGCCGCGTACCCGTCGAGGATCGCCTTGAAGACCGGGGCGAGCCAGGGCTGCGCGGGTGTCGAGGTCAACGTCGAGGTCCGGGCGGGGAAGACCCCCAGCGTGCCGGACTGCCACTTCTCGCCCTCCTTGGAGGTGAGCCACTGCACCAGGGCCCAGGCGGCCTCGGACTGCTTGCTCTTCTTCGCCACGGCGGCGGACCACATGCCCCGGTGGGCGCCCGCACCCGCCGACCCGACCGGCATCACCTGGATACCGACCTGCTCCGGCTTCAGGGTGGTGGTCTTCGGGTCGATCGCGGTGCCCCGGTAGACGCTGCCCCACATGAACATCGTGGCCGTCTTGCCCTGCCGGAACGCCTCCAGCGGCTCGTTGAACTGGTAGGTGGCCGCGCCGGGCGGCGCGTACTTGAGCAGGTCGATGTGGGTCTGGAGGGCGGCGACCCCTTCGGGGGTGTGGAACGCCGCCTTGTTGTCCGCGTCGAGGAGCTGGCCGCCGTTGCTGTTGAGGATGGTCTGCCAGATCGTCGGGGTGAGCGCGTCCTTGGTGAAGTAGGTGCCGACCGCCCAGGCGTCGGGCTTGCCGTCGCCGTTGGTGTCCTGCACCAGCTTCGGTGCCTGCTCCAGGTACTGCGCCCAGGTCAGCGCCGGGGTCGGTTCCGGTACACCGGCCTTGGCGTACAGCGACCTGTTGTAGAACATCAGCAGCAGGTTCGACCGCACCGGCACCCCGTACTGCTTGCCCTGCCACTCACCGGCGGCCAGCGGTCCGGCGTTGAAGTCGGCCCAGTCGTAGTCGGGCTTGGTGTACCTGCCGAGGTCGGCCTTGAGGTCCAGTAGCCCACCGGTCTTGGCCAGCTGCGGGATCCACGGGTCGTCGGCGAGGACGATGTCGTACGTCGGTTCGGGCGCGGTCAGCTCCAGCATCTCCTTGGCGAGCAGGTCGCCGTAGGGCACGCCGTCGATGGTGACCTTGATGTGCGGGTAGACCTTGTTGAACTCCGGCACCATCTGTTCCTGCCACTGCCGCGCGAAGGCGTCGTTGGCGAGCATGCGGATGGCGACCGGTTTCTCTGCGGTACCCACACCGCCGCCGTCGACGGCGGCGGCGTCCGGGTCGGAGCCACAGGCGGCGAGGGAGAACGCGACGGCGGCGGCGAGTCCGCCGGCCAGGACCGCGCGCCGGGTCGCGCCGGGGGTGGTACGGGGGTGGCTGCGCACAGGTGCCCCTTTCGGGAAGGGTGTGGTGG